>DATAOX010000153.1:0-37102 GCA_036265555.1 Solirubrobacterales bacterium
GGCCGGCTCCGGCTCCAGGGACTTCAGCCACTTGCGATCACCGATCAGGTCCCGCGCGGTCTCGGCGTTCCGCCACTGATCGGTGGCGAGGATCGCCCGGTGGAACGGGATCAGCGTCGTGACTCCGCCGATCTCGTACTCCCCGAGCGCGCGCAGCATTCGCGCCGTTGCGCGATCGCGGTCGACGTCCCAGACGATCAGCTTCGCGACCATCGGGTCGTAGAGCGGTGTGACCTCGGATCCGGCGCGGACACCCGAATCCACGCGAACGCCCGGCCCGGCGGGCTCCACGTAGTAAGTGATCGTCGCGGGCGCCGGCGCGAAGTTCTTGTGCGCGGCCTCGGCGTTGATCCGGCACTCGATCGCATGACCGCGCAGCTCGACGTCACCCTGGGCGATCGAGAGCTCCGCGCCGTCGGCGATCAGAATCTGCTCGCGGACGATGTCGATGCCGGTGACCATCTCGGTGACGCAGTGCTCGACCTGGACCCGCGTGTTCATCTCCAGGAAGAAGTACTCGTCGCCGGCCTGAAGCCCCTCGACCGTCCCGGCGGAGCGGTAGCCCACTGCGGCCGCGGCGTCCGTGGCGATCTTGCCGATCCGCTTCCGCATCTCCTCGTCGACGTGGGGTGCCGGAGCCTCCTCGATCAGCTTCTGATGGCGGCGCTGGATCGAGCAGTCGCGCTCGCCGAGGTGGATCACGTTGCCGTGCGAGTCCGCCAGCACCTGCACCTCGACATGCCGCGGGTCCTCCAGGTAACGCTCGAGATAGACCCTCGGATCCGAGAAGAACTTCTCGCCCTCTCGCGATGCACCCTCGAACGCGTCTTCGAGCTCACCCTCGGAGGCGGCCACGCGAAAGCCCTTGCCCCCACCCCCGCCGGCCGCCTTGCAGGCGATCGGGTAGCCGATGTCCTTGGCCTGCTGCTTCGCCTCGGCCACGGTCTCGGCCGGCGAGGTCGTGCCCGGGACGATGGGCACCCCGGCCTCGGCCATGAGCTCGCGCGCACGCGTCTTGGACCCCATGGCCTCGATCGCGCTCGCCGGTGGGCCGATGAACACGAGGTCGGCCTCCTGGCACGCCCGGGCGAAGTCGGCGTTCTCCGCAAGGAAGCCGTAGCCGGGGTGAATCGCCTGGGCGCCGGCGCTCCGAGCGGCCTCCAGAAGCCTCTCGATGTTCAGGTAGCTCTCAGCCGGGACCTCCGGCCCGAGCAGGTGCGCTTCGTCGGCCTCGGCGACGTGGGGCGTGTCACGATCCGCCTCCGAATAGACGCCGACCGAGACGATCCCCATCTCCTTCAGAGTGCGCATCACGCGGATCGCGATCTCCCCCCGGTTGGCGACCAGGACCTTCTCGAACATGGCGGCTGAGTCTATTTGGCGGCGCCGGCCCGAATGCCGCGTGCGATGGACTCGGTCCCCGACCCGCAGATCGGAGGTCCGCGGCGTCGAGCGCCCGGCGCGGGCCTCTCTAGGCGGCCCGCAGGTGGCGCTCGGGCTCGCCCATCCAGATGACCTGGTCGCGGCTTGGACCGACGCCGACCAGGCGGATCGGCACGCCGATGCCCTCAGCCACGAAGTCCAGGTAATCGCGCGCTTCGCGCGGCAGCTCCGACTCGTTGCGGCACGCACCGATCTCGCTCTCGAAGCCCGGAAGGTCCTCGTACTCGGGCTCGGCCGCGTGGAGCACCGATTGGTGATAGGGGAGCTCGTCCAGGCGCGCACCCTCGCTCGAGCGGTAGCGGACCGCGACGCGAATCGGGTCGATCCCGGCGAGGACGTCGAGCTTGGTCACGGCGAGGGCCGACAGGCGATTCAGGCGCGCCGCGTAGCGAAGGGCGACGAGGTCGATCCAGCCCGTCCGGCGATCCCGGCCCGTCGTCGTGCCGCGCTCGCCCCCGCGCTCGCGGATGTAGGCGCCGAGCTCGTCGTCGAGCTCGGTCGGGAACGGGCCCGCCCCGACCCTGGTCGTGTACGCCTTGGCGACGCCCCACACCTCGTGGATGTCCGCGGGGCCGACGCCGGCGCCCACGCAGGCGGCACCGGCGATCGGGTTCGATGACGTCACGAACGGATAGGTGCCGTGGTCCAGGTCGAGGAGCGTCCCCTGAGCGCCCTCGAAGATCACGGTGCGGCCGGCGTCGAGTGCCTCCCAGCAGAGGTGTGCCGTGTCGGCGATGAAGGGCTCCAGGCGGTGCCCGTAGCGGAGGTACTCCTCGGTCATCGCGTGCAGATCCAGGCGCGGGTCCTTCGCGAACGGTCGCAGCATCTGCTTCTTCGGCTCGAGCGCGGCCATGATCTTCTTGCGCAGGATCTTCGCGTCGAGGAGGTCCTGCACCCGGATGCCGAGCCGGGCGGCCTTGTCCGAATAGCACGGCCCGATCCCGCGCTTGGTCGTGCCGATCTCGAGCTTCCCGAGCTTCGCCTCGCCCGCCGTGTCGAGCATCACGTGGTAGGGCATGATCAGGTGCGCGTTCGCCGAGATCCGAAGCCCGCTCACGTCGATGCGCTGACGACGCAGAGCCTCCAGCTCGCCGATCAACACCGCCGGGTCGATCACCACGCCGTTTCCGATCACGCACGTCTTCCCCGGATAGAGGATCCCCGACGGGATCAGATGGAACTTGAACTCCTGGCCGTCGCGGACGATCGTGTGTCCGGCGTTGTTGCCGCCCTGAAAGCGCACGACGACTTCGGCCTGCTCGGCGAGCAGGTCGGTGAGCTTTCCCTTGCCCTCGTCGCCCCATTGGGCGCCCACGATCACGATTCCGGGCACGGCCGATGATTATGAGGGACGCAAGCGGCGTTTAGGCGCAGGCCGAGCGAACCTCAGGCCGCATCAGGCACTCGCCGCCGCGGAGCGGAAGCGCGACGGACATCAAACGGAATACCTCATGTCGTGGCCGAACAGGGGCAGGGGGTCGTTACAGATCTCAACGAGCCGTGAGACCGTCCGCGGGCCGATCTGCTGCTCGAGCTCCTCCTGGCTCAGGTTCGTCGTCACCACGACCGACCGCTGCGTCTCGTAGCGCTCGTTGATGATCGCGTAGAGCTGCTCGAGCACCCAGTCGCTTCGCTTCTCGGCGCCGAGGTCGTCGATATGGAGCAGATCCACCTCGGTGAGGCGCTCGAAGAACTCCAGGTAGGACTGCTCGCCGGCCTCGGCATCGTAGGTGCGCCGGATGCGTGAGAGAAGGCGCGGAAGCGAGTAGATCGCGACTGTGTTGCCGCCCTCGACCGCGGCCTTGGAGACGAGCATCGCGAGCGTGGTCTTGCCCGTCCCGACGTCGCCCATGAGCCACAACCCCTGCCCCTCGGCGAGGCGCTCGTCGATCGATACGACGAAGTCCTTGACCGCCCGAAAGACCGGCGCCCGAGACGGATCACGCGCCATATCGGAGACGGGCGGAGCGTCGAAGCTCACCGTCCGGTACTTGCGCGGGATCGCTGACGCCACCCCACGAGCTCGCCGCCGGGCGATCCGTCGCTCGCGGCACTCGCACGGCCGGGCGACGTCCTCCGGGCCGAGGATCCACCCCGACCCGTCGCAGACGCCGAGCGGGCAGGCCGACTCGGCGTTCGGCCCCGAGCCCGTCAGGCGCATCGGTCGCGGCGCCGAGCTCACGCTTCGTCGGCGAAGTCGTCCGCCAGATCGATCAGCGGCGGACCCTCACCGGCTTTCTGCTCGATGCCCGGCTCGGCCCCGCGAGCCCGATCGACGAACCGCGGGTACTGCTCCAGGAACACGACGGGGACGTCTCCCGTGGGCCCGTTCCGATGCTTCGCGATGATCAGATCGGCCTCACTCGGATCGGCGTCGTCGTCGTACTTCGAGGCCCGGTAGATGAAGACGACGACGTCCGAATCCTGCTCGATCGAGCCCGACTCGCGTAGGTCCGACAGCATCGGGCGCCCGCCCGGCCGCTGTTCCGGAGCGCGCGAGAGCTGGGAGATGCCGATCACCGGGACGTTCAGCTCGCGTGCCAGGATCTTCATGCCGCGGCTGAACTGGCCCACCTGCTCGACCCGGTTGGCACGCGGGTCCTCCGCGCGCATCAGCTGGAGGTAATCCACGATCACCAGCCCCAGGCCGCCCTCGCTCGCCGCCAGCCGTCGCGCCTTCGCGCGTAGCTCGAGCAGGCTGAGATCGGAGGAATCGTCGAGCCAGAGCGGAACCTGCTCGAGCTCGTTGCAGGCGCGGACGACCCGTGGCCAATCGCGCGCGGCGACGTTTCCCTTGCGCAGCTTGTCGTTGGGGATTCGCGAGCGGCAAGAGATGAAGCGGTGGGCGAGCTCCGCCTCCGACATCTCGAGGCTGAAGAACGCGACCGGCTTCTTGTACTTCGACGCGACGTTCTCGGCGATGTTGCAGACGAGCGCCGACTTTCCAAGCGAGGGGCGGGCGGCGATGACGACGAGGTTGCCAGGCTGAAAGCCGCCCAGCTTCGCGTCGAGGTCGCGGAACCCCGACGGCGTGCCCGTGATCGTCTGATCGCCGCTGGCCAGCTTCTCCAGGCGATCGATCTCATCGCCAAGGACTTCGGCCACCCTGCGGAAGTCGCTCGCCCGCTCCTCGTGCGCGACCTTGAACAGCAGGCTCTCGGCGCGCTCGACGAGCTGGTCGGGATCACCCTCGCGCTCGTGGACGGACTTCTGGATCCGCTGCGAGGCAGCGAGCAGGCGGCGGAGCAGCGAGTTCTGCTTGACGATCTGCGCGTAGTGGCGGGCGTTGCCCGGCACGGGAACCGTGGAGGCGAGCTCGGAGACCGTCTCCTTGCCCCCGGCCTCAGCGAGCTCGCCATGCTGCGCGAGGAATTCGGAGACCGTGAGCGCGTCCACCGGCTCGCCCTGCTCGTAGAGCCCGGTGATTCCCCGAAACACGATCCGGTGGCGCTCCCGGTAGAAGTCCTCGCCCTGCAGGCGGACGTCGAGGATCACCGGGGCGATCGCGCCGTCGGAGACCATCATCGCGCCCAGGACCGAGGCCTCGGCCTCGAGGTTCTGCGGCGGGACGTGGGTCTCGGCGGTCGCCATAGGGTGGTGTGGGTGAGGGGCTTCAGCCCCGAAACTGGCTGGTGTCGTTGGTGGTTCTGGATTCGGGGGCGTCAGCCCCTTGTTGCTCGTGTCGGAGCGCATGCGCTCCGTCAATTAGAGAACCGGCGGCGGCGGATTCGCCCCTGCGGCGAGCAAAGCACAGGGGCGGACTGGGCGCAGGGGGCGTTCCCGCAAATGGCGCGAAAGACGTGTGGCTGGACCTCCGCGCGCTCGCCGGAGCTAGGGCTTACTTCTCCTCGGCGACGATCGTCTTGATGCGCGCCGTCGAGCCGCCCGACAGCTCCACGTCGATCATGTAGGTGCCGGTCTCGCGGATGGGATCCTCGAGGCGAATCTTCTTGCGGTCGATCCGCAGGCCCCGCGCCTCGCCGATCGCGTCGGCGATCTCCTTGGTGGTCACGGAGCCGTAGAGCTTCCCGTCCTCGCCCGCGCGGTGCGGGATGGTGAGCACGGTCTTCGAGAGGAGCGCCGCCGTCTCCTCGGCCCGCTCGGCGGCCTCCCGGGTCGCACGCTCGGCGGCCTCGCGGCGGCGCCTGGCGTCCTCGAGCGAGGCGGCGGTCGCAGGCTGCGCGAGCTTACGGGGCTGGAGGTAATTCCGGAGGTAACCGGGGGAGACGTCGACCGCCTCGCCGGCCTCGCCCAGGTCCTTGACGTCCTTGAGGAGGATCGCCTGCGCCATCGCGGCCCTCGCGCTATCGCTCGCCCACGTAGGGGAGCAGCGCGATCTCGCGCGCCCGCTTGACGGCGAGCGCAAGCTGCTGCTGATGGCGCCGCGACAGCCCCGTCACCCGGCGTGAGCGGATCTTTCCTCGGTCGGAGATGAAACGTCGCAGCGTCGTCAGGTCCTTGTAGTCGATGTGATCGACGTTGATCCGCGTGTACTTGCGCGGACGGAACCGATCGGCGCCGCGCGGGCGCCTGCGACCACCACCGGTCGCACCGGGGCCCGCGGTGGCACCTCGCTGCCGTCGCGCCATCAGTCGCTCTGGTGGGGGGTTGCGTCGCTCATCACATCGCACGCGCGCCGCCCATCGGAGGAGGCGGCGCGAGGGAGCGCATGATAGCCGGGGCGCGCGAGCACGCGCCCGCGAGCCGATCTGAGGTTCCGGCCTAGAAGGGGATGTCGTCGCCCGTGGAGCCGGCTCCGATGGGCTCGGCCTGCTCGAAGTCCGAGGTGTCGGCCGGGACGTCGGAGCGTGCGGTGATTCCGTTGCCCTGCGATGCCCCACCGCCCTCGCGGCTCCCCAGGAACTGGACCGAGTCCGCAATGATCGAGACGCTCTGGCGCTTGCCGCCGTCCTGCGCCTCCCACTCGCGCCAGTCGAGGCGCCCATCGACCGCGACCGGGCGCCCCTTTGAGAGGTAGGTCGCACAGTTCTCACCCTGGGCGCCCCACACGGTGACGTCGAAGTAGTTCGGCTTGTCCTCCCACTCACCGCTCGCGTTCTTGCGGCGACTGTTCACCGCCACCCGTAGGTTGCAGACCGGCGTTCCTCCCGGTGTGCTCCGGAGCTCCGGGTCCTTCGTCAGGTTCCCCGTCAGGATGACTCTGTTGATATTGGTACCTGCCACTGAATCAGCACCTTCCTCGTTCGCTTATCGGTTTGCCAGTCTAAGGACGCGGGCGGCGCGTCTCTCCCCCTGGGAGGACAGGAAGGCGCAACGAGCGGCTTTAGATCCGCGAGGCGGCGGCTACTCGGGCGGCCCTGAGCCCGATTCGGCGGACTCCTCGGCGGCAGCTTCCTCGGCCGCCGACTCGGCGGGCTCCGGTGCGGCGGCAGCCGGCGCCGACGGTCCCTCCTCGGGCGCCGCTTGGGGCTGCTGTGCGGGAGCCTCCTGGCGGCGCGGGGGCCGCTGGCCACCCGAGGAGGTCCCGAGCGCGGGCGGCGGGACGATCGCCGGCGAGGTCGGATCGACCTTGAAGACTCGGAAGCGCAGGACGCCGTCGGCAATGCGGAGGCTGTGGTTCAGGTCGTCGAGGACGCCACCCTCTCCCTCGAACCGGAACAGCCGGTAATCGGCCTCGGTGCGCTGGCGGATCTCGTAGGCGAGCTTTCGCATTCCCCAGGAGGTGTCGTGCTTGAGCGTGCCTCCGGATTCGATCCGCGTACGAGTCTCGTCCGCGATCTGGTCGCGCCGTTCGTCGGGCACTTCCGGATCGAGCATGAGGACGAGCTCGTATTCGGTGTCTGTTGCGGTGGTCAAAACCGGCGGACGACTATAGCGACCGGGGGGCGGCGCACCCGCGTCCGGGGTTCGCGGGCATAGATGGGCAAGGGAACGCGAATCCGGTGGCAGAGCGTGGCCAAGCTTGCGGTTGCCGTGGTCGCGTGCATAGCGCTTCTCGCCGGCCTGCCGACCCTGCTCCAGCGCCCGGAGCCGCCGCCCCTGCCGGCGGACGTCGGACTCGCCCACGTCGGCGCCGGCGCGGCGGCCGCGTCGTTGAGCGCCGGCCGCGATGCGTCACGACGCCCGTCCCGCGCTCCGCGCGACCGTCGGGACCGTGCCCGACCGGAGCGAGGTCGCGACACCGAACCGGCTCATCGCCATCGTGCGCCACAGCCGAAGCACGATGAAGCTTCGGCCCCCGAGCCGACGCCCGCCGCAGCCCCCGTCCCGGCCCCACCCGCGCCCCAAGTTTCCGCCCCATCAGCATCTTCCGTACCGGCCCCCACCCCGACGCCGGCCGACTCCTCTTCTCCGCCGGCGCCGGCCCCGGCCCCCGTGCCGACGAGCTCCGCGGCACCGCCGTCCGAGCCAGGGCCTGCCGACGCTGGCGGCCGCGGTCAGAACGGCCGCCCCGAGTTTGGGTTCGAGCACTGAGCGCGATGGGGGGATCGAAGCCTGTCAGCGGCGGCACCGGGCAAATCGGCCTCGCCACGATCATCGCGCTGGCAACCGCCCTCCTCACACCCCCGGTGGCGGGCGCGGGCCCCTATCGGGTCGCGATCTGCAATCCGCAGCTGGGCGCCCGACATGCCGACGTGACCTTCGAGCGCACCTCAGTTCATTACGTCTCCGAGGCCGGTTGCGGGACAAACCAGCCGGGGCTCGGCATCCGGCACGTCGGCAAGCGCACCGGCGACGGTCGCTGGGGTGCCTGGACGATGCACGCGCCGGGCGGGACGGTCATCTCACGGCTGGGGGTGAGCGCCGCCGGGCACGGGGGCGGCGGCTACCTCCCTCAGCTCCTGGCGGTTCCACCGATTGGCGCCGCTCAGGCGTTCGCCTCGCCCGACCCCGGGATGGAACGGTCGCGGTTTACGAGCCCCGCCCGCATCCTGACCGCGAGACTCTCGTGCCATCGGGTGAACGGCTGTGGTCGCGGAAGAAAGGCCCGGATCCGGATCAAGCGCATCGCCCTGGAGCTGGCCGATCACACCCGCCCGACGATCGCGGTCGGCGGTGCCGCGCTTCAGCCCGGAAGCAAACGCGGAGTGCAGCCGCTGACGGTCGACGCCCAGGACGTCGGCGGCGGGGTTCACCGCTTCCTCCTGGACGTGAACGGCCAGCCCGTGACCGCCTCCACCCCCCGGTGCCGGATCGAGGATGGCTGGGCCCTGCGCATGCGTCCCTGTCCACAACGCGCGCACACGACCTGGAGATTGCAGACGGCGGCGGGACCCTTTCACCAGGGCGTGAACGTGCTTCGGGCCTGCTCATCCGACTACGCGATCGGCACCCTCGCAAACCGCGCGTGCACCACACGTCGCATCAGGGTCGACAACCTGTGCCCGATCTCGCACACGGGCCCCGGTTCGCAGCTGCAGGCGCAGCTGATCCGCGAGCGACCTCCGGATGAGCGAAGGCCCTCGATCGCGATTCGGGGCCGGCTCCTCGCCGCGAGCGGCACAGCGGTAGCGGGGGCGAGGGTGTGCGTCGCGACGCGAGTCCCGATCGCCGGCGCGCTCGAGCGCGTCGTCGCAACCCCGACCACGGACGCCGACGGCCGCTTCGCGACGGAGCTGGCGCAGGGCCCGAGCCGGCAGGTGCGCGTCGCCTATTGGTGGACCCATGCCGACGTGGCCGAGCGCCACCTTCGGCTGCGCGTTCGCGCGCACCCACGGCTCATCCTGCGCCCAAAGGGGGTGCTGCACAACGGCCAGCGGGTCTGGTTCACGGTGGAGCTGCAGGGCCCCGCCGCGGAGGGCCGCTGGGTTCGAATCCAGGCCCGCGCGGACCACCGCTGGGTCGAGGTGCGAAACGGCCGCGCAAACGCGGACGGCGTCTACCGAACTCGGTATCGCTTCCACGCCACGACCGGCCGGCGGCGCTATAGGTTCCGCGCCGTGGTCCCGAGCCAGCGGGGCTATCCGTACCTGCGCGGTCAGTCCCGGGTCCGGCGGATAACCGTGATCGGCCAGCGGTGAGTGAAGCCACTCCTGCTGAGGAAAGCGACAGCCACCGGCACGTGATGACCGCGCTACTTGTACGCGATGGCGGCGCTCGTGGGACCGGCGAGTGGCACGACGTCTATCTCTTTGAACCCGGCCTCCTTGCACCAGCCGGCAAAGTCGCTGCCCGTGAAATCAAACGCGTCGCCGAACTCGATCAGCATGTTTAGCGACATCATCAGCCCGAACGCGTTTTCGCGCCGAGCGTCATCAATGATGTTCTCGATTGCAATGAACGCGCCACCCTCCGGCAGCGCCTCGTAGGCGGCCTTGACCAGATGCATCTTGTTCTCGAGGTTCCAGTCGTGGAGGATCAGCCCCATGGTGATTACGTCCGCAACGGGTAGGGGATCGGCGAAGAAATCACCACTTACGGCCTTGACGCGGTCGCTCACCCCGGCGGCTTCGATTACGCGGGTAGCGATGGGCTCGACAACCGGCAGGTCAAAGCTTGTGCAGCGCATGTGGGGGTGGCGGTCGGCGACGATGATCGAGAGCTGACCGGTGGCGCCGCCCGCGTCGCAAAGCGTCTCGTACTTCGAGAAATCAAACTTCTCCGCCAGCGCCATGAACGGGCCCGCGGAGATCCCCGCCATCGCGTTCATGAACTGCTCGAGCCTGGCCTCGTCGCTGTAGAGCTCCTCGAACATCGCCTTGCCCGTGTGCTTGACCTCGTTCTGAGGCTTTCCGGTCTGCAAGGCCTCGGTGAGATCACCCCAGAATCCATACAGCCGCGCGTTCGCCATCTCGAGGACCCCGCCGATGTAGGCGGGACTCGCCTTGTCCAGAAAGACCGCTCCAGCGTCGGTATTGCGGTAGAGCGCATCGCTCCCTTCCCCCTCGCGATCGAGCAGGTCAAGGGCGACAAGCGCATCGGGGAAGTCTGGGATCGCGCGAACATCCAAGCCAAGAGCCCCGGCGATTTGCGGACCCGTCATCGGTTCGCTTCCCAGCTTGGTGAAGAGCTCGAGCTCGACCGCCGACAGGAGAGTCTTCGAACCCCAGAACCCCATACCGACCTGCATGATGTGTGAAGGATCGACTTGCCCGGACATCCTCTCCGTCCATCGGGTTCCCGTCTTGGCGCTTCGCGGCAGCGAGAGTATCCGAGTAGTGCCGCCGAGCGACCGTGTGATCCGAGCGGGACGAAACCTCAGGGCGTGACGGCGGAGGGCGAGCGTCCGCCGTCGTGCTTGACCGCGCGGAGCAGCCATGCCGCGGCGCAGAGCGCGAGTCCCCGGAGGATGAACGCGATCCCGATGAAGATGGCCAGCGTCGACACGCCGATGTCGGGGACGGCGACGATGATGATCCCCGCCGCGATCTCGATCAGCGCCACGAACACGTTCCAACCCCGGTTGACCGCCAGCTCGAAGGCGCTGATCAGGCGGACGACGCCGATGCACACGAGCCAGATGCCCACCAGGAGGGCGATGGCGACGACGCTCTCGATCGGGTGACGGATCAGGATGATTCCCGCGATCGCGCTGAGGACGCCGATTACGGCCAGCAGGCCACGGCCCTCGACGCGCTCGGCGATGGCCACGACGACGTCGTAGATGCCGTCGACGAGGAGGAAGATCCCGGCGATGACGGCGAGCGTCACCAGGCTGATGTCGGGCTGTACCAGCACGATCACCCCGGCGGCGATGCACATGACCCCGAGGACCAGCAGCAGCCACCACCACCCGCTCGCCTCCTGCGCTGGATCCGACACTTCGGCGTAAGGGGACATCCGGGCTCCCTTCTTTCGCGGCCTATCCCGTGTTTCTTCTGCGTACAGGGCGAAAAGCCTGCCCCCTCGTGCGTCCCGCGTCAGGTTTCGCCCGGCGGGCGCTACCGCGCCGCCGCGATCGCTTCGCGCTTCGCCCGGATGTCGTCGAGCTGCTCCGAGATCCAGACGCCCGGGTCGCGCTCGCGCGCGAGCTCGCGGAGGCGGGAGGCCCGCAGGCGCCGCTCCTCGGGATCCATCACCAGGGCGCGGTAGATCGTGTCCGCCTGTTCCTGGATGTCGAACGGGTTGACCGTCAGCGTGCAGTCGCCCAGCTCCTCGTGGGCGCCGGTGTTCTCCGACAGCATCACCACTCCGTCGCGCGTGTTGACCGCGGGCGCCTCCTTGGCGATCAGGTTCATGCCGTCGAACAGCGCGTTCACCATCAAGAGGTCGAAGTGCTTGTAGCGCGCGACGGCCTCGGGAAAGTTCTCGTAGATCCGGAGGTCGATCGGCATCCAGTCCGTGGTCCCATGGCGATGGTTGACGACGGCGACCAGCGCCTCGATCCGCTCCAGATACTCCGCGTACTCCGGCACGTCCGTCCGCGACGGCTGCAGGTGGGCGATGAATGTGACCTTCTCGCGAAACTCCGGGTGCTGCTGCAGGAACGTGTCGAAGGCGGTGAAGCCGCGCAGGATGTTCTTCGAGAGATCCGCCCTGTCGACCCGCAGGATCATGCAATCGCGCCGGCGGCGCAGGATCTCCCGCTCGTACTCCTCGACCTGCTGCGATTCCGCTGCCCTGTCCAGGCGGCCCGCGTCGATCCCGAGCGGATATGCCCGCACCCACGTCTCGCGGTCCGCGTGCAGCACCGCGCCGCGCTCGTAGTCGACCTCGAGCTCCATCAGCTCCCGGCAGCAGTGCAGGAAGTTGCGGCAGTACGCCGTGGTGTGAAAGCCGATGAGGTCGTTGGCGAGGAGACCGCGATAGATCTCCTCGCGCATGCGGCCGGGGAGGATTCGCCAGCTGTCCGGCTGCGACCAGGGGATGTGGACGAAGTGCTGGAGCATGGCATCCGGCCGGGCCTCTCGAACCAGCGCGGGGCACGTGTAGAGGTGATAGTCGTGGAACATCACGAGCGGCTCCTCGTGGTCCGCGATGGCTGCGAGGACCGCGCGAGCGAGGTCGGCGTTCACCGCCTTGTAGCCGTAGTCCCACGCGTCCGCCTCCTCGCGGCGAATGTCCGGCGCGTTCGACAGGTCCCACAGGTAGTGCTGGATGAACCACAGGACCGGGTTCGCGATCACGCTGTAGAAGCGGTCATACGCCTCGGAGTCACTCTCCACGAGCACGACCTCGTAGGTGACGCCGTCGAGCTCCTGCGTCACGGGCTCCCCGCCGGCCTCCCGGCTCACGGCCAGGTCCTCGTCGGTCATGGCGGAGGCGATCCAGAGCGCGTCGCGATGCGCGACCAGGCCGCTCAGGGCCGTCACCAGGCCGCCGCCGCCCCGCTTGACGGTGCGCTCTCCGTCCGGCGTCCGCTCGAACTGCGCCGGCCCTCGGTTGGACACGATCACGAGGCGCGGGTCGTCGTTCAAAGGTTCATCTCTCCGAATGCCTGCAACCAGTCTCGCAGGAGTCTCGGGGTCAGGAAGAGCTCCCGCGTTCGCTCCTTGCCCGCCCGGCCGAGCTGCTTTGCCAGCCCCGGGTCGCGGAGGATCCGGAGGGTGCGCTCGGCCGCCTCCTCCGCGGAGGTGATGAGGTAGCCGGTCTGGCCATCCGTCACCTGGAGCGGAATGCCGCCGACGTTGCCGGCCACGACTGGGCGGACCTTCCACAGCGCCTCGGTGACCGTGAGCCCGAAGCCCTCGCGCAGCGACTTCTGTATCACGACGTCGGCCTGGGACTGAAACGCGTTCACCTCGATGGCGCCGACGTTGTTCAGGTTGTTCAGGATCTTGATGTCGGGGTCGCCATCGGCATAGCTGAAGGTCTGGTGGAAGAACTCCCAGCCCTCGGGGTCGTCCGTCGCCATCGAGCCGACGAGCGCGAGCTGGACCTCTGGCATCTCCTCGCGCACGAGGCGGAACGCGTCGATCACGCCCATCGGGTCCTTCCAGGGGTCAAACCGCGAGACCTGGCAGATAAGCGGGCGGTCGGTGTCGATCCCGAACTGCTCGCAGACGAAGGCCGCGTCCTCGGGCGTCAGGGCCATGTTCTTGGGCGAGAGCGGGTCGATCGCCGGCGGGATGATTCGAACGTGCCCGTCCATGCCGTCGGGGATGTACCGCTCCATGTGGTAGACGGTCTGGTCGTACTCACGCAGGAGCGGCATCAGGCGCTCGAGCGTCTCGCGATTGGGAGTCGAGAGATCGATATGGCAGCGCCAGACCCAGTGGCGGGCATGGTTCGTGGCCGAGGCGCGCAGCGCCGCCGGCTGCGGATCGTGGACGATGATCACGTCCCAGTCGTCGTCGAGGCTCTGCGCGTTCATCGTGTTGTACGCCTCGAAGACCTCCCACTGCTGGGCGGTGATCGTCTGGGGATCGCCCTGCAGCGAGTTGTGCATGAGCTTCGTGACGTTGAAGAACTCCTCACGTCCGAGGATCACGCGCCAGTGGACATCGAGACCGACGTCACGCATGAGTGGGACGAGGGTGTAGAGGATCTCCGAGACGCCCCCGCCGAAGGCCGTCGCGCTCACGTGCAGGATGCGCTTGCCCTCGAGCGGCGCAGCGAGCTCGCGGATCTCCTCCACCAGCCCGCGCCCCACGAGGTGGCTGTAGTCCGCGAGCGAACGGTCGCCCAGGGCGACGTCCTGAAGCATTGCGGCAACATAGCTTCCGGCGAACCCGGGGGTTCGACTTCAGCGCATCCGCTGCGCGAGCCGCTCGATGCCGGCATCGAGCTCGTCGACGATCCGCGCGTGCAGATCGGGGGTTGCGGCCGTGACGCATGAAACCTGGAAGTCGGCGCCGGAGCCGAGGATGCCTCGCGACCCGAGGGACTCCCCGTAGGCGTCCGTCACGAGCGCGCCGGCCTCCTCGCAGATCAGGACCGCGGCCGCCAGGTCATACGGCGAGTTGTTCAGCACGACGCCGCCGCCGATCCGTTCGAACTCCTCCCGGATTGCAGGAACGTCGGCGATCATCCGCGATCCCGGCTCGACGTAGGCATCGAGCTGGCCGGTCACGACCCGAGTCATGTCGTAGGTCGCGGAGCCGAGGTCGAAGGTGCCACCGCCCACTGACGAGGAGTCGATGAGCTCACCGAGTACCTCGGCGACCCGCCGCACCGGACGCCCGCGCAACCCGTAGGCCCAGAACATCCGCGAGAGCTCGGTGTTCGCCGACAGCGCGGGCACCGGATCGACGCCCTTCCCGCGCTCCGCGATGAACGTGCGGCCCGACTTGATCTCGGCGATGCAGCCCACCTGGACGTCCGCGAACGTAGGCTCCCCCGTCGCCAGCGGGGCCACCGCGACCGAGACGCAGGCGGCCTCGAAGCCCGCCATCGCGGGACGGGTCCCGTCGATCGGGTCGACCACCAAGACCCATTCCTCGCCTCCCCCCGGCGAGACCAGCCCCCTGTCCTCGGAATAGAACACGACGTCCGGGGCGCGCTCGGCGAGGAAGCGCTCCATGAACGCCTCGGCCCGCTCGTCGATGGCGAACGTCACGTCGCCGCCGGCGCCCGCGCCCGAGTGCTCCCTCCCCGCGTGCCCGCCCAGCTCGGGAGCGATCTCCTTCCGCAGCGCGTTCGCAAGCTCGACCGCGACGTCGCGGGGCAGCCCCGACTTGGTCACGGTTTGGGTCGCCGGGCGAGCTTTGGGAATTCAGGGCCGCCGCAGCGTCCCCGATTCCCCAAAGGGTCGAGTTTCATCAGCCGCTTGGCCGTTCGCCCAGCGTGACGTCGACGGTCTGCGTCTTTCCGTCGCGGATTATCTGGACCTTCACCGTGTCGCCCGGGTCGTGGCGGGCGATCAGGCGCGGCAGGTCGGACTCCCCGACGATCTTCTGGCCGTCGATCGCGGTGATGACGTCACCGCCGGCGTCGACCTGCTGCCCCTGAAAGCGGATCTGCTGATCCGAGCCCTGCAGGCCGGCCTGGTCCGCCGGACCATCCGGAACCACCTTCGCGATCAGGGCTCCGCTGTCGGTCGGGAGATTCAGGCGGTCCGCGAGCTGCGGGTAGATCGGCTCGGTGGTCACGCCGATATACGCGTACTTGACCTCGCCGTTGCTTCGCAGCTCGTCGAGCGAGTGGGCCGCAAGCTCGATCGGCACCGCGAACCCGACGCCCTCGTTCCCACCCGAGGTCGTGCTGATCTGCTGATTGATCCCGATGACGTGCGCGTCCGCATCGAGAAGCGGCCCCCCGGAGTTACCCGGGTTGATGGACGCGTCGGTCTGGATCGCACCCTCGATCTGAAAGCGGGTGAGCGACTCGATCGAGCGGTCGGTCGCCGAGACCACGCCGACCGAGAGCGACTGTTCCTGCTCGAAGGGGCTCCCGATGGCCGCCACGGGTTGGCCGACCGTCACGTTCTCGTTCGCGGCGAGCGTCAGCGGCTTCAGGTCGAGCCCCGCCGGGTCGACCTTGAGGAGCGCGACGTCCGCGTTGGGGTCGAAGCCGACGACGTCGGCGCGCACCCGATTGCGGTCGCCGAACTCCACGTAGACCTCCTTCGCCTCGTGGATCGGTCCGCTTGCGCCGGCCTGGTCCGCGTCCGTGACGACGTGGGCGTTGGTCGCGATCTCACCGTTGTCGGAGATCACGAAGCCCGACCCCTCGGCCGCGGAGCCACCCCCGCCGCCCAGGATGCTGGACAGGCTTCCGCCCGGGAAGATCGACAGGACCGTGACGACCCCGGGAGCGGCCGACCGATAGATGGCCTCGGGGTCGAAGCTCTGCCCCTGCGCGGAGAGCACGACCCTCTTGGTCGGCGCGCTCTGCGTGGAGACCGTGGTGGCGGACCCGGACTCGCTCGAGCTCCCCCCGCTCGAGCCACCGCATGCGGCGAGCACCAGGGCAATCACCACCAGCACGACGGCGGCGGCCGTGCGCGCGGCGCTCATGCCGGCGCTCCGGCGACCTCGGGCAACTCGAGCTCGAATCGGGTGCGCCCACGCCGGGATTCGACGACCAGCTCCCCATGCATGCGCGTCGCCAGCTCGCGAGCGATCGCCAGACCGAGGCCCGAGCCGCTCACGCGGTCCCCCGTGTAGAAGCGGTCGAACACGCGATTGCGGTCATGCGGCGCGAGGCCGGGTCCGTCGTCGGCGACCGCGAGGGTCGCCGCCCCGTCCCGCCGCTGGGAGGTGATGGAGATCGAGGTTCCTTCCGGAGTGTGCGTCAGTGCGTTGTCGAGCAGGATACGGATGATCTGCGCCACCCGGTCGGGGTCCGCCATCGCCACCGCGGCCTCGGTTGTATGGACCGCAACCTCCGACCCGTGACGCGAGGCGATGGGAGCGAACTCGTCGGTGACGGCTCGCGCGACCGATCCGAGATCCACCTCGTCGGTGCTCACCTCCATGACGTCGGCGTCGAGCTTCGAGAGATCCAGCAGGTCGGCCGTGAGCTTGGTCAGCCGCGCGATCTGCTCGCGCATCGTGTTCACGAACTCCGCCCGGACGGCCGGGTCGGGCTCATCCTCGTCGAGGAGCTCCACGAATCCGCCCAGCGAGAAGATCGGCGTGCGCAGCTCGTGGGACGCGTTGGCGATGAACTCCTTGCGGGCACTGTCCAGGCGCGCAAGCCGCTGCTGCATCTCGTTGAAGGTGCTCGCCAGCTGGCCCACCTCGTCCTGTCCCTCGTCCGGCATCGGCGTGGAGAAGTCGCCCTCGGCCAGCTTTTGGGCCGCCGCCTCGAGCCGGGCCAGGCGCTTCGCATGAGCCCTCGCCGCGAGCCAGCCCGCCCCCAGGGCCGCAACGAGCGCGATCGACCCGGCGATCAGGATCTGGCGACGGACCAGCGCAACGGTGTCGTCGACGTCGGCGAGCGACGTCGACACAACGGCCACCCATCGAGTGCCACCTCCCGCCGACAGCGGAACCGCGACCTCTCCAGCCCGTTCGCCCGCGATCTCCTCGACGCCGGACGAGGGACGGCCGCTTGCCGCGGCCGCCGTTGCGGTGGGATAGTCCGGCACGGTCGCGGCCCGGTCGAGCTCCGAGTCCGCGATCACGGTGCCGGGTTTGGAGGGGTTGGACGGGACCCTCAGCACCGTGAGCCGCGCGTCGGCGCGCTGCCCCGCACTCATCACGAGCTGGTGGACCTGGGCACGGGAGGCGCCGTGTCGCATCGCCCGGTCGAGCCGCCCGCCCTCGGCGGAGGCCACCTGCTCGAGTCGGTCGAGCTTCTGGGCCGTCAGGTTCGACCGCAGCTGCGGGACCACATACAGGTACATGAACCCCACCGCCGCCGCAGTGATCACGAAGAACAGGGCGGCGAGCCGGTTGCGGACGCTCCCGAGGATCAAGGGCGGCTCCGCACCCGCACCTATTCGTCCTTGTCTCTGAACCGGTAACCGACCCCGCGCACCGTGAACAGGTACTCGGGCGAGCGGGGATGGCGCTCGATCTTCTCGCGCAGGTGACGGATGTGGACGTCGATGGTCCGGGGATCGCGGTAGGCCGAATCGCCCCACACCTGCTCGAGCAGCATCTCCCGCGTCTGGACTCGTCCCGGGGAGCGCGCCAGCGCGGCGAGGATCTCGAACTCGACGTAGGTGAGCTGCGCCCGCTTCCGCCGCGCGGTCACCACACGACGCTCGAAGTCGATCCTCAGGTCACCCGCTGCGATCGGCTCCTCGCCCCCGGGACGGCCGCCGATCATCTCCGCGCGTCGCAGCGCCGCCCGCACCCGGCTGCGAAACTCGCGGACCGAGAACGGCTTGGTGATGTAGTCATCGGCCCCCATCTCCAGGCCGACGACCTTGTCGATCTCATCGTCCTTGGCGGTGAGCATGATGATCGGGACCTGGCTACGGCTCCGCATGCGGCGGCAGACCTCGATCCCGTCGAGCTTGGGAAGCATGATGTCCAGGACCACGAGGTCGAAGCGCTGCTCGGCGAATCGATCCAGCGCCTCGCGGCCATCATGCGCCGTCACGACTTCGTATCCCTCCTTGCGAAGCGGGTACGTCAGCAGGGTCTGGACCGACTGCTCATCGTCGACCAGAAGGATTCGCGCTGACCCTGTGTTTGCGGCTGCCACTGCTCTTCCCGCGCAAAGGGTAATTTCAACCGGCGCCAGCAACGGCACCAGCCGGTTTCGGGGCTTACGCCCTCACCAACGCACATGATCGACTTCCGCATCTACCGTGCAGGGTTCGCACCGGTTCTGGTGGCGATCGTCGTGCTCCTCTTCGGCCTGACCGCGCCGCCCGATCCGCTGCCGAGCGCGGCGGAACCGGCGGCGTTCGATGACCTGGCGGCCGCCCGAACCGATCGCCAGATCACCGCCCGCGCGCCCGACCGCACGCCGGGCAGCCAGGGCGACGCTCAGGTAGCCGACATGGTCGAGCAGCACTTCCAGCAGGTCCAGGGCGGGCAGGTGAGCGAGCAGCGGTTCAGCGGCCAGTTCGACGGTCACGCCGTCGACCTCCGCAACGTGATCCTCACCCTCCCCGGCGACACCGACCGCTCCGTGGTCGTGATGGCCCCGCGCGACTCGGGCGTCGGTCCGGGCGCCGCATCGAGCGCTGCCGCAACCGCAGTCCTGTTGGAGCTGGTGGACCAGCTGCGGGTCCAGAGCCATACGAAGACGCTCGTATTCGTGTCGACCGACGGCTCGAGCGCCGGGGCGGAGGGTGCGCGGGAGTTCGCGACCGCCTACCCCGGACGCGCGAATGTCGACACGGTCATCGACGTGTGGCAGCCGGGCGCCAGGGACCCTCACGGACCCTTCGTGCTGGAGTCCTCCGTCGACTCGTCGAGCGCCTCGGCTCAGCTCGTCCGCACCGCCGAGCGTGCACTCTCCGACCAGAGCGATCTGAACCAGGACCCGGAGGGGGCATTCGCCGAGCTCGCCGGGCTGGCGCTTCCGAGCGGCCTCGGTGAGGAGGCCGTCCTCATCGAGCACGGGCTGAACGCCGTGGGGCTCTCTTCCGCGGGCGAGCGGCGGCTGCCGCCATCGCTGGATCAGCACGATGACCTCTCCTCCGCGTCCCTCGGCGACCTCGGCCGGACGGCCCTGCTCCTGACCCTCACGATCGACGGGACCACTGCCTCACTCGAGCACGGTCCCAGCACGTACGTCCCGCTCGCCGGAAACCTGGTTCCGGGATGGAGCCTCGCGCTGCTCGCCCTCATGCTCATGGTGCCGCCGGCGCTCGCCGCCGCGGATGGCATCCGGCGCGCGATCCGCAAGCACGCGGGGGTCGGCTGGGCCGTCGGCTGGGCCGTCTCTCGAGCTCTGCCGCTCCTCGCGGCCCTCCTCTTCTTCTATTTCCTGAGCCTCGTGGGCCTGGTCGCGAGCCCGACGTTCCCGTTCGACCCGAACCTGTACGGCGTGGGGGCAGGGCAGGTCGTGGTGATGGTCCTGTTGCTCTGCGTCGCCGGCGGCTCCTACTACGCGATCAGAGGCTGGCGCGTGCCGACCATCCTCCCGAGTGCCGCCGCGATCCCCGCGCTCGGAGCCGTCTCCACGCTTGCGGTCGTCGCAGCCTGGCTCGCGAACCCGTTCCTGGCATTGCTCCTCGTGCCGACCGCCCACGTCTGGGTCACGTGCGGATCCCGCCGCGGCCCGCTCGCCTGGCCGGTCGTCGCCGGCGTCGCCGCCGTGTCGCTCGTGCCGGCGGCCGCGGCGCTCGCCCATGTTTCGGGGTCACTGGGCTCGGCGGCGCCGTGGCTTCTGCTCCTCATGGTGAGCGACGGCCAGTTCGGCTTCGGGACGATGCTCGCGCTGTGCCTGGTCGCCGGGGGCCTGCTCGGCATCGTCGCCGTCTCGCTTCGGAGCGGCCGCCCGCAGGCCAGGCGAGCCCCGGCTCGACCCCAAGGCATCCCCCGCGAGGAGCGCTCCGCGGGGACGCTCAGGGAACCATCCGTTCACGGTCGTAGCTGGTCGAACCCGGACGGCTCCCGCAGCGATCCGTCCACGTGACGGAGCGACACGCCGCCACCTTGCGTGACCCGGCCGATCACGGTGAGCGTGGTTCCTGCGGCTTCGACCGCCGAGCGCGCGCCGGACACTCGCCCCGGCGGGAGCGTCGCGAGCAGCTCGTAGTCCTCACCCCCCGCCGTCACGAGGTCCCATCGATCGACCTCGGCCACGGCCGCCACCTCATCCACTCCGGCTTGCACGAGAAGGCTCTCCAGGTCGATCACGAGACCCACGGCGCTCGAGGACGCGAGGTGCCGCGCGTCACCGCCCAGCCCGTCGCTCACGTCGATCATGGCCGTAGCTCCGCTCGCCGCGAGCGCCTGGCCGGCGGCGAGCCTGGGTGAGGGCTCGAGCTGGCGGCGACGCAGGCCCTTCGCCAGGTCCTCGGCCAGGGTCCGCGCGAACTCGCGACGCTCGAGCAGGAGGAGACCTGCGGCGGCACCACCCAGCTCGCCGGTGACGGTGACGACGTCCCCCGGCTCGGCGCCGGAGCGGGAGACGAGATCGCCCGCGGCGCCCGCATGTCCCACCACGGTCAATGCGACCACCAGGATCGGCGCCCGCGTGACGTCGCCGCCGATCACCGCGACCCCGGCGGCGGCGGCGGCGCGGCCGAGACCCGCCGCCAGCTCCAGGCCCTCGTCGTCGTCCAGATCCGGGGGACAGCCGAGCTGAACGTAGGCCTCGCCGGGCGCTGCGCCCATGGCGGCGAGGTCCGAGAGCGCCGCCGCCATGGCCTTTCGCCCGATGGATTCGAGCGACGCCGCGTCACGGCGAAAGTGGACCCCCTCGACGAACGCGTCGACCGACGTCGCGGTGACGCCCGGCGGCGCGGTGACGGCGGCATCGTCGCCGCTGCCGACGAGCACGTGGGCTCCCAGCGTCGCCGATCCGGCTTCGGCGGAACCGCAGCGCCGCGACTCCTCGACCACCTCCACGAGGCGCGCGATCAGATCGAACTCGCCTGGTCCTTCCCCGGTCACGAACGTGCTCCCCGCCGTATATTGACCGGCGTGCGCTTGATCGCGGCGCTCGGCGCGGTCTTCTTTGCCTACCTCGCGGTGATCCCGGGAGCGGTGGTCGGCGCTACGGTCGACTCCGCGTGCGCCGGTTCGCAGTGTGGCTACTCGCCCCCGGTGACCGTCTATCTGGTGGTGGCCTTCGGCGCGACGGCCCTCGTTCTCGCCGCCGCGGCGGTGACGATGGCGATCTACGCGACCCGGCCCTCACGGGTCAACGAGCGCCTGGTTCGCACGTCCCTGAAGGCCTCGGCAGCGCTGATCGGGGTCCTCCTGCTGTCGGAGATCGCCCTGCCGCATCCGCTCGCCGTCCTGGCGATCGTTGCCGCCTGCGTGCCGATCGCGCTGATCGGCGCCGCCCGGCGCCACGCCTAGCGCTACCCCGGGACGCCGACGGGGAGCTGGTACGCGCAGAGCGCGAGGGTGAGCACGACCAGTGTCCGGTCGCGGGCGACCGCGACGAGCGGAAGCGCCCACAGCAGGTACCACGGCACCAGATAGACGGTCGCGCAGAGCAGACCGAACAGCGCCCACGCGGCCGCGCGAACCCAATCGCCGCCCCGCGCGGTCCAGACCAGGAGCGATACCGCGATGGCCACGTATGCGGTGGCGAAGACCACTCTCGCCGCGTCCACGTCGACCCCCAACCCGCGCGCCGCCGTGGCGGGGAGGCTGTGGTAGCTCACGCGCTGCTGGCTGCCGGACAGGAAGTCCAGGCCGTGCACGACCGCGGTCCCGAAGAGCGCAAGCGCCACCACACAGATCGCGAGGACCCCCACAGCGAGGCCCATCAACAGCCTCACCCGCCGGCGGCGATCGCCCGCGCCTGCGACGGCGAACGGTGCCGCGACGGCGGCGGGGAGCTTGACGCCGGCGGCGGCCACCATCGCCATTCCCCCGCTCGCCTCTCGCGCCGACAGTACGAGCGCCGCCCCGCCGAACAGGGCGAGCATCATCAGCGCGTCGTTGTGGGCGCCGCCCACCACGTCGACCAGCACGAGCGGGTTCAGCACGACGAGCGCCGCAGCCGGCGCCGGCGAGATCCCGCGCGCGGTCGCCACACGAGCAACGAGAGCCGCGAGGCCCAGGACCGAGAGCGCCGATGCCGCCTTCAGGGCCCACATTCCCGCTGGCACGCCGATGAGCCCGGTCGGGTAACTGCCCAGGGTGAACAGCGGTCCATAGACGCTCACCGCATCGCGGTAGTCCTGCACGCGTGCGGCCGCGTCATCGTGCGGGATTGCCGCCGGCGCGAAGTCGTACGGATTGAGCCCGTGGAGCGCGCCCAGCCGCGCGTAGGAGAGGTAGCTGAAGACGTCCAACGACAGAAGCGGCGGAGCGAGGGCGAAGGCGGCGACCCCCGCGATCGCAGCCCATCGGATCGTCCGGAGCCCGAGCGCCCCTGCGGACAGCACGAGGACCACGTACGCGCCGAAGGCGACCCAGAGGGCGGCACGGTAGCCGCCGGGCGCGATTCCGAGGCCATCGCCGTAGACCCCGAGCAGCCAGCGTGCCGCGCCCACGTCCGTTCCGGGAACGAAGTCCGATCCCGGTGCGACCAGCGGAATCGCAGCTGCGGCGAGGACGGCGAGGGCTACCGCGCCCGCCGCCCGGCGCGGCCGGGATGTCAGCCGGTGCCCCCGGAGCCGCCGCCGCCGCCCGCGGCGCCACCGCCAACGCCCGAGGGTGGCCCGGTGCCCGACGGCGGACCGGCGCCGGACGGCGGCCCTCCGCCGCCCGTGCCGGGCGCGGGCGATGGCGAGGCGCCCGCTCCCGGCGTGTAGTACTCGGGCGGGTACTGCCCGGTCGTGCTGGAGGTGGATGGAGGCACGTAGGTGCCGGTGGCGCTGGACGTGGAGCTGCCGTACGTCTTCGACGGCGACGAGACGGCATGGGCGCCGCTCCAGCTCGAGGACGGCTGGAACGGAGTCTGCGGCTGGGGGAAGTCGCCGCAGAAGCTGCCGTGGGCCGCCTCCATGTAGGAGCGCCAGATCGGCCCGGCGGTGGGACCGCCGTAGCCGGTGTAGTCGCGGGACTCGGGGTGGCCGACCCAGACGGCGGTCGAGATCCGCGGCGTGTAGCCGACGAACCAGGCATCCGACAGACCCTCGGAGGTCCCCGTCTTGCCCGCGGCCGGACAGCCGATGTCCGTGTATCCCTGGCCGGTCCCCTCGGTGATGACGCCCTTGAGGATGTTCGTGATCTCGTACGCGATCCCGTCGGAGATCACCCGGTTCGCCGCGCCCTCGTCGGGAACGTCGGTCTTGCCGTTCGGAAACACCACCTTGGCGATCGCCGTCGCGGGATGGTGGACGCCACCGTCCGCGAAGGTCGCGTAGGCATCCGCCTGCTCCAGCGGCGTCACGCCGATTCGAAGTCCGCCGATCCCCTCGGCTGGGATGCCGTCCAGCGGCGAGGTGATCCCGAGCTTCTCGGCCATCTGCTTCACGTTGTCCGGGCCGGCGTCGAGGTCCAGCTGGGCATAGACGACGTTGATCGAGTCGATCGTGGCCTGGCGCACGTCGACCGTTCCCTCGTTCTCGCCCTCCGCGTTGTTGACGGTCCAGGTCGTACCGTCATCCAGGTTGAGGGTCATCGGTGACTTGCTGGAGTAGTAGGTCGTGTTCGGGTTCATTCCCTGGCTCATCGCGGTCGCCAGCACGTAGGGCTTGAACGACGACCCCGGCTGCCGATGTCCGTTGGCCGCGATATTGAACTGCGACGTCGGCGAGTAGGCACGCGACGAGGCCATCGCGAGGATGTGACCGTTGGTCGGGTCGATGGATGAGAGGGCCGCGGCGAGCGTCGAGTCCGAGGCGCATGCTCCGCACGCGTTCACGGCCGCCTGGGCATCGGCCTGAAGCGTCGGATTGATCGTCGTGTAGACCTTGAGCCCGCCGTTGCGGACCGTGTTCACGCCGTAGCGGTCGATCAGCTGCTGTTGCACGTAGTCGAAGAAGTACGGCTGCTTGATCTGCTCGTACTTGTAACCGCGGCTGAGGTCGAGGCCGGTCTGAAGCGCCCGCTCGTAGGCCCTGCGGCTGATGTAGCCCTGCTGCTGCATCGCCTGGAGGACCTCGTTCCGGCGCTGCAGGGCTGCGGTCGAGTTCTGCAGGGGGTTGTACTCGGACGGCGCCTGCGGAAGCCCCGCGATCATCGCCGCCTGGGGCAGCGTGAGGCTCTTCACCCTCGTGTTGAAGTAGGTCTCGGCGGCGGCCTGCACGCCGACGGCTGTGCGGCCGTCCGTGGTGCCGTACGAGGCCGTGTTCAGGTACTTGTTGAGGATCCAGCCCTTCGAGTGCTCCGACTCGAACTGGTCGGCCATCACGGCCTCCCTGATCTTGCGCTGGATGTCCTCCTGGGGGTTTGCGATGTAGAGGTTGCGGACGAGCTGCTGGGTGATCGTCGAACCGCCTTGGACCGCCGCTCCCGCCTTGATGTCCTCGACGGCCGCGCGAACGATCGCCTCGGGGTCGATACCTCCGTGCTGGTAGAAGTTCTGATCCTCGATCGCGACCGTGGCGTCCTTGAGCATTCTCGGGATCTCGGAGCCGGTAACCGGATGGCGGATGGTGTCGGACTGGATGTAGCCGAGGCGCGAGCCGTCCGCCGCGAACACCAGCGAGTTCGATCCCTGGTGGATGGGCTTCAACTTGTCGATGTCGACGCCCTTGGCGACGCTGTAGACCCACGCCGCGACGCCTCCCACGGCGAGGACGATCAAGCCGAGCAGGACCCCGAATCCGACCAGGAGCTTGCGGCGAATCGAGCCTCGCGACCGGCGATGCCGTCTGCGCGCTCGCTGCGTCATGAGGTCGGCTAAGGGTAACGGGGCCCGGTCATCGGCCCGCCTCTTCGAGCAGCCCGGCCGCTCTAAGCGCCTGGTGCGCGTGTGCGCGGAGATCGGACTCCTCGTCGCCCACCTGCGTGCGCTCGCGATCGCGGGGACCCTTGAGCTCGAGGCGGACGCCCTCCGGCGTGATCTCCACCACGCTGATCTCCCTGGCGCCGGCGGGCTTCAGGACCCGCCGTGCCTCGTCGAGCGGTGCGGCAGGCGGGAGCCAGACCGAGACCGTCGCCGGCGCGGTGCGGTCTCCGGTGGAGTGATTGAAGAGCGGTGCCGAGAGGACCTTCTCGTTGGGGACCACGACGAGGCGCCCGTCGCCGGGATCGAGGAAGGTGTACGAGAGGGTGACGTCGTCGACGCGTCCGGTGTTGTCGGCGATCGTCACGGTGTCCCCGACGCGGATCGGCTGGGTGATCGCGAGCAGGATCCCGGCGACCATGTTCGCGATGGGTTGACGCGCAGCGAATCCGACGACCAGGCCCAGCACGGCGCTCGAGGCGAGAAGGCCGGTCGCGAGGCGGGAGAACTGGCCGAATCGGCTGAGCGCGAGGGCGGCGCCGATCGCCAGGATGATCACGAAGATCAGCCTGCGGATCAGCCGCAGGCGCGTCTGCGCCGTGCGCGAAAGGGTCGTCTCGGCCATGCGGGAGGCGACTCGGCCTCCGCGCGCGATCACGAGCCGGTCCACCACCAGCGCGATCACGATCGCCACGCCCATCGTGATCAGGGCCGCGATCAGGTCAGCTTGACCATCTGCGAGGAGCAGCGGCACGGTGGAGAGTTCGCGGCCGTTCGGGCGGGTTCCTGCGTCGAAGCGCACGCGCCGCCCCCAAGAGCCGAGCGGTGCGTTTTCCGCGCTACGCGCGGATTTCGCACCGTTCGGCGCGGGGAGAGGGCGTTCGATGAGTGGAGAGGGCCGGTTTTCCCACCCTTCGATGCCGGGGGGAGGCATCACCGACAATGGTCCCGTGACCCGGTGTGTGCTCCTCGACGCGCTCGGAACGCTCGTAGCGCTCGAGCCTCCCTGTCCCCTCCTCGCCGCCGAGCTCGGCATCGCGCCGGGCGAGCGGATCGAGCATGCGGTGCGCGCCGAGATGCGCTACTACCGCGACCACAGCCACGAGGGCCGTGACGCCGAGTCCCTGGCCGACCTGAGGCGCCGCTGCGCGGCGATCGTCTCCCGCGAGCTGGGACGCGACGTCACGCCTCCGCAGCTCATGGCGGCGATCCGGTTTCGCGCCTTTCCCGACGCCCACCCCGCGCTCGCGGAGCTTCGCCGCCTGGGGCTGCGTCTGGTCTGCGTCTCGAATTGGGACTGCTCGCTGCCGGACGTGCTCGCTCGGTGCGGGCTCGCCGGATCCCTCGACGGCGTCGTGACCTCCGCGGTCGCGGGCGTGCGGAAGCCCGACCCGGCCATCTTCGCCGCTGCGCTCGAGGTCGCTGGTTGCAAGCCCTCCGAGGCGCTTCACGTGGGCGATTCGCCGGCCGAGGACGTCGAGGGCGCGCGCGCGGCGGGGATCGGGGCGCTCCTGATCGGTCGCGATGGCGCCGGGGACATCGAGTCGCTCGCGGCCATCCGGCACCATCTCGAGTCGTGACCGGTACGGAACTGACCGTCGAGCCGCCCCCCTACGCCGGGCTCGTGCGGCGCTGCGTCGCGATCCTGCTGGACCTGGCCGTCGGCTGGGCCGCCTACTCGATCGCGATCACCACCCTGGACCCGGATGCCGCGAGCGAGTACGCGACCACGGACGAGACCGCGCTCGCCGCCGCCATCGTCCTCGGCACGGCGATCCTGTGGCTCGCCTACTTCGTCTGCGCGCAGTGGCGCTGGGGACAGACGCTTGGCATGCGCGCGATGAGGATCCGCGTCGTCAGCGAGCGAGCCGGGAGGGCGAGCGGTGCGAGAGGCCAGAACTCGCCCGGCCATGGACGGCCGGGGGATCCTGGTCTCGAGTCCGGCGGCAGGCTCCCCTGGACGGGGGCGCTCGTGCGCAGCCTCCTGTTGGTGGTGGACTTCGCCGTCGGCGCCCCGCTGATCGCCGCATCCAAGCGCAGGCAGCGCCTCGGCGACCGGCTTGCCAATACCGTCGTACTGGTGAAGGCGAACGACGAATCAGGGGCGGCCGCCGCGAGCGGGGCGGTGGAGCCCGTGAGCGGTCCGCCGGCCACGGGCGGGACGACGCCGCCACCCCAGGGCGAGCCGGCCCCGGACGCGAGGGTGGCGGCGACATGGGGACCCGGGCGCGTGGTCGTCGGAGTCGTGGTCCTCCTCGTCTTGAGCCTGATCGAGGTCGCGATCGTCTCGATCTTCGATCCGAGCCTCGACTCCCTGGGCGCCCGACTGGTGGCGCAGGCGATGCTCGCCGCGACCCTCGTGGGGGTCGCCTTCGGGGTCGGCGCGGAGCGCAAGACCCCCGGTCCCGCGCCATCCGCGACGCTCGGGCTCAGGCGCCCGCTGCGATCGCCCCTCAAGTTCGCGGCGGCCGCCTACCTCGCGTACATCGTGGTCGCGCTGGCGTACGGCGCCCTCGTCCACCCGCACCAGCGCGACATCACGCGCGATCTCGGCTTCGGCCACGGCGACCTCGGAACGGTGGTCGCCGGCATCCTCATCGTCGTGGCGGCGCCCATCTCCGAGGAGATCTTCTTTCGCGGCTTCATCTTCGGCGGCTTTCGCCGGCGGCTCTCGTTTCCGGTGGCCGCGGTGCTGTCGGCGGCGATCTTCGGGCTGTTCCACTACACGGGCAGCGGGAGCGAGGCCGTCATCCCCCAGCTCGCATTCCTCGGCCTCGCCCTCGCCTGGGTGTATGAGGAGACGGGCTCGATCTATCCGACGATTGCGCTGCACATGCTGAACAACGCGTTCGCGTTCGCGATCCTCACCTCGTGAACGGTCCGGCTGTCCTCGCGCGCCGGCTCGCCAAGAGCTACGGCGACCGCGTCGCCGTCGACGGCATCGACTTCGAGGTGCCGGCGGGGATCTGCTTCGGCTTTCTCGGCCCGAACGGGGCCGGCAAGACCACCACGATGAAGATGATCTATGGCTTGGCCCGCGTCGGAGGCGGCGAGCTGCGCGTCCTCGGCATGGATGCGCGGCGGGAGCGGCGCGAGATCAAGTCGAGGATCGGGGTGGTGTCGCAGGAGACCAACCTGGACGGGGACCTCACAGTGCGCGAGAACCTCATGCAGCAAGCGAGCTACTACGGGATCGATCCGCACGCCGTCCGTCCGCGGGTGAGCGAGCTCCTGGACTTCGCGCTGATCGCCGATCGCAGCGACGACCGGGTGCAGGCCCTCTCCGGAGGAATGAAGCGCCGGCTGATGGTCGCCCGTTCGTTGGTGAACGAGCCGGAGCTGATCGTCCTGGACGAGCCCACGACGGGGCTCGATCCCCAAGCGCGGCTGGCGGTCTGGCGCTCGCTCGAGCGATTGAAGCGCCGCGGGGTGACGCTCCTCCTCACGACCCATTACATGGAGGAGGCGTCCCGGCTCTGCGACCGCCTGCTGATCATGGACGAGGGGCGGATCGTCACCGAGGGGGCGCCGCCCGCCCTCATCCGCCGGCACGTCGGGCGCGAGGCGCTCGAGCTCGAGCTCGGCGGGGACTGCGACGCCTCCGCGCTGCTGGAGACGATCGCGGCGCGAGCGGACGGGCACGAGCTTCACGACGGCGCGCTGACCCTCTTCGCCGACGACGCCGAGGAGCTTCTGGGCGCGATCGACCATGACCGGTTCCCCACGGATTCCGCGATCGTCCGCAGGGCGACCCTCGAGGACGTCTTCCTGCGCCTAACGGGTCGATCGCTCAGGGAGGGAGGGTAGGCGACGATGTCATACGAGCCGGGATACGCGGGGCTGGGCGAGCGCCTTGGCCCGCGCGACCTGATCCCGTCCGCGGGCCACGCGGCCGCCGTGTGGCTGCGCAACGCCAAGGTGTTCTCGAAGCTCTGGAAGGGAGCGCTCCTTCCGACGTTCCTCGACCCGTTCTTCTACCTCCTCGCACTGGGCTTCGGCCTGGGCACCTACATCGCGCACGGCATCAACGGCATCCCGTACAAGGAGTTCGTGGCGCCGGGCCTGATCGCGTCGGCCGCGATGTGGTCGTCCGCCTTCGAGACCACCTACAACGTCTACTTCCGGATGAACGAGCTCCGCCTCTACGACAACGTGCTGTCCACGCCGGTGGAGCCCCAGGATCTGGTCGCGGGCGACATCGCCTGGAGCTCGAGCCGGGCGACGGTCTACGGCGTCGTCGTCCTGATCGTGGTGGCGGCGGTCGGGCTCGTCTCCTCCCCATGGGCGATCCTGATTCCGCCGTTCGTGCTGTTGGGCGGCATGTGCTTCTCGGTCATCGGCTACACGTTCACGTCGCTGGTCCCCAAGATCGACCTCTACAGCTACTTCTTCACCCTGGGGATCACCCCGATGTTCCTGTTCTCGGGCATCTTCTTTCCGTTCAACCAGCTTCCGGGCTGGGTCGAGGTCGTCGCGTGGCTCACGCCGCTGTATCACCTGGTGGAGATCACCCGGGGGCTCGCCACCGGCCCCGATGCGGTCAGCATCCTGATCCACACCGCCTGGCTCGCGGTCGTGACCGCGATCCTGTTCCCGATCCCCGTTCGCGCCCTTCGCGCGAGGCTCGTGCCCTGAAGGCGATCGTTCTCGGTTCGCCTTCGCGCATGGCAGAATGCCGGGCGTGATCGGGAGGCAGCGCATCTCAGTGGTGGTGGCGGGATCGATGCTGGCGGTCGCGATCGGCTCCCCATCGCTCGCATCCGGCCAGGCGGCAAGCACGACGACGACCGCCTCGCCGCCGGCGGACCAGTACACGACCCAGGCGGAGAGGGCCGGCGGCCAGGCCGGGGGCGCCGCGACAACCCCACCCCAGCCTCCACCGCCGCCGCCACCTCCGGCGCCCGCCCAGATGAGCGTGTTCGTGCACGGGATCCAGAAGGACCACAAGCTCCGGGTCGGCAAGCACGCACGCGCGGTCGGTTACCTGAAGCCGTTCGTCGCCGGCGAGCACGTCAAGGTGCAGCTGCTTCGGCAGGGCAAGGTGATCAAGCAGGCCAACCCCCTGGTCAAGAAGGTCCAGGGCGCCAACAAGGGCGTGTTCCGGCTCCAGGGCCCGAAGCTCATCAGGCCGAGCACGTTCAAGGTCGTCGCCACCCACGAGTACAACGCCGACCAGGCAAGGGGCGTCGCCCGCTCGCACAAGTTCCAGATCGACTATCCGGACCTCGACCCGGGGAACCGGAGCTCCGACGTCAAGCTCTTCAACAAGCTCCTCAAGAAGCAGGGCTACTTCACGTCGGGCGGCAAGAAGTACAGCGTCCGCACGCAGTGGGCGGTGATGGCGGTGCGAAAGGTCAACGGCATGAACCGCACCTACAACGCCAATCCGACGATCTTCCGGAAGCTCGCCGCTCGCAAAGCGGAGTTCCACCTGAAGTACCCCCACAAGGGCAAGCACGTGGAGGTGGATATCTCCCGCCAGGTGATGACGCTCGCGAACAACGGGAAGGCGCAGCACACGTTCGCCGTCTCAACGGGCGCGCCGGCGACGCCCACGATCCGCGGGCACTTCCGCTTCTACCGCAAGGACGCTGGCTACAACTCGGTCGGCATGTACTACTCGGTCTACTTCCATGGCGGCTACGCGACCCACGGCTACCATTCCGTGCCGCCCTATAACGCCAGCCACGGCTGCGTCCGCAACCCGATTCCCGATTCGATCTTCATCTACAACTGGATCTCGCTCGGGGACTCGATCTTCGTCTACGGCTAGACCCGGGCGCCGGTGAATCCGCCCGACCTTGCCCGGGCCAGGGGGCTGCTCCTGGACGAGCTTCGCCGACACGCCCTCGTGATCGGCGACGTCACGCTTTCGAGTGGTCAGCGCGCCTCGTACTACGTCGACGCCAGGCGCGCGATCATGCGGCCGGACGGCTTTCGGGCCGCCGGCCTGCTGATCGCCGCAGCGGCGCACGGGGTCGGTGCGCAGAGCGTCGGCGGTCCCGTGATGGCTGCGATTCCCTTGGCGTGCGCCGCGATCGCCGTCGCCGAGGGCGATGACCTGGTCGGATTCTTCGTTCGCAAGGAGCGAAAGGAGCACGGCCTCCAGCGGTGGGTCGAGGGGCCGGTGGAGGCGGGGACGAGCTGCCTGGTGGTGGAGGACACGGTGACCACCGGCGGCTCGACGGTGGCGGCGATCGAGCGGATCCGGGAGGAGGGCCTCGAGATCCGGGGCGCGCTCTGCGTGGTCGACCGCCTGGCCGGCGGCGGCGAGGCGATCGCCGAGGCGGCGCGCGCTCCGTTCCGAGCCCTGGTCACGATCGACGAGATCTACCCCGACCGGCCGGACCGCGCCTAGCTCGACCGCTATCGGCCGCCGGCTCCCTTCGGCGGCAGGTCCCGGAGCGTCTCGACCATGCGCAGTGCGACGGCGCGATCGAGCTCGGAGCCGGGATGCTCCGCATTCTCGAGCACGGCCACGGTGTAGTTCACGAGGCGGTCACGCCGCAGGACGACGAGGGTCGCCCGCTCCTCGAGCCCGCCGGCCTGGGTCCCACTCGCGGTCGTCTGGACCGCCTCGAGGGGGGTCCCCTTGAAGGGCTTCGCCTTGCCGGGCTCGAGCGGGGCCTTGAAGCCCGGCAGCGCGCCGAGCGCCCGCTCCGCAAAGCGCTCGACCGAGACGTCGAAGGCCCCCTGACCCCGAGCGGCCGTCAGCGTCACCGCGACGAGGTGGTCCGGCGAGCGAAACAGGACGCGGTCGCCGTGACCGCTCGCGTCCCAGCCGGTGGGGACGCCGATCGCGTACCCGATCGAACGATCTCGTCGCGCCTTCCACCCGGCCGGAAGCTTCGGGAGCTTCTGCGCCGTCTCTTTGGGCCGGTTCCGCTCGGTGGTGGTCTGCGAGCCGCCGCCGCAGCCGATAGCCGAGGCCGCCAGGGCGGCGATCAAGACAACAGCGGTCGGGCCGCGCCTCATCGATCGAAGTCTCCCAAGACGCCCTCGCGGTTGATCGCGACCTCCGACTTGGGGCTACCCGGCCCGACGCCCGTTGGTAGAGTCCCGCGGCGGTCATGGAGGGCCGCGCATTCAGGAACAGCAGGACGGCCCTCGTTTGGGGCGCGGCCGCCGTGGTCGCGGTCGCATTGGTGGTGCCGACGGCCGCCGGCGCGGCGGCGCCCAAGGACTACTCGGCCACGGCCCTCAACATCATTCCCTCGGGCCAGTACGGGGGCATTCCTCCGCCTCCGGGGGCCGACACCCAGGCGCTGATGTACGACGGGCTGACGCCGCTGTTCGACAACGTCACGAAGCCCGACCTCACCAAGTACTTCAAGTCCGAGAAGTTCGGCGTCTCCACAGCGGGCCCGGGGACGACGGAGGCGGTCCCCCGCGCCGGCGTTCAGATCGTCCGCGACAAGTACGACGTTCCACACGTCACTGCCACGACCCATGCAGGCGGGGTATGGGCGGCCGGCTGGATCGCCGCCGAGGACCGCGGCGCCCTCCTGCAGCAGGCCCGGTACGACGCGCGAGTGGCCGCGATCGACGCGCCTGGGCTCGACGCGGTCAACCTGATCAGCAACCTGCAGACGTTCAATCCGAGCCAGCAGACCGAGTCCGCCGTCGCGAAGCAGTCGAAGGTCCTGAGGAAGGCCGGCCCGGAGGGCAAGGCGGTGCTCCGCGACATCGACACGTTCGTCTCCGGGATCAACGCCTACTTCGACGCCCACGGCTCGACGGCGGCGCCGTTCACTCGCAACGACATCTTCGCCTTCAACGCGCTCAAGGACCAGTTCGTCGGCGAGGGGGGCGGTGACGAGGCGCGGCGGTCCCAGTTCCTCGGCGGCCTCGAGCAGCGCCTGGGCGTGCGTAAGGGCTACAGCGTCTTCGACGACCTGCGGCAGAACATCGTCAAGGGCAGCCCGAACACGGTTGACCGGCACTTCCGCTATGAGCACGCGCCGAAGAAGCCGGGCGCCCCCGGAAGCGTCGTGTTGGACCCGGGAAGCTTCAATCCGACCCCGGCCGTGTCGGCGAGCGCGGCGGGGCGACTCGGCAGCGAGCCGGCTCAGCGCCCCGAGGCGAGCAATGAGCTCATGGTCGACGCGAAGCACTCGACGACCGGCCATCCGCTGCTGGTGGGCGGCCCGCAGATCGGTTACTTCTATCCCGGCTTCACGTACGAGATCGACATGCATGCCCCGGGCCTCGACTGGCGGGGCGCCACATCGACGCCATTCCCGGGCTACCTGTTGATCGGCCGCGGCCCAGATTTCGCGACGACGCTCACCTCGGCGGGCGGCGACGTGATCGACCAGTTCGCCGAGAGGCTGTGTGACCACAGCAACACGAGGTACCGCTACAAGGGCAAGTGCCGGTCGATGCACGAGTTCAACGCGGGCACGCTCGCGGGCGACCCCGTCCGGTTCAGGACCACGGTGCACGGGCCGGTCGTCGGCTACGCGACGGTGCACGGCAGGAAGGTCGCGATCTCACGGCAGCGCTCGAGCTACGGGAAGGACAGCCTCGACCTGCTCTTCAACCGCCGCCTCTCCAACGGGCGCGTTCACAGCGCCAAGTCCTTCTTCCATGCCGCCTCCCTCACCCCACAGACCTTCAACTCCTTCTACATCGACAGGAAGCACATGGCGATGTTCAGCTCGGGCCTGCTGCCGAAGCGGGCGAAGGGGACCGACCCGAGCCTTCCGACCCTCGGTACCGGTCACTACGAGTGGCATGGCTTCCTGCCACCGAGGAGGCACATCCACGGAATCGACCCGTCCAGGACACCCGTCGGGGGCACGATGGTCAACTGGAACAACATCAGCGCCCACGGCTTCGGCGCCGCGGACGACCAGTGGAACGACAACGGGTCCGCGCAGCGCGTCGACATGCTGAACCAGGAACTGCGCAAGCAGAGGAACAAGCACGGTAAGTGGTCGCTGTCCGACGTCACCTCCGCGATGAATGCCGCTGCGACCCAGGACGTCCGAGCGATCGACACGGTGCCGCTCCTGGTCAAGCTCCTGCGAGGTTCGACACCGCCGAACCAGCAATCCGGCCGCATGCTCGCCCTGCTCAAGCAGTGGCGCCACCACGGCGGGAGCCGCCTCGACCGCAACGGCGACGGGAAGATCGACGATCCGGGCGCGGCGATCATGGACGCGGCGTGGCCGAAGATCGCCGACGCGTTCATGCGGCCGCAGATCGGCCCTCAGCTCGACGAGCTCAACTCGATCTTCACGCGGTTCAACGGACCCCCTTCCGGCCAGAACGTCGGCTGGTACATGTACTTCGACCGCGACATTCGCCGCCTCCTCGGGATGAAGCAGCCGCAGCCGCTGAACAATCGCTACTGCGGCCACGGCAAGCTCGCCAAGTGCCGCAACTCGATCTGGAAGGCCATCGCGGCGGCCGGCCGGCAGCTCACCAACGCGCAGGGCACGTCGAACCCCAGCGCGTGGCGCGCGGACGCGAACGCCGAGCGCATCGGGTTCGTTCCCGGGATCCTCAAGACGACGATGCGCTACACCAACCGCCCGAGCGGCATCCAGCAGGTCATCTCCTTCAACCGGCACCGCTGAGCACCCCAGGCGGCCCGGGCGGCCGTCAACCCCCGTATGGGAACCTGACCACCGCCTCGTTTCCGCCTCGGCACGTCACGGTGTCCCCGCTCCGGACGCAAGCCATTGCGTAGGTCTGGCCGGTCACCGGGCTGTAGACATCAATCTCCACCGAGTCGCCGGGCACGGAGACGTACTTCTGATGAACGTTCTTCGCGAATTGGCACGAAGTATGGGGTTGTCCGGCAAGGACGCCCTCACCGCAGTCCTGGAAGTCCATTACCGCCTCCCGTCGTTTTGCTTGATCCTGGCGAGCGACGCCAGCTCGACGCTACCGCAATCTGAGTGACAGTCAAGACCGCCGGTCCGGCGAGCGGCTACTTCTTCTTCTTCTTCTTGGTCCGGTAAATCCAGAATCCCTCGCCCTTGCGGCTCTTGAAGGTGCCGCCGCTTATGCGGCCCGCCTCGAAGCTCCGACCGGTCCTGGTTCGCCTGGTGCCAAAGAAGCTCACGGCTCTCCCCTTTCGACGAGCCCGTAACGGCGCAGACCCTACCCGTCGGAGGCGTTTGGGCCAGAGCTAAGCGGCCGGAGCGCCGGAACCGCTCAATCATGCGACGCCCCGAGCAGGATTCGGACCTCAGCGAGCCCGGAGGGCGAGCGATGCCGCAGGTTCGAGGCTGCGAGGGGCCGGACGCCCCGAGCAGGATTCGAACCTGCGGCCTACTCCTTAGGAGGGAGTCGCTCTATCCAGCTGAGCTATCGGGGCTTTGGCTCTATCAAGCGGTTTGCGAGGCCGGCGCGGAACCCGCCACTGGTCTCGATGGCACCTTCATGGCACATCTTCCGCCTGACTGAGCACGCCGAGATCGTAGCGTCGGGAGTGCGCCTCAAGCCGGGGACGGCACTCGGACCGTATGCCCTGCTAGAAGTCAGCGCGACCTATGGATTCGTCAACCGCCTCCCACTCCCGCGTCGGCCGGGTCGCAGTCGTCGGCCTTGGCAATGTCGGGCGGCTGATCGCGGACATGCTCGTCGAACGCGGGTTCGAGGTTCGGGGAGCCGACGCCGACGAGAGCAGGGCAGCCGGTGAGCACGCGTCGGTTATGGACGTCAGGGATCCTGCGGCGCTCGAGGAACTGTTCGCCGGCGTCGATGCGGTCGTCTCATGCCTGCCCTACTACCTGAACACCGTGATTGCCACGGCGGCGCATTCCGCCGGGGTGCACTACATGGATCTGTCGGAGGACGTCCCCACCTCGCGCGCCGTACGGCAGCTTGCGCAGAGCTCGAACACGATCTTCATGCCGCGCTGCGGTCTCGCCCCAGGGTTCATTTGCATCGTTGGCGGTGCGCTTGCGGCCCGCCTCGAGACCGTCGACCGGCTCGAGCTGCGCGCCGGCGCCCTTCCGCGCAGTCCGAACAATACGCTCGGCTATGCGTGCAACTGGTCTCCTGCCGGGATCGTCAACGAGTATCTGAACGACTGTGAGCAGCTGCGCGGAGGCGAGCTCGTGAGCGTGCCGCCGCTCGCGGACCTGGAGACGATCGTGATCGACGGCGCGCCCTACGAGGCCTTCACCACCTCTGGCGGCCTCGGGACGATGTGCGAAACATTCGCCGGACGTGTCGACCGGCTCGACTACAAGACGATCCGGTATCCCGGTCACCACCAACTGATGCGGTTCATGCTGCAGGAGCTTGGCCTTGGTCGGCAGCGAGAGGAGGCCGTGCGGCTCCTCGCGGACGCCTACCCGCCGGTCCGGGACGACCTGGTGATCGTCTACGCGGCAGCCGATGGGACCAGCGGGGGGCGCCGGACCCGCGAGGAGTTCGTCCGCGTTTACCGCCCGCGGATCGTCGCCGGTGCCCAGACCGCCATCGCATGGACGACGGCCGCGGGGGCGGTCGGGATGGTCGAGTTGCTTGCCGAGGGCTCGCTGCCGGACTCGGGGTTCGTTTGCCAGGAAGACGTGTCGCTCGACGCCTTCCTCGCCACCTCGGCAGGTCAGATGCTCGCGAGCGATCCCCCCGCGGAGGTGCGCGACGACATCCCGCTGGTGCCAGTCGCGTGAGAACTCGCGCCAGATTCGACTACCGGAAGTCTTTACTCACACGACCGGCGGCGACGCCCCCGTCCGCGCCGGGGCGCTGGCGACCGTCCACGGAGCCCACGAGCGCACGCGCGGCCGCCTCGATCTCCGCCTCCTGCAACAGGACGTGGTCGGCGGCTTCCCCCAATGGGACGAAGGAGTCCCGGCTCGTCACCCGCGAGATCGTCCCATCGAAGTTCGCGTCGACCAGCGCGCCCAGGATGCCCTCAGAGACGCCGCCGCTGCGGCGCGTCTCATCCACGATCAGCACGCGTCCGGTCGCTTCGGCCTCT
>DATAOX010000154.1:0-10191 GCA_036265555.1 Solirubrobacterales bacterium
TTGTCGGACTTCTGGCTCGACAACCTGATCGGGACCATCGCGATCTTCTTCGGGACGATCAACATCGTCGGCGGCTTCATGGTCACCGACCGGATGCTCGGCATGTTCGTGCGCAAGCCGAAGAAGGAGGAGCCGCCTGAGGGCTCGGGTGACGACGCAGGCGACGCGGGAGCGGAGTGACGATGCCTCCGGTCGCCGCGCTCGACCCGCAATCGAGCTTCGTCCAGGTCTGCTACATCGTCTCGTTCTCGCTTTTCATCCTCGGGATCCGCCGCGGCACGCATCCGACCACGGCGAAGCAGGGGAACCTCATCGCGGCGACCGGCATGGCGATCGCCGTGGCCACCACGCTCGCGCTCAAGGGGATCGGGAACTGGGGCCTGATCGCAATCGGGATCGTGGCCGGCTCCGTGGTCGGCGCGGTCGCCTCCCGGCGGGTCCAGATGACCGCGATGCCGCAGATGGTCGCGCTCTACAACGGCGTCGGCGGCGGCGCGGTCGCGCTGATTGCATGGGCTGAGTTCCGCCATGAGCTGGCGCTCGGAGGGGACATCCCGCTCGACACCTTCGTGCCGACGCTGTTCTCGATGGTGATCGGGTCGATCTCGTTCTGGGGATCGAACATCGCATTCGGGAAGCTCCAGGGCCTGATATCGGGGCAGCCGATGAAGATTCCGGGCCAGCAGGTGATCAACGCCGTGCTCCTCGGCGGCATCATCGCCGCCTGCATCGTCCTCGGGATCGACCACAACTCGAGCCCCTCGCAGGGGCTCTTCATCGCGGTGCTGATCGCCGCCGCGATCCTCGGCAACCTGTTCGTCCTGCCGATCGGCGGCGCGGACATGCCCGTCGTCATCTCGCTCCTGAACGCATTCACGGGCCTTTCGGCCGCCGCGGCTGGGATCGAGCTCGACAACGTGGCGCTGATCGTCGGCGGGACGCTCGTCGGCTCCTCCGGAACGATCCTCACCCTCGCCATGGCGACCGCGATGAACCGCTCCGTGCCGAACATCCTCTTCGCCGGTTTCGGGGCGCTGCCGGCCGGCGGGGTCGCCACGGAGGAGCGCCCGGTCACGTCGATCGGTCCGCAGGACGCGGCGATCAAGCTTGCCTACGCCGACTCGGTGGTGATCGTGCCCGGCTACGGGATGGCCGTGGCGCAGGCGCAGCATGCGGTCAAGGAGATGGCCGACGAGCTCACGAAGCGGGGGGTGAACGTCGCCTACGCGATCCATCCCGTGGCAGGCCGCATGCCCGGCCATATGAACGTGTTGCTCGCTGAGGCGGACGTGTCCTACGAGAAGCTCAAGGAGATGGACGAGATCAATCCCGAGATGCCGCATACGGACGTGGCGGTCGTGATCGGGGCGAACGACGTGACCAATCCGGCGGCGAAGGACGACCCGAACTCGCCCATCGCCGGCATGCCGATCATCGAGGTCGATGAGGCTCAGCAGGTGATCGTCATCAAGCGCTCTCTGAGCCCCGGCTTCGCCGGCATCGACAACGACCTCTTCTACCACCCGAAGACGTCGATGCTGTTCTCCGACGCGAAGCAGGCCGCGGCGGACATCGCCGCCGAGATCGAGGATCTGTGAGAACCGCTATGTCTGCGATCGGTCGCGCCGGTGGCGGCGGACGATCGGCGCCACGTAGCCGATGATCGCGCCGAGGATCGTGGCGATGAGCAGCGCGAAGAACAGCGGCGTCGACGCGTCGAAGAAGAGGAACTTCACCCGGACGCTCTGTGAGTTCTGGGCGATGAGGATGATCGCCAGCACGACCGCCACGCCGAGGCCCCACGCTCGCCAGTTCGTCCCCTTGCGCTCGGGCTGAACGCCCCGTTCATCGGCCACGTGCGCGACTCTACCTCGTGCCGCTCAGTCGACCGCCTGGATCGCGTTCTCGAGGTCGTCGAAGTCCGGCGCGGTCAGGATCTGCCGTCCGCCGGGCCCGGCGACCACGACCGACGGTGTCCCCCCGAGGCCCAGGCTCTGGGCTTCGGCGCTCGTTCGTGCCAGCACCGGGCTCCAGCTGCCTGACCTTCGATCGCGGTTCCACTTCGGGATGTCCCTGACTCCGGCGCCCTTGGCGATCGCGGTCAGGAACTGACGCGTGACGTAGCCCGATTCCTCGGTTCCCTGGTTGCGGTAGAAGAGCTCGACGTAATTCCAGTAGCGGCCCTGCTCCGAGGCCGCCAGCGCCGCCTTCGCCGCCGCGGTGGACTGGGCGTGCGGGGGCTCGCCGATGACGGTCCACTGGCGCAGGTCGTAGCTCGCAACGCCCCTCCGCACGTCCCGCGAGATCAGGTTGGGCGCGACCTCTGTCGCCAGATCGGCGCAGATCGGGCACTGGAGGTCCGCGTATTCGATCACCTTCACGCCGGCATTCGGATCCCCGAGGACGGTGCCATGCTGGGCGAGCCCGGCGAGCTCGTGCCGGACGAACGCCACGTCCTCGAGATTCGCGTCCCCGCCCGAACCGCCGCCCGCCTGGCTCACCACGATGAGCACGGCGATGGCGCAGATCGCCAGGAAGGCGACGCCGCTTGCGATCTGACCGAGCCGATGGCGGTCCACCGGTTCTCGCTCCGTCTGGCCGCGCCGCTGCTGCGCTCGATCCGGCGGCATGCGGGGACCGTAGCGGGCGAGCAAGTTGATGCAGGAGCGTCGCCGATTCGGCGCGAACCGCAGGCCACGCGCGCGCCGGCCGCTCGTACGGTCGCGCGGTGGGCGGACGGGGTCGAGGACGCGTTGGCGGCGAGGCCGGGCAGAGCACGGTCGAGTGGATCGCGCTGGTCCTGGTCGTCACCGCGCTCTTCGTGGGAGTCCTGGCTGCGGCCGGGTCGGGGCGGCTGGGAACCACCCTCGCGGAGTCGATCGCCCTGCGGTTGCTCTGCGCGATGGGGATGTCGTCGACGTGCGCGGAGAGCGGTGACCTCGTCGCCGCGTACGGGCCGGAACTGGCCGGTGAGGTCGAGGGAAACGCGCCGCAGATCGTCTACGAGCGGGGAATGGGTGCCCTCCCGGTGGACTTTCGCTCCTGCCGGCACCAGCGTTGCGGAAGCGGTCCGGCAATCGGCGCGGTCTGGCGATCGAACACCGGCGAGCCCACGGTGGCCTTCGTGCACGTCGTGGACTGCCGAACCGAGCTGGCGCGGGCCCAGAGCGCGAGCGACGGCTACCGCTGCGGCGCCCAGCGGGCCGGGAACCTCTATCTCCAGTACTGGACCTACTACAGCGACTCCTCGAGCCTCAAGCTGCTGCAGCCGGTCGTGGACGGGCCGCCCCTGAACGAGCACGCCTACCATCCCGACGACTGGGAGGGCTATCAGGTGCGCATCGGCCCCGATGGCGTCGACGCCCGCGCCTCATCGCACCACGGCTACAACCACGCGGGCGGCCCGGGCAGCTGGCCGTCGGACGCCGGGATCGTGCATCGCTCCGCGTGGGGTCCCAGCACCGGACGGCTCTACGTCTCCGGCGGCAGCCACGCCGGCCACGTCTACGAGCATCGGCGCCTGTCGATCCGGCGGCTGGCGAAGGCGGGCGCCGACCTCGGCTTGGACGGTTACGCGCTTGCGAGCAGCGAGCGCCCGCCGGCGAAGCTCCCACGACACCTGATGCTGCCGCCGCCGAGGACTCGCTGGACGCCGGCCTCGCATCTCGTCCTGATCCCCATCGAGACGCTGGACGCGGGAGCGCTCGCGACGCGGTTCGCGATCCCGCCGCCGTGGGAGAAGGACGTCTACCGGGATCCGGAGAGCCAGGACACCTGACAAACACCCGCCCAGGAGATGACGCGCCTGCTGGTCGCGCTCATCTCGGCGGCATGCGAAGGGCGCCGTCGAGTCGGATCGTCTCTCCGTTCAGCATCGGGTTCTCCACGATCTGGCAGGCGAGGGCCGCGAACTCCTCCGGCTCGCCGAGCCGATTGGGGAATGGGATCTGGGCGCCCAGCTCGGCGCGCGCCTCCTCCGGAAGGGCCGCGAGCAATGGCGTGTCGAATGTCCCCGGCGCAATCGTCATCACCCGTACCGCCCGGCTCGCGAGGTCCCGTGCCGCCGGCAGGGTGAGGCCGACGATGCCGCCCTTGGACGCCGAGTACGCGACCTGCCCGATCTGCCCGTCGAACGCCGCGATGGACGCCGTGTTCACGCACACGCCACGCTCTCCGCCACCGTCAGGATCGTTCTCCACCATGGCCGCCGAAGCCAGCCGGAGCACGTTGAACGTGCCGATCAGGTTGACCTTGATCACGTTGTGGAAGATCTCGAGATCGTGCGGGCCCCGCTTGCCTGCCGTCCGCTGCGCCCAGCCGATTCCCGCGCAGCACACGGAGATCCGAAGCCCGCCATCGGCCCCCGCCGCCTTCTCCACGGCCGCCTCGATCGGCTCCGCCTCCATGACGTTGCCCTCGACGAAGCTCGCGCGCTCGCCGAGCTCGCCGGCGAGGGCCTCGCCCCGCTCCCGATTGAGGTCGCAGATGACCACCGAGGCTCCCGCCGCGTGCAGGGCGCGTGCCGTCGCCGCTCCCAGCCCGGAAGCGCCGCCGGCGACCAGCGCGCTCGCGCCCTCGATCCGCACGGCGCGGCAGCATATGGGCTTACGGGACCCAGGCACGCGGCGGGGCCGGTTCGCCGACGCTGTAGCCTGCCCCTATCTCGACACCGGTTGAGCTCAACACCAGGGACGAGATCGCACAGCGCTTGGAGGAGGCACGGCGGCGCACGCTCCAGCTGGTCGAGCCTGTGACCGACGAAGAGCTGAACCGCGTCTACTCGCCGATCCTCTCCCCGCTGGCGTGGGACCTGGGGCACATCGCGAACTTCGAGGAGCTGTGGCTCGTCCAGACGATCGGTGGTCGCGAGCCGCTCCACGGGGAGCTCGGGCGTCTGTACGACGCGATCGAGAACCCCCGGTACACACGGGGCGAGCTCCCGATTCTGCGCGGTCACGAGCTTCGCTCCTACCTCGAGGACGTGAGGGCCCGTGCGCTCGATGTCCTGGGTGTGGTGGACCTCGAATCGGACGAGGACCCGCTGCTCGCCGGGGCCTTCGTCTACGAGCTCCTGATCGCGCACGAGCACCAGCACACGGAGACGATGCTCCAGCTCATCCAGATGATCGACGACTACGAGCCGGTCGAGACGGAGATCCCACCCGAGCCGGACCCCGCCGGCGCCACGGGTCCGGCGATGGTGCTCGTCGAGGGCGGCGAGGTGCAGATCGGAGCCGGAGCTGAGGGCTTCGCCTATGACAACGAGCGCCCGCGCCACTCCGTCCGGCTCGATCCATTCTGGATCGACCGCACGCCCGTCACGAATGCCGCCTACGCCGACTTCGTGCGAGAGACGGGCGCCGAGCCGCCGATGTATTGGGAGCCGGACGGGGGAGATTGGTGGGTGCGCACCGCCATGGGGCGGAGTGAGCCGGTCGACCCCGCGCAGGCGGTGGTCCACATCTCCTGGCACGAGGCAGAGGCCTTCGCCCGCTGGGGCGGGAAGCGGCTGCCCACCGAGTTCGAGTGGGAGGTGGCGGCGCGCGGCGCCGACCCGGATCGCGCGAACCTCGACCAGCTCGCTTTCGGATGCGCGCCCGTGGGTGCCTACGCGGGGGCCCCATCCGATTGCGGCGCGATCCACATGCTGGGCGACGTCTGGGAGTGGACCTCTTCGGACTTCCTCGCCTACCCCGACTTTCGGGCTTTCCCGTACGAGGAGTACTCGAAGGTCTTCTTCGGCGAGAGATACAAGGTGCTTCGCGGCGGCGCCTGGGCGACGCGTCGCAACGTGATCAGGACCACCTTCCGCAATTGGGATCTGCCCGAGCGCCGGCAGATCTTCGCGGGGCTCCGCTGTGCGAGGGACGTCGAGTGAGGGGCACCACGCCTCAAGGGATCACCATCGACGTCCACCTCCCGCCCGGCGGACCGCTGTCGGGCATGGCGGCGGACGTTCGAGCGGGCCTGACGAAGCCGTTCAAGGAGCTCTCGCCGCGCTACTTCTACGACGAGCGGGGCTCGGAGCTCTTCGAGCTGATCACCGAGCTGCCCGAGTACTACCCGACCCGGTGCGAGCGCAGGATCCTGGAGCTATATGCGCCGGAGGTCTGCGCGGCGTCCGGCGGCCCGGCGACCCTGATCGAGCTCGGGTCCGGGTCCGCCACGAAGACGCGGCTTCTGCTCGATGCGATGCGGGACGCGGGATGCCTCGACGCCTACGCGCCGGTCGACATTTCCGAGCAGATCACTCGCGCCACGGCGGAGGCGATCGCGGCGGAGTATCGGATTGTGGTCCACGGCCTCGTCTGCGACTTCGAGCGGGACCTCGAACGGATCCCGCTGGGCGGACCGCGGGTGATCGCGCTGCTCGGGGGGACCGTGGGGAACTTCGAGCCGTCTCAGCGCGCGAGCTTCCTCGCGCGCGTCGCCAACCTCCTGGGCGACGACGACCACTTCCTGCTCGGCACCGACCTGGTCAAGGACCGCGCGACCCTAGAGGCCGCGTACAACGACTCCGCGGACGTGACCTCCGAGTTCAACAAGAACGTCCTCGCCGTCCTCAACGAGCGGCTGGGCTGTGACTTCGACCTCGACGCCTTCGAGCATGTCGCCTTCTGGGACGAGGAGAACCTGTGGATGGACATCCGCCTGCGTTCGCTCGCGCGGCAGGTGGTCAACATCGCGGCGCTGGACATGCAGGTCGCCTTCGATCGCGGTGAGGAGATGCGGACCGAGATCTCGACCAAGTTCGCTCGGGAGGGCCTCGCCGGCATCTACGCGGAGTCCGGGCTCGACATGGTCGGCTGGTGGACCGACCCCGACGGGCTCTACGGCCTCTCGCTCGCCCGTGCCGCGAGTTAGCGTGGCGCGAGCGCCTCGATCAGCGCGCCCATCCGGTCGGGCGTGGTGACGGGCGTCAGGATCGGCAGTGTGATGCCGCCTTCACCGAACGCCTCCAGGCGCTCCCGCATCTCGTCCGGCGATCCGAATAGGAACGTGTCCTCGATCAGGCTCCAGGGGGCCGCGGCGACCGCCGCCTCACGATCCCTCGCCTTCCAGGCGGCGACCATCTCGTCGATCTGCGCTCCGTATCCGAGCCAGCGAAAGAAGGCCTCGTACACCGGCACCGTGATGTAGGAGGCGAACATGAATCGCGCGATCGGCTCCGTCTGCTCGCGCTCACCGGGGATGCAGAAGAACCTGCAGAGGAGCTCGAACCCCTCGGGCGCGCCCTTCAGCTGCTCGGCGACCCTCGGCAGGCCGCCGAGTGGAAGGAAGTTGGTGAACGCTCCCGCGGCCCGGTCGACCGCGAGGCGCAGCATCCTGCCGCGCAGCGCCGCGAGGACGATCGGCGGCGGCTCGGAGGGAGGCTGCTCGAGCTTGAAGCCGGTCGGGGTGCGTTCGCCCGAGAGCGCGGCGCCGAGGAAGTCGACGGTCTCCGCCATCCGCGTCAGCGGCCGCTCGAACGGCATCCCGTTCCAGCCCTCGACGATCCGGTCGGAGGAGGCGCCGATTCCCAGGGCAAAGCGCCCGCCCGACAGGTCGGCGAGTGCCGCCGCCTGCTGGGCGAGCAGCGCCGGCCCGCGGGTGAAGACGCCCACTACCCCTGTCCCGAGCCGGACGCGCTCGGTCCACGCCGCGGCGGCCGCCACGGGCGTGAACCCGTCCGGCCCGTTGGTCTCGCCGCTCCACAGATCGGTGTAGCCGAGCGCCTCGGCCCGGCGGGCGATCTCGGCATGCTCGCGCAACGGCAGATTGGGCAAGGGGATCGTCAGGCCCCAGCGGCTCATGTCGTTCACTTCGTGTTCTCGGCCGGCGCCGTACGGCGACGGCACCGGCATGTGTCGTTCAAGCGGATTCTCCGACCCTATCCGTGTGAGCCACCGCGCCGCTCATGAGCTGGGTTAGAGTCGAACCTCAATGAACGGCACATGCATCTGCCGGTGCCGAGCGGCACCGGCCTAGCGAACATGGACTTCTCGCGGCTCGACCGCAACCGGGTCTTGGTCGGGGGGACGGCGTCGATCCTGCTGATTGTCAGCCTGTTCTTGTTTCCGTGGTACTCGCTGTCGGACAGTGTGTCCAGGCAGCCGGGTACTGAGAGTTACAACCCCAGCGCCTTCATCTGCGGCAAAAACAACCTCAGCTGCACCGGATTCGAGACCTTTCCGATCCTGCGCTGGCTGCTTCTCGCCGGCGCGCTGTCGCCGCTGATCCTGGGCTGGATCATCGTCCGCGGCCACAAACTGTCCTGGGCCCCGGGCGAGGCGACGATGGTGGTGGGTTTCGCGATGATGGTCCTGATCGGCTACAACGGGATCATCGACAAACCGGGAAGCGGTCCCGCCGAGGTCGGGATCAGCCTCGACTACGGCTACTGGATCGCTCTCGTATGCTCGATCGCGATCGCCGCGACGGGATTTCTGCGCTCGCAGGCGGGGCAACGCCGCCAGCGAAAAGCCCCCGGCACCGTCTGAGCTTGTGATGGGGGCCGAGGAAACCGGCGTCATCTCGCATGACGTGCGCGAGTCGACCAGGCCCGATCGGAACCTGGCGCTCGAGCTCGTGCGGGTCACGGAGGCGGCCGCCCTCGCGGCGGCCCGGTGGGTGGGCCGCGGGGACAAGGAGCACGCCGACCAGGCCGCGGTCGATGCGATGCGCCTCCTCCTCGACACCGTGCCCATGGACGGCGTGGTCGTCATCGGCGAGGGGGAGAAGGACGAGGCGCCGATGCTCTACAACGGCGAGCGGATCGGCGACGGCAGTCCCCCCGAGGTCGACATCGCGGTCGATCCCCTGGAGGGAACCCGTCTCACGGCCCAGGGCCAGCCCGCCGCGCTCGCGGTCATCGCGCTGTCCGAGCGGGGGACCATGTTCGACCCCGGCCCCTGCGTCTACATGGAGAAGCTCGTCGGCGCTGCCGAGATCGCCGACTGCCTGAGCCTCGATGATCCGCTGACCGAGGTGGTGCGCCGTGTGGCCGAGCGGCGCCGGATCGACGTCGGCGACGTCACCGTGATCATGCTCGACCGCCCGCGGCACGAGGATGCGGTCGCCGAGCTTCGCGACGCCGGCGCCCGGATCCGCTTCATCACGGACGGCGACGTCTCGGCGGCGCTCCTCGCGGTCAGCCAGGGGACCGGCGTCGATCTCCTGTGGGGGATCGGCGGCACTCCCGAGGGCGTGCTCTCCGCGGCCGCGATCAAGTGCCTGGGCGGCCAGCTCCTGGGCCGCCTCTGGCCGCGGGACGACGATGAGCGCCGGGCCGCGATCGACGCCGGCTACGACCTCGACGAGGTCCTCGACACCGGCAGGCTCGTCGGGGGCAGCAACGTCTTCTTCGCCGCGACCGGCGTGACCGACGGCGACCTCCTCCAGGGCGTCCGCTACCACGACGACGGCAAGGCGACGACCGACTCGCTCGTCATGCGCTCCCGCTCGGGCACGATTCGCGAGGTCAAGGCCCGCCACGACCGCCCGAAGCTCCGCGAGGTCACCGGCGGCCGGTATGGGTAGCGCCTCCTCCTCAACCTGACGTCGAGCGGTGCAAAATCCGCGCTGGGCGCGGGAAATGCACCTCTCGGCGGGTGGGGGCGATCCCTATTCGGACGTCGCGATCCGCATCGTGCCCGTGTCGTGGAGCTCGTAGCGGAGCGCGTTGATGACCGCGCCGGCCATCAACGAGAGGCTGACGATGTAGAACCACACGAGCGCGATCAGGATGAAGCCGATCGTTCCGCCCACCTCGCCGATGCTCGAGACGTTCGCCAGGTAGAAGGGGTAGACGGCGTTCGCGACGCCCGTGGTGAGCGTCACGAAGAGCGCGCCCGGCCACACCCCACGCCACGGCACGTGTCCCTTTGGCACGAAGTAGTAGATGAGGCAGCAGCTCGCGAAGACGCCCAAGAGCGCCGCCAGGAGCAGCAGGGTGTTGGCGAGGCCGCTGACCTCGGAGAGCCCAAGCGGGAGGTTGTCGGCGCTCGCGACCAGGAACGCCTCGAGCGTGGGTACCACGACGCTCCCGGCGAGGAACAGGGTGACGACGATCAGCATCACGATGGCGAAGCGCTTCTGCTCGAGCCAGCCGCGGCACGGCACGTGGTAGATGCGGCAGAACGCGGTGTCCATCGCTCCCCAGAACGAGGTGCCGATCCACAGGGCGCCGATTGCCGCGGCCACGCCGATCGT
>DATAOX010000155.1:0-21751 GCA_036265555.1 Solirubrobacterales bacterium
CGACGATCGCGACGTCGATCGCCCTCGGCGCCGGGGCAGGGACCGGGCTCGCCGCATGCGGTGGTGGTGGCGACGCGACCACGGTCACCGAGACCCAGGCGCCGTCGCCCTCGCAGGGCACGTCGACCACCAGCAAGCCCACCACTACGACCTCTACCTCGACCTCGTCGACGACGACCTCGACGAGGGAGGCCGCCGACGACCACGGCGGGGGGACGGAGCCCGGCGACGACCACGGCGGGAGCGGCTGAGGCAGATCCGGGCCAAGTGGTTCAGCTCCGGGAGGCCAACCGGGACGGCGATTACACTCGCCGCTGCTCCATGTCCGCCAGCAGCTCGTCGAGCGCGGGCGCGATCAAGCCCGCCTACCTGATCGTCGGCACCGACGAGGGCAAGATCGCTGCTGTGCTGACGCGGTTGCGGGCACGAGCCGAGCGTGAGGGCGGTCCGGGCGCGCTCGAGAGCTTCGGGTCGGGTGAGGGACCGGCCGACCCCGAGGCGCTCATCGCGGCGATCCCCTCCATGTCGCTCATGGCCGACCGTCGGTACCTGGTCGCGGAGGGGGTGGAGCGCTGGACGGCGAAGCAGGGGTCGGCGGTCGCCGCGGCGATTGCGGAGGTTCCTCCCGACGTGACCGTCGCGCTCGTGGCGCGGGAGTCACCGCCGAAGCTCAGGGCGCCGAGAACGCTGTCGCAAGCGGTGGACGATGCCGGGGGCGAGGTGTTGCGCTACGAGGCCCCGAAGGCGCGCGAGCTTCCGGGTCGGCTCGTCGCGGAGGCGGCCAACCGCGGCTTTCGCCTCGACCCCGATGCCGCGCGCATGCTCGTGGAGCGCCTGGGCGAGAGCACGATGCGCCTGGTCACCGAGGTAGAGCGACTCGCAGTCTGGGCCGGCCCGGACGGCGAGGTCTCGGTCGAGGACCTGGAATCGATGGTGGTCCACACCTCCGAGGAGGCGACATGGGCGGTATCGGAGGCGATCGTCGTCAAGGACGGCGCCGCCGCGCTTGGCGCCACCGAGCGTCTGAGTGCGCAGGGCGCCCCGATCACCTCGATCGTCTACCAGGCGGCGCGCCGCTTGCGGGACGCCCAGCTCGCGGCCACCGAGCTCGAGCGGGGGACGCCTCCGAAGGAGGTGGAGTCGAAGCTGCGCATGCATCCCTACGCGGCACGAATGCTGGTCCGTAGCGTGCGCGGGGCCTCCGCGGCGGGGCTGCGGGCATCCACCTGCGCGATCGCCGACCTGGAGTGGTGGACCCGAGGTGGCTCGGAGTATCCGGATGACGTGGCTCTCACCTTCGCCGTGCTGCGAGCGGTGGGCGCCGGCGCCGGTGCCTCCAGCTAACCGGGGGCGGCCGGTCCGGATCCGCGCTCCCGAGCGGCGCTACGCGGAGGCGCCGGAGGCCAGCCGTGCGGCCCGCGCCTTCTTCCGCGCGCCGTTGTTCGAGTGGAACGCGCCCTTCTGGACCGCCTTGTCGATGCGGGACACGAGGTCCCGGTGCTCGCTCGCGGTCGCATCGGCGTCGCCGCCCCGTACGGCCTGCTCGAGCCGGCGGAAGTGGGTCTTCACCGCGCTGCGCATGCGACGGTTCTCGTCATGCTCGCGCTGCGTCCGGTGGATTCGCTTTATCTGTGAGGCGATATTGGCCATGGGACGAGCGGCCAATATAGCTGGACACCGCGGAGAGCCGGCGATGTTGGTTGGCGGCTGATGCGCGCCGACGAGGAGTTCAGCCGGCCCGACGACGAGGCCCGCGTGCGCGAGCACCTGTACGGGACGCGGCGAAAGGGCAGCCCGACGCTGGACCCAGGTCCCGTCGACGTCGTGGCCACCGAGGAGCCGGGTGTCGAGGCGGCAGTGGTCGCGGCCGAGTCCGCCGAGGCGCGCAGGGGCAGGCTCGCTCGATCGACCGCGCTCTTCTCCGTCGCGACGAGCCTGTCCCGGGTCGCGGGACTCGTCCGCGAGATCGTCGCCGCCGCCTATTTCGGCGTCAGTGGGGCGATGTCGGCGTTCACGATCGCCTTCCAGGTACCGAACCTCGTCCGGAGCCTGTTCGCCGACGCTGCGATCCAGGCCGCGTTCGTACCCGTGTTCACCGAGCATCTCCAAACGGGTGAGAAACGCGACGCGTTTCGGCTGGCCTCAACGCTGATCTTCCTCGTCGCCCTCGTGCTGACGGGGATCACCGCGCTCTTCATCCTGGTCGCGCCGTATCTGATGCCGCTGTTCGTAGGGTCGCACGTGCCGCAGGGCCTGACGGTCACCCTCTCGCAGATTCTGTTCCCGATCCTGGTGATGCTCGGCGTCACCGGGATGGTCGTGGGGATCCTGAACAGCTACGACCGCTTCGGCGCATTCGCGATCTCCCCGTTCTTCTGGAACGTCGCGATCATCGCCGTGCTCGTGGGGCTGGAGCCACTCTTCCACGGCCAGGACCGGATCTACGCGTACGCGATCGGTGTCCTCGTGGGAACGGCGATCCAGCTCGTGATCCCGACCTGGGACCTGCGCCACACCCCGTTCAAGCTCGCTTGGGACTTCGCATGGCGGACTCCCGAGGTCCGACGGGTGCTGCTGTTGATGCTGCCCGTCACCCTGAGCCTCGGGCTCATCAACTTCAACCTGCTCATCAACAGCATCTTCGGCTCGCTCATCAGCGAGCGCGCCCCGGCGGCGATCGACAAGGCCTTTCGCATCTACATGCTCCCGCAGGGCATCTTCTCGGTGGCGGTGACCACCGTCATCTTCCCGACGCTGGCTCGCCTCGCGTCGCGCCGGGAGTACGACGACCTGCGGGCGACGATGGCCAACGGGATGCGTCAGATCGTGCTGCTCCTCATTCCCGCCGCGGCCGCGATCCTGGTGCTCTCGATGCCGATGATCCAACTCGTCTATCAGCGCGGCCACTTCACGGCGGCGGACACGGATCTCGTCGCCACCGCCCTCTTCTGGTTCGCGTTCTCGCTCCCCTTCAACGGGCTGTTCCTGCTCTTGACCCGCACGTTCTTCAGCCTGCAGCGGCCCTGGGTGCCGACGGCGATCTCGGCCATCAACCTCGCGATCACCGCGGCCGCGGCCGCGGCCCTCTACTCGCCCTTCGGGGTCGCGGGGATAGTCTCGGCGACCGTCATCGCGACGGCGGCCAGCGTGATCGCGCAGACCATCGTCCTTCGCCGCCAGCTCGGGCGCCTCGAGCTCGGCCGGCTCGCTTGGACGACGCTGCGCGTCGTCGGCGCTTCGGCTGCGCTGGCCGGGGTCAGCTACGGCGTCTGGTACGTGCTCGATCGGGCGCTGGGCGAGGGCCTGGGGGGGCAGATCATCTCGCTCGGGGCCGGGCTCGGCGCCGGAGCCCTGGTCTATGCGGCCGCGATCACCGCGCTCCGCATCCCAGAGGCCCACCAGATCTGGCGCCTGCTGCGTCGCCGGGGACCCTGAGCGGGGCACTCCTCTAGTCGTCCGGGTGAGCGAATCGTCGCCGGGGCCCGGCTCGCCATACTCATCGCTGGCCAAATGGATCGGATCCGCAACTTCTCCATCATCGCCCACATCGACCACGGCAAGTCGACCCTCGCCGATCGCCTCCTCGAGCTCACGGGCGCGGTCGACCGGGGCCACCGCCCGCAGCTGCTCGACTCCATGGAGCTCGAGCGCGAGCGTGGCATCACGATCAAGGCCCAGGCTGTCCGCGTCTCCTACGGGGCCCGGGACGGTAAGGCCTACCACCTCCATCTGATCGACACTCCGGGGCACGTCGACTTCTCGTACGAGGTGTCACGCAGCCTCGCCGCATGCGAAGGGGCACTGCTCGTGGTCGACTCCGCCCAGGGAGTGGAGGCGCAGACCGTGGCCAATACCTACGCCGCGATCGAAGCGGGGCTCGAGCTGATCCCGGTGTTGAACAAGGTCGATCTGCCGAGCGCGGAGCCCGAGCGGGTCGCCGCGGAGGTGACCGACCTCATCGGCGGTGACCCCGACGACGTCCTGCGGATCTCGGCGAAGACGGGTGAGGGCGTGGAGGAGGTGCTCGAGGCGATCGTGGAGCGGATCCCACCGCCTGCGGGGCGCCCCGAGGCGCCCTCGCGAGCCCTCATCTTCGACTCGGAGTACGACCCCTACCGCGGTGTGGTCGCCTACGTCCGCCTGATGGACGGCGAGTTCGAGAAGGGTGAGCGGATCGCGGCGATGCAGGCCGGCACGGAGGCCGAGATCGATGAGATCGGGTTCTTCACGCCGCGTGCCCGACCCACCGAGACGATGACCGCGGGGGAAGTGGGGTACGTCATCACCGGAATCAAGGACGTCGCCCTCCTGCGGGTGGGCGACACGCTGACGGCGAAGCGGCGCCCCGCGGAGCAGGCGCTACCCGGCTATCGCGAGGTGAAGCCGGTCGTCTTCTGCGGACTGTTCCCGATCGATACCGACCGCTACGAGGACCTTCGGGACGCCTTGGATCGGCTGGCGTTGAACGACGCGGCGCTCAGCTTCGAGCCGGAGACCTCGCAGGCCCTGGGCTTCGGCTTTCGCTGCGGGTTCCTGGGACTGCTCCACATGGACATCGTGCGCGAGCGGCTGGAGCGGGAATACGACCTCGAGCTGCTCGCGACGACGCCCAACGTGAGCTACGAGGTCGAGGCCCCCGGCGGGGAGCTGGTCGAGGTCCACAGCCCGGCCGAGATGCCCGACCCGGCCGCGATCGAGCGGATCCTGGAGCCGTACATCCGCGCGACGATCATCGCGCCGGCCGACCATGTCGGCGCGGTGATGGAGCTCTGCCAGAGCCGCCGCGGCGCGCACGTCGATATGCACTACCTCTCGCCCGAGCGAGTGCAGCTCCGGTACGACCTGCCGCTTGCGGAGATCGTCCTCGACTTCTACGACCAACTCAAGTCCCGGACGGCCGGTTATGCCTCGCTCGACTACGACCAGATCGGTAGCCGTGAGTCCGACCTCGTGAAGCTGGACGTGCTGCTGGCGGGCGACCGCGTCGACGCGCTCAGCGTGATCGTCCACTCCGATGCGGCCTACCGCGCCGGCCGGGCGCTGGTCGAGCGGCTTCAGAAGACGATCCCAAGACAGCTCTTCGATGTCCCGGTGCAGGCGGCGACCGGTTCGCGCGTCCTCGCCCGTGAGACCGTGAAGGCGCTCCGGAAGGACGTCACGGCCAAGCTGTACGGAGGCGACGTGACCCGCAAGCGAAAGCTTCTGGAGAAGCAGAAGGCGGGCAAGAAGCGGATGAAGCAGGTGGGAAGGGTGGAGGTTCCCCAGGAGGCCTTCCTCTCCGTTCTGGAGCTCGATGGACGCACCTAGCGAGCGGAACGTCGAGCTGACACGAGTCGGCTTCGAGGCGTACGACGCCGGCGACTACGAGACGCTCATCGAGCTCCTGGACCCCGACGTCGAGGTTCATGCCGACAGCGAGCTGATCAACGGCGGCGACTTCCAAGGGCATCAGGGGTTCATGCGCTGGAACGCCCAATGGATCGACGCCTGGGGAGAGTTCAGGAACGAGCTGCGGTCGGTCGAGGCCGTTGACGAGCGCTTCATCCTGGCCGAGGTCCACCAGGTGGCACGGGGAGCCGGCAGCGGCGTGGACGTCGAGATGGACGTCTGCTGGGCGATCGAGGTGGTAGGCGTCCAAGTTCGGCGCATGCACATCTACGTGAGTCGCGACCGCGCGATTTCCGCGATCGAGCGCTGGCGCGCCGAGGTGCGGGCCGCCGACACATAGACTCCGCGCTTCGATTCATGAAGCGCACCTGCCTCTGCCGGCGCCGTACGCCGCCGCCCTGACTCCCATGGCGGTCAACATCGACGCAGTCGGAAAGCAGTGGCCGCCCGTGACCTACGAGGTTGGGGTGGAGAAGATCCGCGAGTACGCGCGGGCCGTCGGCGAGACGAACCGCGTGTACCTCGACCGCGAGGCGGCACTGGCCGCGGGGTTCCGCGACGTCGTCGCCCCACCGATGTTCTGCGTCGTATACAGCGCGCCGGCAATGGGCCCGGCGGTGCTCGACCCCGAGGTCGGAATCAATCTCGCCGCCATGGTCCACGGAGGCCAGGAGTTCGTCTGGGGGGAGCCTGTCTGCGCGGGCGACGTCATCACCACGCAGTCGCGGCTCGCCGATGCCTACGAGAAGGGCGGGCGCGGGTTCTATGTCTTCCAGTCGGAGTCCACGAACGCCGACGGAGCGTTGACGGCCCGCGGGACGTGGACGAACATCGTGAGGGGCGCCTGAGCATGAGCGATCTCTCCGACCTGAAGCAGGGCGAGTCGCTTCCCGAGCTCAGGGTCACCCCGGACAAGTACCTGCCGCACCGCTACGCGGGCGCCTCGGGCGACTTCAATCCCATTCACATCGACCCCGAGTTCGCGAAGGCCGTGGGCCTGCCGGGCAACATCCTCCACGGGCTTTACTCGATGGCTCAGGTTGCGAGGGCGCACACCGAGGCCGCCGGGGGCCCCCGCTCGCTGCGCCGCCTGTACGTCCAATTCCGCGGCATGGGGATGCCCGAGCAGGAGATCGTCGTCACCGCGACCGTCACCGAGGCGGGCGACGGCCGGGTCGTCACGGAGACCAAGGCGGCGCAGGGGGAGAGCCGGATCATCCGCAACGCGGAGGCCGAGCTGGCGGTGTAGCAGCTGGCCGCGCGGGTGCCGGTTTGCCCGCTCCTAAACTCTCCCGCATGCTGAGCGAGCGCCAGCAACGGATCCTGAACCTGATTGTCGACTCCTACCTCGAGTGGGGGCGGCCGATCGGGTCGGTGACGATCGCGGGCCGCGCTGACGTCGAGTGGAGCCCCTCGACGATCCGGGCCGAGCTCGCCGAGCTGGAGCGAGCCGGTTATCTGACGCATCCGCACACGTCGGCCGGACGCGTTCCCACTGACACCGGCTACCGCTTCTACGCGGATTCGCTGCTCGCCTCGGGGCCACGCGTCCTCACGGCCGTCGGCCCGCGACTCGATGTCGGGCAGATGCGCCGGGAGGTGGATGAGGCGATGCGGGAGACGACGGCCGAGCTCTCGCGGATGACCGACCTCCTCGCCCTCGCGACCGCACCTCCTCCCGCCACGGCCCACATCCACCGGGTCGAGGTGCTCCTGCTCCAGGCGCGGGTCGTGATGGTCGTCGTCATCGCATCGAACGGCGCCGTCACGAAGCGCGTCTTCACCTTCACCGGACCGCTTGACGCCGGGCTGGTCGAATGGGCGTCGAGTTACCTGAACGAGCGGCTGACCGGGCTCAGCCTCGGCTCCAGGATGATCGCGAATCGCCTCGCCGATCCCGGGCTCGGCGCCGTTGAAGCTGGGTTCATCGCGGAGATCGACGATGCGTTCACCGGGCTCGAGGAGCGCGCGGAGGCGGATCTCTACGTGGAGGGCGCGGCTCGTCTTCTCTCCGAGGACCACGCGGCCGACCTGCCGCACGCCGACGCGCTGATGCGCGGGTTGGAGCGCCGGGCGAACCTGCTCCAGGTGCTGCGGTCCGCGCTCGAAGAGCGTTCGGTGTTCATGTGGATCGGCGACGAGAACCCCGCTCCCGAGCTTCGCTCGGTCAGCGTCGTGGGCGCCAATTACGGGCTCGGGTACCGCAACCTCGGCACCGTGGGCGTCGTCGGCCCGCTGCGCATGGATTACGCCACGGCGATCGACTCCGTGCGCGACGCCGCGGGTCGCCTGTCGCGCTTCTTCGAGACGGTGTACGAGGGGTAACCGTGCCGGCGGTGAAGAGGGACTACTACGAGGTCCTCGGCGTCGAGCGCGGCGCCGGCGACGCGGAGATCAAGAAGGCGTTTCGCCGCCTGGCGCGCGAGCTCCATCCGGACGTCAATCGCCACGATCCGGAGGCCGAGGAGAAGTTCAAGGAGGCCGCGGAGGCATACGAGGTCCTGTCCGATCCCCAGCGCCGGCGCACCTACGACGCGCTCGGGCACGAGGGCCTGCGCTCGGGCGGATGGGCGCCGCGGGCTGACGCGTTTGGGAGCTTCGAGGACGTCCTCTCGGCGTTCTTCGGACGCGGCGACCCGATCTTCAGCGACCTGTTCGGCTTCACGCGGTCGGGGCCGGCGGGCGGTGCCGACGTCGCGGCCCATGTCGAGGTGACGCTCGAGGAGGTCCTCAGCGGGACGACCCGGGATGTGACGTTCGAGGGGGCATCGACGTGCGAGCGCTGCGATGGAACCGGCGCTGAGCCGGGCACCGAGGTCCTGACCTGCGAGACCTGCGACGGCGTGGGCGAGATCCGCGAGGTGAGCCGGACCGTCTTCGGCCAGCTCGTCCGGAGCGGGGCCTGCCCGACCTGCGGCGGCCGCGGGGAGGTTCCCGAGCGCCCGTGCACCGAGTGCGGCGGCGAGGGTCGTGTCGTGCGGTCCCGCACCTGGCAGCTCGACGTGCCGGCCGGAATCGAGTCGGGTCAGCGCATCCGCATCTCGGGTGCCGGGCACGCCGGCGAGCCGGGCGGGCCCGCGGGTGACCTGTACGTCGAGGCGATCGTCGCGGAGGATGAGCGGTTCGAGCGCCATGGCCGGGACCTCGTTGCGGTCGCCGAGGTGTCGGTGACGCGAGCGATGCTGGGTGGCGCCGTGACCGTTCCGACGCTCGATGGTGAGCGCGAGGTCGAGATACCCGCCGGCTCGCAGACCGGCGAGCGCATCACCCTGAGGGGAGTCGGCCTGCCCTCGCTACATGGGGGTCGCAGGGGCGACCAGCACGTGCTCGTGGACGTGTTCGTCCCGACGCGGCTCAACAAGGAACAGCGCGAGCTGGCGAGACAGCTCGACGAGTCCCTTGGCCCGGACGGCGGGCGGCGGGAGGGCCGCGGCCGCTTCGGCCGCCGCGCTCGCCGCCGTCGTTGATCCGTCTCGCGGTTCGCTGCCGGCCCGAGCTCGCCGAGCGAGTGCTCGCCGACCTGGTGGAGCTCGCGCCCGGCGGTGTCGAGGAGGATGCCGGGCCCGGCTGGGTCGAATACGCGATCTACGGCGGCCCGGGTGAGCTGCCCGCGCTGCCCCAGCTCGAGGCAGCGGTCGGGGGAGACGTGGTGGAGGTCACCTCGACGGCGGTCCCCGACGACTGGGCCGACCGGTGGCAGGACTTTCATAAGGCGATCTCCATCGCCGACGGCCGAATCGTCGTTCGCCCCTCCTGGGAACCTCGTCCCGCCATGGATCATGCCGCGGGCATCGACGTGATCGTGGACCCCGGGCAGGCGTTCGGCACGGGCGCCCATCCGACGACGCGCATGTGCCTGGAGATGTTGCTGGAGCTCGCCGATGCGGGGAACGCGCGGGGCCCCCTCGCCGACTGGGGCACGGGCTCCGGCGTTCTGGCCATCGCCGGCGCGAAGCTGGGATTCCGGCCCGTCATCGGGTGTGACCACGAGCGCGCGGCGCTCGAGGCTGCCGCGGCGAGCTCCAGGGCGAATGAGGTTCATCTGGATCTCGTCCGGGTTGATCTTCGGCGCGACCCGGCTCCGACCGCCCCCACGGTCACGGCCAACCTGACGGCCCGGCTGCTTCGCGAGGTCGCCGTCCGCGTCGAGGAGGGGCCCGAGCGCGTTCTGTGCTCCGGGATGCTCACCTCGGAGGTGGACGAGGTGGCCGATGCATTCGCCGGTTCCGGTCTGCGGGAACGGGAGCGGCGCTCCTCAGGCGATTGGGGAGCCCTCCTCCTCGAGCGGCCCGCCAGCGACCGAAAGGCGGGTTGGTCAGGTCTCGCCTGACGAAGTCCACTCTGGAATCGGCCGCCGCCGGCACACCGCGTTATCGTCCGGCTCGTGCTCGCGACGATCACGGCCTACAACGTGGGCAAGTTCATTCACGTGCTCGCGGTTGTCCTGGCCTTTGGGCCGACCTTCGGCTACGGGTTCTTCATCGGCCTCGCCGACACGAGGGCGCCGGCGGCGGTCCCGGCCGTGAACAGGGCCGTACGCCTCACCAACCTGTTCCTCGTCACCCCGGCGATGATCGTCGTGCTCGCGGCGGGGTTCTACCTGCTCGCGGAGGGCGACATCAGCATGGGGGAGTCGTGGGTGACGGTGGGATTGGTCACGATCATCGTCCTGTTCGGGCTGGTCCACGGGTTCTTCAACCCGCGTACTCGGAGGGCGATCGAGCTGGCGGAGCGTGACCTCGCCGCCGGTGGCGAGTTGAGTCCCGAGTACCGCAGGATCTCCTCGCAGATGGCTCGCGTCGGCCAGCTGGCCGGCCTGATCGTGGCCGTCGCGATCTTCTTCATGGTCGTAAAGCCCTGACGCGGATGCCAGAGGTGAGGTACCGATGAGTGGCGAGCGGGCCAGGCTCCCGATCGCAGTCTTCGACTCCGGGATCGGTGGGCTCACCGTCCTTCACGAGCTGCTCGTGTCGTTGCCTGAAGAGGATTACCTCTACCTGGGCGACACCGCGGGCTTTCCCTATGGAAACAAGGCGCCGGAGTGGCTGCGCCCCCGGATCGCCGGACTCGTCGAGTTCCTGCTCGGCCGGGGCGCGAAGCTGCTCGTGGTCGCGTGCAACTCGGCCACCGCGGCGGGCGCGGACATTGCCGGCGAGGCAGCCGCCGCGCACGGCGTCGAGGTGCTGACGGTCGTCGGCCCGGAGGCCGAGATTGCCGCGGCGATCAGCGACTCGCACAGAATCGGAGTGCTCGCGACCCCGACGACGGTCGAAAGCGGCGCGTACAGGATCGCGCTGGAGCGAACCGCCGGGCACCCCGAGCTCGACGTGATCGAGGTCTCGGCCCCGCGCCTCGCCCCGATCATCCAGAACGGATTTCCGCTCAACGAGGAGGTGATGGACACTGTCCGCTCCTACTGCGCGCCGCTGCGGGACGCGGGAATCGACACGCTGATCCTCGGCTGCACGCACTATCCGCTGGTCGCGCCGATGCTCCAGCGGATGCTCGGCCGCGACGTCCGGCTCGTGACGGCCGGTCACGCGCTCGCCGCGGGCGCCCAGCGCATGCTCGAGGCACGTGGGATCGCCACCGACAACCGCGGCGAGGGTACGTATCGCTTTCTCTGCACCGGCGACGTCGAGTCCTTCCGAGAGCTCGGGACGAGGTTTCTCCAGATGCCCCTGGGCGAGGTCGAGCACGTCGAATTCGAGACCCCACCCGCGGCTACCCTGTAGTCGATGACGACGATCCTGGAGCGGGTCCAGGCCGACACCCGGGTGGCGATGAAGGCCGGCGATCGCGACCGGGTCGGCGCGCTCCGCATGATCGCGAGCGCTCTCCAGCAGGAGGCGAAGGAGGGAAAGGGCGACGAGCTCGCCGCCCTTCGCCGCGAGCGCAAGCGCCGCCTGGAAGCGGCGAACGCGTTTCGCGAGGGCGGGGGGGACGAGCGTGCCGCGGCGGAGGAGGCCGAGGCCCAAATGATCGGGGACTACCTTCCCGCGGAGCTGAGCGACGAAGAGCTCGCGGATCTCGTTGACGCCGCCGTCGCCGAGGCGGGCGCCTCAGAGGCCGGAGACATCGGGAGGGTCATGGGCATCGTCATGCCGAGGGTCGGCGGGCGCGCCGACGGCAAGCGCGTGAGCACGACGGTTCGGGAGCGCTTGGGCTAGCCCCTTGGCGCGCAGGCAGCTCACGCTTGACAATGCGGTGGCCAGCGAGCTCGCCGGGGCGGAGGACTCCGTGCTGAGGGAGCTCGAGGATCGGGTGCACTGTGATGTCCACCTCCGCGGCAACGTGCTCACCCTCGACGGCGCGGAGGGCGACGTTCGAGAGGCTGCGGCCGTCGTCGACGAGCTGGTGGGGCTGATCGAGCGAGGGCACGAAGTCGCGCCCTCCACGCTGGGGACCGTCTCCGGCGCGATCGACGCGAGCCAGAGCTCCGTGGGCATCCTCGAGGACGTCATCTGGCGGCACCGGTCGATCAAGGTCGCGCCCAAGACCGTCAACCAGAAGCGCTACGTGGATTCGATCCGAAACCACACGGTGACCTTCGGGATCGGGCCCGCGGGCACGGGGAAGACGTTCCTCGCCGTCGCGATGGCCGTGTCGGCTCTGGACGCGCGCGAGGTGAACCGCATCATTCTCACCCGGCCCGCCGTGGAGGCAGGGGAGCGTCTCGGCTTCCTGCCCGGCGACATCCAGGCCAAGGTCGATCCCTACCTGCGTCCGCTGTTCGACGCCCTGTACGACATGCTCGACCCGGATCGCGTCAGCACCTACCTGGACCGTGGGATCATCGAGGTGGCCCCGCTGGCCTTCATGCGGGGCAGAAGCCTCAATGACTCCTTCGTGATCCTCGACGAGGCCCAGAACACCAGCCCCGAGCAGATGAAGATGTTCCTCACGCGGCTGGGATTCGGGTCGAAGATGGTTGTCACCGGCGACATCACGCAGATCGATCTGCCGCGCGATCAGCGTTCTGGCCTGGTCGTCATCGGTGAGATCCTGGCCCAGGTGGCCGACATCTCGTTCATCCGCTTCGGCGGTGAGGACGTCGTGCGCCACGAGCTCGTCCAGCGCATCGTCGCCGCGTATGGCGATTACGAGCGATCCGATCGCTCTCGCGATTGAGCTCGGGAGACCTCGATCTCTCGGATGTGCCGGTGGAGCTGCGGCCGGCGGCGGAAGCGACCCTGCGACTCGCCGGTCCGTCGAACGGACACCTCTCGATCGAGTGCGTGGAGGAGGCCCGGATCCGCGAGCTCAACCGCGAGCATCGCGGTCGCGATGAACCGACCGACGTCCTCTCGTTCCCCATCGACCACTCCGAAGCGGTCGCGGGCCCCCGGGAGCTCGGCGACGTCGTCATCTGCCCGGCGCAGACGGCCGACCTCGTCGAGGCGACGGTCCACGGTGTGCTGCACCTCTGCGGATGGGACCACGAGACCGACGAGGGCGAGATGCTGGCGCTCCAGGATGAGGTGCTGCGCGGGCTCGCCGACGGCACCGGATCGGCGTGACCCGCGCGGGCTTCGTGGGGCTGGCGGGCCGGCCGAACGTCGGCAAGTCCACGCTCGCCAACGCGATCATCGGCTCGAAGGTCGCGATCGTCTCCGACCGCCCCCAGACGACCAGGCGCGCCGTACGCGGGATCGCGACGGACCCCGGCGGCGACTGGCAGATGATCCTCGTCGACCTGCCGGGCGTCCAGCGCCCGCGCGACACGCTCACGGCCCGCATGCAGCGTCGCGTCGAGCATGAGCTCGCGGAGGCGGACGCGGCGTTGCTCGTCGTCGATGGGGTTCAGGGAGTGGGTCCCGGAGACCGGTTCATCTCGAAGGGCCTCCTTGCCGCGGGCGACGGCACGCCGGTCGCGTGCGCCGTCAACAAATGCGACCGGCTGGGGTCCGGCGAGACGGCTGCGGAGCTGGCGGCCGCCGCGGAGCTCGAGGCCGTCGACGAGGTCTTCCCCGTGAGCGCCAGGACGGGGGCGGGCCTCGGGCAGCTCATGGATCACCTCGTCTCGTTGCTGCCAGAGGGGCCGCTCCTCTACCCGCCCGAGGACCGTTCCGACCTGCCCAGCGATATCCATCTCGCCGAGCTGATCCGCGAACAGGTCCTCCGGCGCACACGCGAGGAGATCCCACACGCCGTGGAGGTGATCGTGGACTCGATCGAGCGGCGTGACGACGATCTGGTGGAGGTCCGTGCCCAGGTCTGGGTCGAGACCCAATCCCAGAAGGGGATCCTGGTCGGCAAGGGCGGGCGGATGGTCCGCGAGGTCGGCACCGCGGCCCGAAAGGAGCTCGAGCGCGAGCTCGGCTCGCGGGTCTTCCTCGACCTCCAGGTCAGGGTGCGCGGCCGCTGGCGCCGCGACGAGAGCCTGCTGGACCGAATCGGGATCGAGTGACGCGCGGTGGGGGCGATCGTAAACTCCTGCAAATGAGCGCGACCGACCCCCTCGACGCGGTTCGTTTCGACGAGCACGGACTCGTGCCGTGCGTGATGCAGGACTGGGCGAGCGGCGAGGTGCTGACGCTCGCGTACATGAACTCCGAGGCGCTGCGTCGCACACTCGAGACCCGCGAGATGCACTTCTACAGCCGCTCGCGCGACGAGCTCTGGCACAAGGGGGAGACGTCCGGGAACGTCCAGCATCTGCGACAGATTCGCTACGACTGCGACGGCGACGCGCTCGTGGCGCTGGTCGACCCCGCGGGGCCCGCATGCCATACGGGCCAGCGCTCGTGCTTCTATCGCGACCTGAATGGCAGCGCCGACGCCGCGGTCGATGCTCCTCGGGTGCTGGGCGAGCCCGCGCCCGCACCCTACGAGGCGACTGCCATGCTCGAGCGGACGCTGACCGATCGGCGTGACCATCGCCCCGAGCGCTCCTACACGGTGGTGCTCCTGGACGACCCGGGGCGAATCGGGGAGAAGATCCGCGAGGAGGCGGACGAGGTCGCGGCGGCCGCCGCGAACGAGTCGGACGAGCGCGTCGCCGCGGAGGCCGCGGACGTCCTCTATCACCTCCAGGTGCTCCTGCTGTCGCGCGACGTCCCGCTGAGCTCGGTCATGGAGACCCTCAATGGCCGTCGCCGCTGAGCTCGCGCCCGACGTCCGCCCGACCCTCGAGGAGGCGCACGAGCTCGCGCGTGCCGCGAATGCAATCCCGGTCCGCCTGACGTTCGTCGACGACTGCGAGACCCCCGTCTCCGCCTTCCTGAAGCTCCGCGACGCGGGTCCCTGCTTTTTGCTCGAGTCGGCCGAGCAGGGGCGGCTCGGGCGGTACTCGTTCCTGGGCTTTCGGCCACGCGCCGTGCTGCGGTACGCGGACGGCGAGCTGCGGGAGTGGCGCGGCGAGACGGCGCCCGACGCCGCGCCGCACGCGGTCCGTGAGGCCCGCGACCCTTACGCCGAGGTCAGCCGCTACCTCGACGGTTATGAGGTTCCGGACATCGACGACCTGCCGCCGTTTTCCGGCGGCGCGGTCGGATTCTTCGGCTACGACCTCGTTCGGACCGTTGAAGCCCTCGGCGAGCCCAACCCCGACCCCATCGGCCTGCCCGACATGGCGCTGATGCTGAGCGACGTGCTGGTCGCTTTCGACCACATGCGGCACGAGCTGACCCTGATGGCTTACGCCTTCACGGACGAGGATTCGGACCTGGACGCCGCCTACGCCGGGGCGGTCGACACGCTCCTCGAGTTGCGGGAGCGTTTGCGTGGATCCGTTCCGCGACACCGGGCCGCGAGTGAGCGCCGGGTCACGGACTTCGCCCCCAACATGACCCGCGAGCAGTTCGAGGGCAACGTACGCCGGATCATCGAGTACATCCACGCCGGCGACGCCTTCCAGGTGGTGCCCTCGCAGCGCTTCAGCGCGCCTGCGCCCGTCGAGGCCTTCTCGATCTATCGCGGGCTGCGGACGGTCAACCCCTCGCCGTACATGTACTTCCTCGACTTCGGCGACTTCCAGCTCGCCGGCGCGTCACCGGAGCCGCTGGTGAAGGTGACCGGCCGCCGTGCCGAGACCCGACCGATCGCGGGGACCTATCCGCGCGGCGAGAGCGAGGAGGATGACCGGCGTCGCGCGGAGGAGCTCCTGCGGGATCCGAAGGAGCGCGCCGAGCACGTGATGCTCGTCGACCTCGGGCGCAACGACCTCGGGCGCGTCTGCGAGTTCGGCACGGTCTGCGTCGACGAGTTCATGGTCGTCGAGGCCTACTCCCACGTCCACCACATCGTCAGCCAGGTGTCGGGGACCCTGCGGGCAGACGTGACGGCGATGGATGCGCTGCGCGCGGTGCTGCCGGCGGGGACGCTGTCCGGTGCGCCTAAGGTCCGCGCGATGCAGATCATCGATGAGCTGGAGCCGCACAAGCGCGGCTCCTACGGCGGCGCGATCGGCTACCTGGGGTTCAATGGTGACCTGGACACCGCGATCCACATTCGGACGGTGGTCGTCAAGGACGGGATGGTGCACGTGCAGGCGGGGGGCGGCACGGTCGCCGACGCCAGGCCCGACTACGAGTATCGCGAGAGCGTCAACAAGGCGAAGGCGGTTTTCGCAGCGGTTGAGCTCGCCGCCGGCCAGCCGGATTGGGCGTGAGTCCGACCGTGCGCGTCCTTCTCATCGACAACTACGACAGCTTCACCTACAACCTCGTGCAGTACCTCGGGGAGCTTGGAGCTCAGCCCGAGGTGGTCCGCAACGACAAGGCGAGCGCGGCCGAGCTGCTCGCGCGCCGCCCGGACCGGGTCGTGATCTCGCCGGGCCCGTGCACGCCCGCGCAGGCCGGCGTCTCCGTTCAGGCCGCGCGGGCGTTCCCGGAGGCCGGCGTCCCCACGCTAGGCGTCTGCCTCGGACACCAGTCGATCGTCGAGGCGTTCGGGGGCCGCACGGTGCGAGGAGACCCCATTCACGGGAAGGATGCCGAGGTCGAGCATGACGGCCGGGGCGTCCTGCTGGGGCTCCCGGCACCGCTGAGGGCCGGGCGCTACCACTCCCTGGTAGCCGACCCCGATCTGCCGGCGGAGCTCGAGCTGAGCGCGTCCTTCGGAGACGTCGTCATGGGCGTGCGACATCGGGAGCTCCCGGCGGAGGGCGTTCAATTCCATCCGGAATCCGTGCTCACCCCCTCCGGCAAGGACATCCTGCGGAACTTCGTGAGCTGATGCCCAACGACATCGTCACGCGAGCGATCGACGCCCTGTGCTCGGACACGCACCTGACGGCCGACCACGCCTCGGCGGTGCTCGACGAGATCATGGAGGGTCGTACCTCCGAGGTGCAGACCGGGGCCTTCCTGGTGGCCCTTCGTGCCAAGGGCGAGACGGTTGCCGAGCTCGTCGGCCTTGCCAGGACGATGCGCCGGCTCGCGGCTGCGGTCGAGGTGGCCCGCGACGACCTCGTTGACACCGCGGGGACCGGCGGGGGGCCGCTCACGTTCAACATCTCCACCACGGCCGCCCTCGTCGCGGCGGGCGCGGGCTGCGCGATCGCCAAGCATGGCAACCGCTCCAGCACCAGCCGGTCGGGGTCCGCCGACCTCCTCGAGGCGCTCGGAGTGCGCATCGACGTGGATCCGCCGGCCGTTGCGCGGTGCATCGACGAGGTCGGCTTCGGGTTCATGTTCGCGCCGCGTCACCACGCCGCGATGAAGCATGTTGTGCCGGTGCGGAACGAGCTCGCGGTTCGCACGATCTTCAACTTCCTCGGTCCGCTGACCAATCCCGCGGGCGCGCGCAGGCAGCTGCTGGGCGTTTCCGACAGTCGGTACCAGGAGACGATCGCCGAGGCGCTCGTCGGGCTCGGCTGCGAGCGCGCGCTCGTGGTCCGCGCGGAGGACGGCGTGGACGAAATCGGCCTCGGAGGGCGCACTCGGGTCATCGAGGTCATGGATCGCAGGACGGAGGAATGGTTCGTGGAGCCTCAGGACCTGGGCCTCGACCTAGCCGATCCCGATGAGATCACCGGGGGGACCCCGGAGGAGAACGCGGCCACCGTCACCCGGATCCTGGCGGGCGAGAACGGCCCGCCTCGCGACGTCGTTCTCCTGAACGCCGGGGCCGCGATTGCCGTCGGGGGCCTGGCGTCTGACCTCGCCGCGGGCGTCGAGGTGGCGCGCGAGTCGATCGATTCGGGGTCGGCTCGAGACGTGCTGGGACGCCTGGTCGAGATGACCGGCGAGCTCGCTGACTCTTGACCGATCGCCTGGCTGGGCGAGCCGAGCACGCGCGGCTCGAGCCCCGGTGATCTAGCCTTCCCCGCGATGAGTTCGCTCGAGGAGTTGGTTGCCGGCGCGAGGGACGACGCGCGCCGGCGGCGTGAGGAGGTGCCGCTCGAGACGCTCCGGACGCGACTCGGCGACCGCGAGGGAGCGCGCCCGTTCAACGAGGCGCTGGTGCGCCCGGGCCTGTCGTTGATCGCCGAGTTCAAGCGGCGCTCGCCGAGCGCGGGGGAGGTGCGGCCGGATGCCGGGGTGGCGGACACGGTCCGCGCCTACGAGCGCGGCGGCGCCGCCGCGCTGTCGATCCTGACGGAGGAGCGCCAGTTCGGCGGCTCGTTGCATGACCTGCGTGCGGCGAGGGAGGCCTCCGAGCTGCCGATCCTGCGCAAGGACTTCGTCGTCGATCCGTACCAGCTGTACGAGTCGGCCGCCAATGGTGCCGACGCGATTCTGCTCATCGTCGGTGCGGTCCGAGACGACGAGCTCGCGACGCTTTACCAGCAGGCGCGGGAGCTCGACCTCGATTGCCTGGTGGAGGTCCATGACGAGGCTGAGCTCGAGCGCGCCCTGAAGATCGACGCGGACGTGCTCGGAATCAACAACCGGAACCTCGACGACTTCACGGTCGATATCGAGACGACCGTCCGCCTGCTCACGGACGTCCCGGCGGGGAAGGCCGTCGTCTCGGAGTCTGGCTACGAGCGCGGGGAGCAGCTCGACGAGCTCGAGCGAATCGGGGTCGACGCGGTGCTCATCGGGGAGGCCCTGATGCGCGCAGAGGAGCCCGAGGTGGCCGTGCGCGAGCTCACTCGGGACGAGGAGGCGACGCGGGAGCACTATCTCGAGCGCGCCTCCGAGGAGTGATTCTTTAAGTTCTTAGGCCGTCTGAAGGAAGCCGTTAGCGGGCGTTAATCGGCTCTGCTCATCCTGGATCGCGAGATGAGCACCCTGAAGCGAGTCGCCAGCACCTCGATCGGCGCCGCCGTGATCGGCGGCCTCGTCGTTGCCCTCCTGGGGGGGATCGCGATCGCGGCCGGTTGGATCCACTCCTCCGACAACGGGACCACGGCGACCGTCCCGGCCCTGTCGACCCCCCCAGCCCCCGAGCCGACCTCTCAGCCGTCGAACGGCAAGGGCCTCACGGTCCACCAGATCTACCAGCAGGATGCCCCTGGGGTCGCCTTCGTGCAGGCTCAGACGAAGCCCCAGCCCGCCTCACCGCTGAATCCCTTCGGCGGCGGGGGTGGCGGCACCGCGACGGGCTCCGGATTCGTCATCGACCAGCAGGGCCACATCCTCACCAACGCGCACGTCGTGGAGGGTGCGACGAACATCCAGGTGACCCTCGGTAGGTCCGACAGCTCGCAGCCGATCAGCGCCCAGGTCGTGGGCAAGGATCCGTCGACGGACGTCGCCCTGCTCAAGGTGAACGCCCCCGCGGATGAGCTTCACCCCCTCCAGCTGGGGAACTCCGGCGACGCCCAGGTCGGCGATCCGGTGGTGGCGATCGGCAACCCGTTCGCGCTCGACCGGACCGTCACATCGGGCATCGTCTCGGCGCTCCAGCGCCAGATCAAGGCGCCGAACGGCTTCACGATCGACAACGTGATCCAGACCGACGCCGCGATCAATCCCGGCAACTCCGGTGGCCCGCTCATCAACGCGAGCGGTCAGGTGCTCGGCATTACTTCGCAGATCGAATCGCCGAACGGTGGTGGCAACGTGGGCATCGGCTTCGCGATCCCGATCAACACCGTCCGCACCGTCGTCAACCAGTTGCTCCAGAACGGCACCGTCCAGCACGCGTACCTCGGGATCAGCGGGACCGATCTGACTCCCGAGATCGCCAACGCGCTCAACCTCTCGGTCAAGTCCGGTGCGCTGGTCCAGTCCGTCACCCCGGGTGGCCCGGCCGACAAGGCCGGCATCAAGGGCGGGAATCCCGGTGCCACGATGACGGTCGCCGGCGCTCGCATCCATCCGGGCGGCGACGTGATCACCGCCATCGACGGTAAGCCGGTCCACTCGATGACCGACGTGATCGACGTCATCAACGCGAAGCAGCCGGGCGACAACGTCCAGCTCTCCGTCGTCAACGGGTCTCAGAAGCGCACGGTCTCGGTGACGCTGGGCGACCGCCCCGCGAACGTCAAGCCGTAGCGCCCCGCGACCTCGCGCCCCAGGGCCTTGTCTGGAGTGATCTCGCGGCTCGCCCGTAACCTTGTCGGGATGCGGGTCAAGTTCTGCGGCATGACGAGGCTCGACGACGCGCTCGAGGCGGTCCGCCTCGGAGCGTGGGCCATTGGGCTCAACCACCATCCCCCGAGCCCTCGATTCTGCGAGCCCGCGGCCGCGGTGGAGATCTCGGCGGCGGTCAGGCGGAGCGTCGAGGTGGTGGGGGTGTTCGTGAACCCCACGCTCGAGGAGCTGGCGCGGGCGGCCGAAGACGAGGCGCTGACGATGCTCCAGCTGCACGGGCGTGAAGGCGCCGCGTTCTGCCGCGAGGCCGCCCGCCGGACCGGCTGCAAGGTGATCAAGGCGATCCGCGTCCGCAGCACCGCGGATGTGCGCGCAGCTGAGGCGTTTCGCACCGACTTCCACCTCCTCGACGCCCATCGGCCGGGGGCGCACGGAGGCACCGGAGCGGCCTTCGACTGGGAGCTACTCGCCGACCGCCGGTCCGAGGTCCCGCTGATCCTCGCCGGCGGCCTCACTCCGGGCAACGTGGACGAGGCGGTCGCCACCGTGCGGCCGTACGCCGTGGACGTGGCCAGCGGGGTCGAGGGCGAGCCCGGCGTCAAGGACCACGCACTGATGGCGGCGTTCCTCGACCGAGCGCAGTCGTTCGTGTCATGAGGTTCTCGAGCGCCGAGACCGGCCCGTCAGGCGGCGCAGTTGCCGCACGAGCGACGTGAACACGGTCGCGGTTCCCAAGCGCTTCGGCCCCTACGGCGGCCGGTACGTCCCGGAGGTGCTGATCCCGGCCCTCGACGAGTTGACCGCGGCGTGGAGCGGGGCCCGGGACGACCCGGGCTTTCGCGGGGAGCTCGACGGGCTGCTACGCGAGTACGTCGGGCGACCGACGCCGCTCTTTCTGGCGTCGCGGCTGTCAGAGCGAGTCGGCCGGCGCACCTACCTCAAGCGCGAGGACCTGGCGCACACGGGAGCGCACAAGATCAACAACGCGATCGGACAGGCCCTGCTCGCGCGGCGGATGGGCAAGCGCCGGGTCATCGCCGAGACCGGCGCCGGCCAGCACGGGGTCGCGACCGCGACCGCGGGCGCGCTGCTCGGCCTCGATTGCATCGTCTACATGGGTACCGAGGACATGCGCCGTCAGGCCCCCAACGTGGAGCGCATGGAGCTTCTGGGCGCCGAAGTCTGTCCCGTGGAGGCCGGGGCGCGAACGCTGAAGGAGGCCGTCAGTGCGGCGATCCGCGACTGGGTGACGCACGTCGGCACGACTCACTACGTCATCGGCTCGGCCGTCGGCCCGGCGCCGTATCCAGCGCTCGTTCGCGACCTCCAGCGGGTGATCGGCGACGAGGCCCGAGAGCAGGCGCTGGCCGCCGAGGGTGCGCTGCCGGCGCGCGTGATCGCCTGCGTTGGCGGCGGCTCGAATGCGATCGGGACCTTCTACCCGTTCATTCAGGACGAAGGGGTCGAGCTCATCGGGATCGAGGCCGGAGGAGAGGGACTCAAGGCGCGGCACGGCGCATCGCTGGTCGCGGGCCGCACGGGGGTGCTGCACGGAGCGCTCTCCTCGGTCCTGGCGGACCCGGACGGTCAGATCCTGGAGGCGCATTCGGTCTCGGCCGGCCTGGACTACCCGGGTGTCGGCCCCGAACATGCGCAGCTTCGAGACTCCGGGCGAGCCCGCTATGAGGCGATGACCGATGCCGAGGCGCTGCGCGCGTTCCGCGAGCTTGCGCGGCTCGAGGGCATCCTGCCCGCGCTGGAGCCGGCACATGCGATCGCCTGGCTGCTCCAGGAATCCCAGCCTGCCACGGCGGGCTTTGATTTGGTGTGCCTGAGTGGGCGCGGGGACAAGGACCTTGCCGAGGCCGTGGCGCGCCTCGCAGAGCTTGATGACTGAAACCGCCGCGGCGGGCACGGACCGGATCAAGCAG
>DATAOX010000156.1:0-1929 GCA_036265555.1 Solirubrobacterales bacterium
GCTCCATCTTCGGTCCGAACGCCGGCGCCGTGATCCCCGCAGCCTCGAGCAGCACCTCGACGCGACCTCGCTGACCGCGATACGGCTCGAGGAGCTCGAGCATCCGCTCGTCCGTGCCGCGCGGCTCGCCCGCGAAGGCCCACGACACGATGTCCGGTAGGTGGTAGTCGCCGACAGAGATCGCGTCGGGGTCCCCGAGCGCGATCCGGCACACCTCACCAGCGGTCCAAGGGCCGACGCCGGGGAGCTTCTCCAAGAACGTGCGCGCAGCCGTCGGCGTCGCGTCGCGGAGCGCGGCGATCTTCTTCGGGTGCCGGGCCACCTCACGGAGCGTCGCCGCCCGCCCGTGGACGACCCCCATCTTCGTCAGCAGCCATGAGGGGATCGATGCCAGCCGTTCCGGGTCGGGTGGGAGAAAGAGGCCCAGCTCTCCGGGGGCCGGATCGGCGGTCGCCGTCACGACCTCTCGCCACGCCCTCCGCGCCTCGAGGCCCTGCACCTTCTGCTCGAGGATCGCCGCGACGAGCACGGGGAACGGGTCCGTCCTGGTGAGCACGACCGAGCGGTGGTCGCGCCAGATCCCCGCCATCAGCTCGTCGTGGGGGACGAACGCGTCAGGTTCGTCGAGCGCCCCCGCGAGCCCCGGAGCCGCGACCTCCATCGCTCGTTCCGCCCCCGGACCCCAGGCGTCGACCTCGACGCGCGCACGATCGATCTGGGTCAGACGGAGCGTCGCCGGACCGTCTTCCGTTCGGACCGCTCGCCAGACGGTCGGGCCGTCGACCCTCGTCGTCGGGTCGCCCGTGCCTCGGATCAGGGGGAACAGGGTGCGGCGGAGATCCACCGGGTGGTTCAGCCCTATCCGACCCGTCGCCATCGCGTGCTCAGCGTACGCTCGTTCGCGATGGCTACCGTCTATGACCTATCGATCGACCAGCTGGCGGAGCGACTCGCCGCGTGGGGCGAGCCCGGGTTCCGCGCCAAGCAGATCTGGACGCAGCTCTGGAAGCGCGGCGCGACCTACGAGGAGATGTCCGACGTCTCGCCGGCGCTCCGGGAGCGCCTCACGGCTGCGCTCCCGATCGGCATCGAGGTCCTCGACGAGCGGACCGCCGATCGGGGGGCGACCCGCAAGGCGCTGCTCAAGCTTGGCGGCACGCACGTGATCGAAGAGGTGCTGATGGGGTATCGCGATCGCGTCACGGTCTGCGTGTCGCCGCAGGCCGGCTGCGCGATGGGGTGCACGTTCTGTGCGACGGGCCAGATGGGTCTTCGCAACAACCTGACCGCGGGCGAGATCGCGGCGCAGGTGGTGTGGGCTCGGCGGGAAGCACGCAAGCTGCCTGCCACGACCCCGCAGCGGCTCGGCAACGTCGTCTTCATGGGCATGGGGGAACCCCTCGCGAACGAGCGTCACGTCTTCGGGGCGCTCGCGAAGCTGACCGATCGCGGTGGCTTCGGGATGGGTGCGCGTCATCTCACGGTGTCGACGGTCGGGATCGCGCCGGGGATCGGCCGGCTCGCATCCGCTCATCCGCAGGTCGGACTCGCGGTGAGCTTCCACGCCGCGAGCGATGAGCTGCGCGACCAGCTGGTGCCGCCCAACCGGCGCTACCCGCTCGCTGCACTCGAGGAGGCGATCGCCGCGTGGCGCTCCGCGACGCGCCGGCGCCCCTCGATCGAATGGGCACTGATCGATCACGTGAACGACACCGTCGAGCAGGCCGCGCTCTTGGCGCCGATCGCCAGGCGCCTCCGCGCACACGTGAACCTGATCCCGCTCAACCCAACGCCCGGCTACCCGGTCGTCGGGTCGCCACCGGCTCGGATCCGAGCGTTCGTGAGCGCGCTCGACCGGGCCGGCGTCAACGTGACGGTCCGCGATACCCGCGGACGGGACATCGACGCGGCATGCGGACAGCTGGCGCT
>DATAOX010000157.1:0-35055 GCA_036265555.1 Solirubrobacterales bacterium
GACGACGACGCAGTCGAGCGTACGAAGGCGCTTCACCTTCACCATGCCCTTGCGCTCGCCCGGCCGGTAGGGCGCGCCGAGCTCCTTCGCGATCACACCCTCTCCCGAGTCGAGCAGGGGCCGGGCCTCATCGGCGTTTCGAACCAGGGGCGTCAACTCGATCGAGCCGGGATCGTCGAGGGTCTCCACCAGCCCCTCGAGCGCGCCGCGGCGGGTCTCGAAGGGCTCCTTCAGCAGCTTCCGTCGCCCCTCGGCGAGCACGTCGAACACGCGGAAGCGCGCCGGAGTCTCTTCGGCGAGCATCTTGATCCGCGACTCAGCGGGGTGAATGCGGTTCTGGAGCGCGTCGAACTCCTCGACCCCGTCACCGCCCAGGATCACGAGCTCGCCGTCGAGCACGTAGCGACCGCCGCCGAACCGAAGCTCCGGGAAGTAGCGGCTCAGGGGCCGACCGTTGCGGGACTGCACGAACACCGCGCCTCCATCCACGAAGACCACCGCCCGGAAGCCGTCGTACTTGGGCTCGTATGCCCATCCGTCCCCCTCGGGAAGTTGCTTTCGCGAGAGCGCGAGCTGGGGCTTGACCGGAGGCTTGAGCGGCAGTGCCACGGAACGATCGTATGGCCCTAGCCCTTCGGCAGCTTCTCCGGGATGGGCTCGATGTGCTTGTCGTGGCCGACGACGCTCACCGTCCGCTGGTAGGACTCGCGCAGGAGCGTCGAATCGCCCTGGCCCTTCTTCAGCGCGGGCCCGACGGGCAGCACCGTGTAGTCCGGCTGGCTCACGAACACCGGGACGTAGCGCACGCCGGTCACCCGGGTGCCATGTTCGTCCGTCACGCAGTGCAAGAGGGCGACGAGCCCGTCCTGGCTCTCCGCGGGGAGCCCGGCGGCGGGGCTCTGGTTGGAGATCAGGTTGCCCTCGCTGAAGACGACGAACTTGTCGTTGATCCGCTCGATCGGCTGCACGGCGTGCGGCCCCTGGCCGATGACCGCGGTTATCAACGGTGAGCTCGTCAGCTTCTTCGCCAATGCGAGCTGGCCCGAGCTCGGCTCCTGCTGGTATTCGGGCAGGATCTCGCCGCCCCAGTGAACGTTCACGATCACGGCCTCCGCGCCGAGCTTGTGCGCCTGCTTTGCCGCGTTCAGGATCCGGTCCGCGCTCGCGATATTGACCGACCACGGATGCGGCAACGGGATGCCGTTGGTGTCGGTGGTGTAGGCGAGGAACGCGACCTTGACGCCCTTGACGTTGACCATCGTGATCCGGTGCTGGGCCTTGGACGATGGAAACGAGCCCGTGTGGTCGATGCCGGCGGAGTCGAGCGCCTTGCCGGTGTCGTCGATACCCGACTGGCCCTGGTCCAATGAGTGGTTGGACGCGGTGTCGCAGACGTCCCAGCCGGTGGCCTTGATGCCCTGCGCGAGCGCCGGGGGTGTGTTGAAGATCGGGTAGCTCGTGGGCGGAGCCGGCGTCATCGGGGTCTCGACGTGGCAGATGCCGAGGGACGCGTCGGCGACATACGGCTTCAGCTCGGCGAGCTCAGGCGCGAAGTCGTAGTGGCTGCCGCCGCCGAGGGCGAGCGCTCGCTCCCACACGGGCGAGTGGATGAGCAGATCGCCGCTCGCCGAGACGGTGAAGCGCACGGGCTGCTCCTCGCGTTGCTGCTTGACGGCCTGTTTATGGTTGAGCGGAGCCCCGCCGCCGCCCGCGCTCGCCCCGACGATGAGCCCGGCTACCAGCGCGGCGATGGCGACTGCGGCGACCAGCGCGAACCGGCGGCGCCGGTGGGCGGCTGACTGCCGGCGGCGTTGCGCGGAGCGGTCAGCCTGAGAGGGCATCGGGGAATTGTGGCTGAGTGTCAGGTCGACGCTTTGGCGGTGCGCCCGTCAGTCGGCCTCTGCCCGAACGCGCCCCACCACCCGCGCGAGGATCTCCTGGAGGGCTCGCTGCTCATCGTGCGAGAGCTCGGCGATCGCCGGCGGGGGTTCGGCGAGGCGCGCGCTGATCTCATCTCGAAGGCGCCGCCCCTTCTGGGTGAGCACGAGAAGCCGGACGCGTCGGTCATGAGGCGCCTGGGTGCGGGTGACGAGGCCCCGCTCCTCGAGCCGATCGGTGATCCACGTGACGTTCGAGTTGTCGCATGACAGCTGCTTCGCCAACTCACCCATCGGCTTGGGCTCCTCGAGCGTCTGAAGCGCGATCCAGTGAGGCGGGATCAGGTCGTACTCGCGGATCACGGCCATCCAGCGCGGGCGCTGGGAGAACACGAGCTCCTGCAGGAGCGTCCACGCCTCGCTTCCGAGATCCGCCGCCTCGTGCGCCTCGGAGCGCTTCGTTGCAGTCGTCACGCTCCCGATAATACTCCATGCCCTCGACATTTGATAAATTCAATCATCGTTACTTCCAACGAGCCGCACGTGAACGCAGCCGGAAGGAGCACGATGGACGCGAGCAACGGAATCGAAGCCGAGGGCCTGGTTCGGCAGTTCAAGGAGGTGCGGGCCGTCGACGGAATCGACCTCGTGGTCAGCCCCGGCGAGATCTACGGGTTCCTGGGCCCCAACGGCGCCGGAAAATCGACGACGGTGCACATGCTGACCACCCTGCTACCGCCGACGGCTGGCAGGGCGAGCGTCGGCGGACACGACATCATCCGCGAGGGCGCCGCGGTCCGCGACGTCATCGGCGTCGCGCTCCAGGACGCAGCGCTCGATGTGCTGCTCACCGGCCGCGAGCACATGAAGCTCCAGGGCGGCCTCCACGGCCTCTCCTCGGACGAGATCGCGAAGCGGGGCGTCGCGCTGCTCGAGCGCGTGGGGCTCGGTGAGGCCGCCGACCGCCGCGTCCGCACCTACTCGGGGGGCATGAAGCGCCGGCTGGACCTGGCGCTCGCCCTCATCCACTCGCCCCGGCTCCTGTTCCTCGATGAGCCGACAACAGGCCTCGACGTGCAGAGCCGGGCGGCGCTGTGGGACGAGGTCTCGGGTCTCGCGCACCGCGACGGGGTCACGGTGTTCCTCACCACGCAGTACCTCGAGGAGGCCGACGCACTCGCCGATCGGGTCGGGATCATCCATCGCGGTCAGCTCGTCGCCGAGGGGACCCCCGCCGCGCTCAAGGATCAGATCGGGCGGCCGACGCTCGAGGCGGTCCCCGCCGACTCCGCGGAAGCCGAGCGCCTCGAGGCCGTGCTGTCGCGATTCGGCGATCCACTCCCGGTCAGCAACGGCTCCGCGGCCGTGCGACTCTCCGACGGCACGGAGGAGCTCGCCGACGTGGTGCGAGGGCTGGACAGCGAGGGCATCAAGGTCGCCGACCTCCAGGTTCACGCGCCAACCCTGGACGACGTCTTCCTCACCAAGACCGGCCGCTCCCTGGAGGGCGCACGGGAGGAGCACGACGTCGAGGCTGACACGGGCGAGCACGCGACCGAGCAAGTGACGGCATAGCGCGCGCATGGCGAGCGCCACGACACCCGCCCTCCGAACGCAGGCCCGCTACCTCGCGTGGCGGTCGGTGGTCAGGACGATGCGCCAGCCGATCGTCATCGTGCCGCCGCTCGTGTTCCCGCTGTTCCTGCTCGCGATCAACGCCTCGGGGTTGAGCGCCGCCACCAACATCCCCGGCTTTCCGGACACCTCGTACCTTGCGTTCGCGCTCGCCTTCCCGTTCATTCAGGGCGCGATCTTCGCCACGAACACCGCCGGGGCCAACGTCGCCGAGGACATCGGCAACGGCTTCTTCAACCGCTTGGCGCTGACCCCGATGAGCGGTCCGTCGCTGCTCGCGGGCCAGTTGACCGGTGTGCTCCTCATCGGGACCCTCCAGGCCGTCGCCTTCCTGGCCGCGGGCCTGGCGGCCGGCGCGACCATCGAAGCGGGTGTGCTCGGCGCGCTCGTCCTCTTCGCGCTGTCGCTCGCGATCGCGGCCGCCTTCGGCGCGATCGGCCTCTTCGCCGGCCTGCGGACGGGTTCGAGCGAGGCCGTCCAGGGCCTCTTCCCCCTGATGTTCATCCTGCTCTTCCTGAGCTCGGCGACTTTGCCGCGCGACCTGATCTCGTCCGACTGGTTCCGGACGGTCGCGACGATCAACCCGGTGAGCTACCTGATCGAGGGCCTGCGAAGCCTGATCATCATCGGCTGGGATCCGGAGGCGCTCGCGCTCGGCTTCGGAGTCGCGGCCGCCATCTTCGTGATCGCGCTCTGGGCCGCGACGCTCGCCCTGCGCGAGAGGCTGGTGCGCACGTGAGTGAGCCCGGAAGGCGAGTGAACGAGCCGGGAAGGCGAGTGGGTGAAGAAACCAGCCCTGGCGCCCGCCGGGAGCGGGCGCGGCTGGTTTCGAACGAGCCGGGATCGAACCGGCGCTCGCGCTACTGGTCGGTGCTGCGAACGGTGGCATGGCGGAACCTGCACGCCGTGATCCGGGCGCCCGCGTTGCTGCTCCCCCCGCTCGTGTTCCCGCTGTTCTTCTACATGGCCTTCGCGGGCGGCCTCTCCACGGTCGGGAGCCTCCCGGGATTCGACTACTACAACTACGACGCCTTCCAGTTCGTGTTCGTCCTACTTCAGTCGGCTGCGTTCGGCGGCGTCTTCATCGGCTTCTCGATCGGCGCCGACTTCGACTCGGGGTTCACCCGCCGCCTCATGCTGGCGGCGCGAGACCGCTCCGCCGTGATCGCCGGGTACGGGGTGGCCGGGCTCGTCCGGGCGGCCTTGGTCTGGGTGGTCGTCTTCGGCATCGCCCTCGCCACGGGGATGAAGGTCGGGGGGGATGGGATCGAGCTCGGCGGCCTCGTCGGGCTGGCGGTCGTGGTGAACGTCGCGGCCTTCTTCTTCGCCGCGGGCGTCATGACCCGGCTTCGGACCTTGCAGGCGGCGCCGGCGATGCAGCTGCCGCTGTTCATGATCCTGATGACCGCCCCGATCTACGTGCCGCGGAATCTGCTGGAGGGCTGGATCTCCTCGGTGGCCAAGGTCAACCCGATGACGGCGATCGTCGAGGCGGGCCGAAGCCTGATGGCCGGCGATCCGTTCCACGTCCTGCTCGCCTTTGCGGCGGCCGCCGGCATGGCGGCCCTGCTGCTGGTCTTCGCGTGGCGGGGCCTGCGCAAGGCCGAGGCGGCCGGCTAGGCGCCCCTCCCCCCGAGGTGTTGGTTGTGCCCGATCAGTCGTCGGGGCTCGACAGGCGCGCGCGGTAGGCGCGCGTCTTGGCCCGGTTGCCGCATACCTCCATCGAGCACCAGGTCCGGGAGCGGTTTCGCGATGAGTCGTAGAACGCCCACTGGCAGCTCTCCGCCGCGCAGGCCTTGAGCCGCCGCCAGGTGCCCGCGGCCTGCGCGTCTGCAACCGCCGCGAGGACCCTCGCGAACAGGGCTGCGACTCCTACCTCCGCCGGCTCGGGGGTCGCCCGGCCGTCCGCGGTGATGTCGACCCGGATCAGCCCGGCGGCGGCTGCGTCGCGAAGCACGCCGAGCGTCCCACGCTCGAGCGAGCGGCCGTTGTTCGCCCCCAGGAGTGGGCGGATCGCCTCGCGAAACTCGATCGCCCGTCTCACGTCCTCGGCGCCCAGCGCGGTTCCAGAATCGATCCCGTGAGCGCTCATCCACGCGCGAAGCGCCTCCGGCGAATCGAGGCTCTCGTCGGCCGGGCGGCTCTCGTTCTTCTCGAGCGTGTTGACGAACGAGCTGATCAGCTCGACGTCATGCGGCAGCTCAGCGGCCATGGATTCGCGACACCACCAAATCTCTATCGCAGGTTGACACCATCAAACTCATTTTGCTAGTGTTGTAACCACCTAATGGTCTTTAGAGGTTAGCACGCACGAGGAGGTAGGCATGCACCCGGCACTGATGATCGCCGTGATGGAGGAGCGCGACAGGGAACTCGCGCGCCGCACCAAGGACGCCTGGAAGCGGCCGCCGGAGCGTGCGCGGACGAGCACCGGGCCGAGGCGCTTCCATGAGCGCGGTCGCGGTCGGATCGCCGCCTTTGGCCGCAGCCTGGCGCTCTTTCATTGATGAACCGCGCGAGCGCAATCAGCGAGCCGAACCGACCGCTGCCGGCCCCCGCCGAGCGGGTGCGCGACCGGGTTCTCGCCCGGCTCCGGGCGAGGCGACTCGACCGGGCATTGGCAGCCGGAACGTCGCCCGCAACCAGCGCGCCGATGGCCATACGAGCCAGCGCGCTGGTGGGCACCGAGAATCGCCGCGGACTGGCCGCCTCGCTTCGTCGCGCCGCCGGCGGCGGCTGCGGAAGGCAGGCGGCCGGCCTGCGGATCATCCCGTCGCGGTCCCAGATCGCCGAGGCTCGGCCGGACGTCGAGCGATTGGCCCGGCGCCTCGCGGGAGTGGATCCGGTGAGCGCCCGGGGTGTCGCTCTGACAGAAGGGCTGCTCAGCGACGGCGCCGGGCCCCTGTTCTGGGCCCACAGCCCGGAGAGCCTCCGCGCGCGGCTGCGTGAGGCGCTCGAGGCGCTCGAGCCCGGGGCCTAGTTCAGCCGTTCGACGATCATCGCCTTGCCCTGCCCGCCGGCGACGCACATGGTCTCCAGGCCGACCTGATGGTCGTCCGTCTCCATCACGTTCAAGAGCGTGGTCATGATGCGCGCGCCGGTCATGCCGAACGGATGGCCGAGAGCGATGGCGCCGCCGTGCGTGTTCAGCTTCTCGAGCGCGATGCCGCACTCCGCCATGATCGGGATCACCTGAGCCGCGAACGCCTCGTTTAGCTCCACGACGTCGACGTCGCTCATCGTCATGCCGGCGCGGTCGAGCACCTTCTTGATCGCGCCGATCGGCGCGACGCCCATGTACTCAGGCTCGTTGCCGAACGTGGCCGCCGTCACGACGCGCGCGCGTGGCGCCAGCCCGAGCTCCTCCGCCTTCGTGTCGGACATCAGGAGCACGGCCGCCGCGCCGTCATTGAGCGGGCACGAGTTTCCTGCCGTGACGCCGCCTCCGCCGAAGGCCTCCGGCAGCTCGGCCAGCTTCTCGAGCGTCGAGTCCGGCCGAGGCCCATCGTCCGTGGCAACCTCGCTTCCGGCCTCCAGCGGCACCGGGACGATCTCGCGATCGAAGAATCCGGATTGCTGTGAGGCGACTGCGAGCTCCTGCGAGCGCTGCGCGTACTTATCCATGTCCGCCCGGCTCACCTCGTAGCGCTTCGCCACATTGACCGCCGTCCTCCCCATCTCGATGTAGGCATCGGGCGACCCGTCCCTGCCCTGAAGCTTCTCGTTCTGGTCGGCGGCGCCGGCCGGCTCGGTCCGCTCGTTGTAGCGACTCACCCACTCGACCCCCGTGGCGATGTACGCATCGCCCTCGCCGGCCTTGATCGCGTTGCTCGCGTGGCGGATCGCGTCGAGACTCGAGGAGCAGTAACGGGAGATCGTGACGCCGTTGACACTCTGGGGAAGTCGCTCCGACAGCAGGACGATGATGCGGGCGACGTTGAACGCCTGCAACCCCTGGGGCATTCCGCACCCACAGAACAGGTCCTCGATCGAGTCCGGGCTCACGTCCGGATTGCGCTCGAGCAGCTTGTCGACGACGAAGGCGCCCGTGTCGTCAGGCCGAAGCTGGGCCAGCGATCCCTTGAACGCGCGCCCGATCGGGGTGCGGACGGCGTCCACGACTACTGCTTCCGGCATGCGGGTCGTCTCCCTTCGGTCCGGTGGTTTGCTGAGTTCGGGGCGCAGAGGATATGCGTGGACCCGGGGATGACGCCGCACTACCGGGAGCGGCCGGTGTCCTAAGCTGACGGCGTGGCCGAGGAAGCCGCGATGGAGATCGATATCAGCGCCGAGCGGGCAGCTGAGCTCATGGGCTCCGGCGCCTACGTCATCGACGTCCGCAGGCCGTACGAGTGGGATGCGGGCCGCATCCCGAGCGCGAGCCACATCGAGATGAACGACCTTCAGAACAGCGCAGAGTCGGTGCCTCGCGACCGGCCGGTGGTCTTCTACTGCCGCTCGGGAAGCCGCTCCGCCCTGGCGGCGGCCGCGTTCCGCCAGGCCGGTTGGGACGCGTACAACCTCGAGGGAGGCCTCGAGAAGTGGGTCGAGCGGGGACACGACCTCGATCCGCCCCACGGCGAGGTCGCCCCACCGAGGCCCGGCGCCTAGCGCTCCCGTTGGCGACGCCGCCGGAGCCGCAGAGCCCCTCTCGCGGCCCGCTGAGCACCGCCGCTCGTGGCAAAGCGCACGATCTGTGCGTGCAGGCGTCCGGCTGGTCCTCTACGGTCGTTTTCACGCCTGGGCGAGATGTGGCGTCCAAGCGTCACGCACAACGCGGTTCCTGAAAGGAGACCCTCAGATGCCAACCGGCTACTGCGTGAAGGAACGCAAGAAGGTGGAGATCCAGGATCCCCAGCAGGTGACCATGAAGAACGGTCGCCCGGCGATCCAGGGCACGTGCCCCGACTGCGGCACGAAGATCTTCAAGATCGGCAAGCTCTAGACGGACCTTTCAGTAGCCGACTGGAGCCGCCGCGCGGCGCCGGGCGTCGTCCCGGGGCCGTCGCGGTCGTTCGAGGTGCGGTTCGCCGCCGGACGTACCCGGGGCGGGCGGGTGAACTGCGCCCGCATGGGAGGAGTATTACCCGGCGGATGTTGGTGCACCGACCACAGGATCCCTGGTGCCGCAGGGCGCCCTGACTCAGGAATCGGACGTTCGCGAGGCGTACGCCGCGCACGCCGGGGAGCTCTACGGGTTCGCTGTCCGATCGCTCGAGGACCGCGGACTCGCCGAGGAGGCGGTTCAGGACACGTTCCTACGCGCCTGGAGGGCCGGCGACCGCTTCGATCCACAGATCGGCTCGCTGCGCACCTGGCTGTTCGCGATCCTGCGGAACGTCGTGATCGACCTGGGTCGCGCGCGGGCATCGCGACCCGTCGTGACCGGCGACGTGCCCGAGGTCGGGCACGAGCCGCTCGAGGAGATGCTGGTGAGCTGGCAGGTCGAGGAGGCGCTGCGGCGGATCGGCGACCAGCATCGGCGGGCGCTGGTCGAGACGTATCTGCGGGGCCGGCCCTACGCCGACGTTGCCTCGGAGCTCGGCGTCCCCGAGGGAACGATCAAGAGCCGCGTCTATTACGGCCTGCGCGCGCTCCGCAACGCGCTCGAGGAGATGGGCTATGACGACTGACGAGTGTCGCGTCTGGCGCGAGCGCCTCGGCGCGCTCGTCCTGGGTCAGCTCGGACCCCAGGAGCGGGCGGCCACCGAGGCTCACCTGGAGGGCTGCCCCGACTGCCGCGCTGAAGCCGATGCGCTGGCCCCGATCGCTGCGGTGCTGCAGCGAGCCGACCCTGAGCGCCTCACGCCCACCCCCTCGCTGCCTCCGGGGCTCGCGGACCGCATCGCGCGGCGGATCGCGGCCGAGCGCCGCGCGGCACGCCGGCGCAAGGTGCGCCTGGGGCTCGTCCTGGGCGCGGCCGCCGCCGCGGCAACCGCCGCCGTCTTGCTCGCCTTGAGCCTGACCGGGTCGCCGAACACGACTACGCCGGCCCAGACGGTCGCATTCCAGCATCTGCCGAGTGGCGTCTCGGTCAGTGCCAGCCTTCAGTCCCGTCCGTGGGGAAGCGACGTGCAGGTCCACGTGCGCGGCTTCCCGCCGGGGACGCTGTGCATGGTGTGGCTGCGCGGCGCGGACGGCGAGCGGATCCCAGCCGGCTCGTTCCGTTACGTATACGCCGGGGAGACCGACGAGGCCGAGTTGAGCTCCGCGCTCGACCCGCCACACGTCACCGCGGTGGGGCTCGAGGCCGGGTCGAGGACCTTCGTCGCCCACATCCCGTCCTCGGGGTCGACGCACAGCTAGGAGGGAACTGCGCCCGCCGCGCCGGGATGGCGCGGCGGGCGCATCCCTGGCCGAGAGGCAATCTCAACGGCTCCGATGGCTCACGCGCTCTGCGACGCCACCCGGAATCTGCGATAAACGACGCCATGGAGCGTCTCAGCCCCGACGACGCGCACATCCTGCAGCTCGAGTCCGATGTCATCGCGGGGCACACGCTCAAGGTCGTCATCGTGGACCCGCCGGAAGGCGGCCATCCGCCCGGGCTCGAGCTCGTCCGCCGCCGCGTGCAATCACGGCTGGCGGGCCTTCCCCGGGCGCGCCAGCGCCTCGCCCCCACGCCGCTCGGCCTCGCCACGCCGGCGTGGGTCGACGACGCGAGCTTTGACATCCGCAGGCACGTACGGCTCGCGTCGGAACCGGTCCGAGACGTCGACGACCTCGTCGCCTATGCGGGAAAGGTCATGGCCGAGCGGCTCGACCACTCGCGTCCCCTGTGGTGCATCGACTCCGCCGGTCCGCTCGAGGATGGGCGCGCGGCCCTGGTGATCCGGATCCACCACTGCATGGCCGACGGCGTCACGGCGCTCCGGTTCCTCTCGAGGCTGCTGTGGGATGACGATCGCGAAGGGCGTGACCCGGGGGCCCCGAGCCACTGGGATCCGTCCCCCGAGCCGAGTGCGACGCGCCTGCTGGCGTCGGGGGTCGCGAGCCGGGCACGCGCGGCCGGGGGAGCGGTGTCGCGCGGCGCGAGAACGGCGGTTTCGCCGAGGCGCTGGCTCGCGACCGGGCAGGCGCTGGCCGCGCTACCCGGAGCACTGCGCCGCGAGCTCTGGCCGCTCGGCGCCGACACGACCTTCGACCGCCGCATCGGAGGCGACCGTGAGCTCGCGTTCACCTCATGCAACCTCGCGGATCTCAAGCGAATCGAGCACGCCGCGGGTGAGCACGTGACCGTCAACGACGTCGTCCTCGCCATGGTCGCCGGGGCCATCAGACGATGGCTCTCGACCCATCACGAGCGGATGGAGACCATGCGGGTGCAGGTCCCGGTGAGCATGCACCACCGAGAGGAGGACGGGGATGCGCTCGGCAACCGTGACTCGTTCCTTTTCTGCGATCTACCGGTCTCGGAGCCGGACCCGCGGACGAGGCTCACGGCGATCAACGCCGAGACCCAGAGCCGAAAGGAGCACCACGATCCCGCCGAGCTCTACTCGTTCTTCCACAGCCTCTCCCACATCCGCCCGCTCTACCGGGCCGCGTCGGGATTCGCCTCGGGCCCGAGGGAGTTCGCGTTGTCGGTGTCGAACGTACCCGGGCCGCGGGAGCCGATCAGCCTGCTCGGCGGCCGCATCGCCGAGCTCTACTCGGCTGCGGAGCCGGCCGATCGCCACGCTCTGCGAGCGTCCGCGGTCTCCCTGGCGGGCCGGATGGGACTCGGCTTCTGCACGGACCCCGGCGCGGTGCCGGGCGTCGCGGACCTGGCGGAGGGGCTGGACGAGTCGCTGGCGGAGCTTCTCGAGCTCTGCTGAGCGCCGGCTCTGGTGGATAGGGCACCGAGGGCGGAGTCACCGAAAGGCCACCAGGGCGTTGCTGAAAGGCGACTTTGTCAGGCCAGGACTGACCAACTCGCCGGTCAGCGCCGTGGCGCGTCCCGGAACTTGACGACCCCGCCGAGTACCCCCACGTACGCCGTGCCGTTCGGCGCGATCGTGACCGGCGCGTAGTTGTTGTTGAAGCCGAGGCCCTCGCCCGCCAGGCGGCGCCAGATCCGCCGCCCGGTGTCGAAGTCGAGCGCCGTGAGATACCAGGCGTCCTGGTCGTCCGAGCGCGGCGGCTTCGTGTACGTGTAGACGAGGCCGGCCCTGGCCGAGGCCTTCGGAACGACCGAGGGGGCGCGCTCGTCGCTGTGCCAGACCTTGTGGCAGCCCCTGCCGGAGCGGTTCACGTCCACGCGCTCCAGCCCCGGTGCGGTGACGCCACCGTTCTGGGTCGCCGGGATGCTGTAGCCGTAGTTGTTCTCGGCGATGAGCGCCCGGCCCGCTCCGATCAGCGACTGGTCGGTCGATGAGCGGCCCTTGTGAAATACCGGCACACGGCAGACGACGCGTCCACCACGTGGGCGCGCCGCCCGCTTGAAGACCATGATGTGAACGGGATCGGCGTTGTCGGTGATCGCGACGTACCGCCCGCCGCCCATGATCGTCGGCGTCGTGCCGGACCCCGCCTGCGTCTGGCCTGGCTTGACGGTGCCGTCGTTTGGATATCCGTGCCGCCACACGACGCGGATCCGGCCATCGTTCGCGGTCAGTCGGTACAGCGCCGCGTCCGTGACGACGTAGACGCCGCGGAGCTCGTCGACGGCGAACGAGTTCCCGATCGGCGCGCCCAGGTCCCGGGTGTGGACCTTGCCGCTGTGGCGGTTGACCCAGCCGACGACTCCGTCCCGGGACGCGAACCAGATCCGCCCATCCCAGTCGGGCAGCGCCGAGATGAGCTTGTCGTCGGGGGCGAGGCGGCCGCTGACGTCGTAATCCCGCCGACGCTCCAGCCCCGGGCCGGGCGTCTCGGCGACGACGAAGATGTGGCGGGTGGTGGTCGGGGCGACCACGCGGTCAGTGCGGCCCAGGTAGAAGTAGCCGCCCCCGCTGAAGTCCGTGAAGGGATTGCCTGCGCCCGGCTGGCGCGGTGGCAGCGGGTAGGTCGCCAGCGGCGTCAGGGTCTTCGGATCGATGATGGCCACCACCGGGCGGTCGAGGCCGACGCAGATCGCCACCAGCCGACGGCGCGAGTCGAACGTGATCGAGGCGCACTCGCGGGCGAGGCCCGGGGCGACGTAGAAGGCCGACTGCGTACGCGCTCGCCGGCCCAGAGGGCCGCTCCAGCGGTAGGTGTCGGTCTGATAGGCGTCGTCGTGGAGGTTCGAGACGCCGCTCGGCGCCATGAACGGGTTCCGTGGGACGAGCGGGAGCGTGAAGGGATCCGGCGTGGCGGGCGACCCGTCGAAGGGCCTGATCTTGCCGGCCATCGGGCCCTGCGGGATCGGCGGCGGAGTCACGCCCGTCGTCTGTGCCGCCGCGCCGGCCGGCACGGTCAGCAACGCCACCGAGCCGATCGCGAGCGCCATCGCTCGCAGGGTCATCCCGGCCGAGGCTAGCGGCGGGGACCAATTCCGGTGCCAGTTGCCTCAGGGATGGGAGAATGGTCGAGATGCCGGCTCAAAAGCCCCTGGAGCTGATCCTGGCGCGGAACCTCCTCACGAGCATCTCGACGCCCGCCTTCCTGGTCGACCAGGACGCATCGCTCGTCTTCTACAACGAGGCCGCGGGGGCGCTCCTGGGGCGATCATTCGAGGACGTCGGCCGGATGTCCCCCGAGGAGTGGACATCGACCTACGGTCCGTTCGACGCCAACGGCAAGCCGGTCGACCTGGACGAGCTGCCCACCACCCGCGCCGTCAGGGATGGCCGTCCGGCGCACGCCGCGTTCACGATTCGCGCGGCGAACGGCACGCGCGAGATCGAGTCGAGCGCGTTTCCGATCGTCGCGTCCGAGGAGGGCTCGTCCGGGGCGATGATCTTCTTCTGGCCGCAAGGCGGGGATGGGCAGGAGGGCGGATGAGGATCAAGGTCTATGGCGCTCGCGGTTCCGTCCCGGCCCCGGGGCCGGAGATGAACCGCTATGGCGGGAACACCTCGTGCGTGGAGCTGACCCTCGCGGGCGGCGAGCAGATCATCCTCGACGCCGGCACCGGCATCCGCACGCTGGGCCTCGGCATCACCGCCTCGCCGCACGTGAACATCCTGCTCACGCACCTCCACCTGGACCACATCCAGGGACTCATGTTCTTCCCTCCCTGCTTCCGCGCGGATGCCGACATCACGATCTGGGGCCCCGCCTCGCCCGAGGCGTCGCTGGAGGACCGTGTTGCCCGGTACATCTCGGCCCCCCTCTCCCCGGTCGAGGTCCGCGAGCTTCCCTGCGACGTCTCCTTCAGGGACACGCCGCCGAGCGAGTGGCAGCTCGGCTCGGCGACGATCCGGTGCGAGGCGGTCAACCACCGAGGCCCGACCCTCGGCTTCCGGATCACCGACGGCGATACCACGGTCTGCTACATCCCCGACCACGAGCCGGCGCTGGGGACGGTTCTCGCGGAGACCGAGCCGGAGTGGATCTCCGGCTACGACCTCGCGAAGGACACCGATCTTCTGATCCACGATTGCCAGTACGTCGACGACGAGTATCCGTTCCACGTCGGTTGGGGGCACTCGGCGATGACCGACGCGCTCAGCTTCGGGGCCCGGGTCGGGGCTCGGCGGCTTCTGCTCTTCCATCATGACCCGCTGCACGCCGACGGGTTCCTCGACGACCTGCACGCCGCCGCCCGGAGGCGATGGGGCGAGCTCGGCGGGGACCCCGCCGTCGTCGAGATGGCGATGGAGGGAGGCGAGGTCGAGGTCGGCCCCACCGCCACTCCGGCGGGCCTCGCCACGACGGCATAAGTACCCGCCGGATCTCCCGGATCGGTCGTTTTCGGGGACGCGGGCGGCGCCCTTCGACACTCGGTACAAGCACGTTGCGGGAATTCTCGACGGCGGGCCAGGGACTTGGGCCGCGTCTGCCCTTAACTTTCCCGTCAGATTCGGATAGCCGCGATTTAAAATGGAGGAAGAACACGTTGGCAACCGCAACCCAGCCCAGCACCAAGCCCGAGGACATCGTCGCCCGTGCGGACGAGGACGGAGTCGAATTCATCCGCCTGTGGTTCACCGACATCGTCGGGCAGCTGAAGAGCTTCTCGATCGGCCGTGAGGAGCTCGAGGGCGCCCTCGAGGACGGCATGGGGTTCGACGGCTCCTCGATCACCGGGTTCAACGCCATCGAGGAGTCCGACATGATCGCGATGCCCGATCCGGACACCTACGTGGTTCTTCCGTGGCGAACGGACGGCGAGAAGGGGAACGTCGCCCGCATGTTCTGCGACGTGCTGAAGCCGGGTGGGGAACCGTACGAGGGCGACCCGCGGTTCGTCATGCGTCGCGCGCTGGCGAGGGCGAATGACCTTGGGTTCGACACGTTCAACCTCGGCCCCGAGCTCGAGTTCTTCTACTTCGCGTCCGACGGCCTCGGGGCCGACGGCCTTCCGGAGATCCTCGACAAGGGCGGCTACTTCGACCTGACCACGCTCGACGCCGCGTCCGACCTGCGGCGCGACACTGTCCATGCGCTGAGGCGGATCGGGATCCCGGTCGAGTACACCCACCACGAGGTCGGTCCCTCTCAGCACGAGATCGACATGCGCTACGCCGAGGGGCTGCGGATGTCGGACAACGCGATGACCTACCGGATCGTCGTCAAGGAGATCGCCGCCGAGCACGGCGTATACGCGACCTTCATGCCCAAGCCGCTGTTCGGGGAGAACGGATCCGGCATGCACACCCACCAGTCGCTGTTCTCGGGTGGAAAGAACGCCTTCTTCGACGCCGAGGGCGATTACCACCTGTCCGATACGGCCGGGTCATACATCGCCGGGCTGCTTCACCACGCCCGGGAGATCGCCGCGCTGTTCGCCCCGAACGTCAACTCCTACAAGCGCCTCGTGCCGGGCTATGAGGCGCCGGTCTACTGCGCGTGGTCGCAGCGGAACCGCTCGGCGCTCGTCCGGGTGCCCGTCTATCACCCCGGCAAGGAACAGGCGACGCGCTGCGAGCTCCGCTGCCCGGATCCCTCCTGCAACCCGTACCTGACCTTCGCGGCGATGCTGCACGCGGGGCTGGAGGGCATCGAGAGGGGCTACGAGTGCCCGGAGCCGATGGAGCGCAACCTCTACGAGCTCTCTCACGACGAGCGGATCGAGCGCGGCATCGAGCAGCTGCCGGAGACGCTCGGGGAGGCGATCGAGGTCCTGGCGGACTCGGACATCGTTCGCCGCGCGCTCGGTGATCACATCTTCGAGCGCTACGTGGAGCTGAAGCGCGCGGAGTGGGAGGACTACAGGGTCCAGGTCACGCGCTGGGAGCTGGACAAGTACCTGCCGGTCCTCTAGCGCCTGGACCATCGCTCGTCGACGGGCGTCGGCGGCGCTGGGCCGCCGTCGGCCGCGCGCTCAGCCCTCGTCGTCGAGCGGATCCGGGGGCTCCATGCCCCACTCTCGCATGCCGGCTTCGATCCGGTCGATCACCGTCTCGACCACCTTGACCCGCGCGTAGCGCTTCGAGTCGGCCTCCACGAGGTGCCACGGCGAGTGGGGCTGGTCGGTCCGCGCGAGCATGTCCTCGACGGCCTCCGCGTACTGGTCGCGCTGCTCACGGTTGTGCCAGTCCTCGTCCGTGAGCTTCCAGCTCTTCAGCGGGTCCTTCTCCCGTTTCCGAAAGCGCTTGCGCTGCTCCTCGGAGGAGACGTGCATCCAGAACTTGACGAGGATCATCCCCTCGTCGGTGAGCGAATGCTCGAAGCCGTTGATCTCGTCGTAGGCTCGAAGCCACTGCTCGCGGGTCGCCAGCCCGTCCACCCTCTCCACCAGCACCCTCCCGTACCACGAGCGGTCGAACACCGCCATTCCGCCCCACCCCGGAAGCACGCGAAAGAACCGCCACAGGAAGTGGTGGCGCCTCTCGTCGTCCGTGGGCGCCGAGAACTGCACCACCCGCACGTGGCGCGGGTCCATCTGGGAGACGAGGCGCTTGATCGCCCCGCCCTTGCCGGAGGCGTCCCAGCCCTCGAACACGACGCAGAGCGGCGGCCCGATCACCTGGTCGCCGATCAGGCCCCCGAGCGTCAGTCGGAGCTGCGCCAGTCGCTCCCAGCCGCGGTCCAGCGCGCGGGCCTCCTCCTTGCGATTCAGGGATTTGGACAGGTCGAGATCGTCCAGGCGGCCCACTGTGCTCCGATCCTCTCAGGTCAGGCGCTCAGTACGGGTCGGGGAGGGGGCCGGGCGGCTGCGGCTGATCGGTCGTGACGTTCAGCGCGAGCGGCAGGGCGAGCGCGGCCAGGAAGATCAGGATGATCCCCACGGCTACGAGCCACCGGGCGCGAAACATGTGGCCGAGGATCCCGATCACGAAGCCCGCGACCATGAGCGACACGTAGGGACCGATCGAATGCGGGAGGATCCCGGCGGCCGCCATCGCGTCATTATCATCGCCGCCATGGCCGCAAGCGCAGATCCCGGATCGGTCGCCGAGGTTCGGGAGGCCCTGGGCGAGGTCGGATACCTCGCGGACGAGCCCGCGGCGCTGGTCGCCTACCTCGCGCAGGGGCTCGGAAAGCCCGTGCTCGTCGAGGGGCCCGCCGGGGTGGGCAAGACCGAGCTCGCGAAGGCGATCGCCCGCGCGACCGAGCGCCACCTGATCCGCCTGCAGTGCTACGAGGGGCTGGACGAGGCCAAGGCGCTCTACGAGTGGAACTACCGCAAGCAGCTGCTGCGGATTCAGGCCGAGTCGGGAGTCGACCCTCGGACCCAGACCCCCGGCTGGGATGCCGTTCACGGCGACATCTTCAGCGAGGAGTTCCTGCTCACTCGCCCGCTGTTGCAGGCGATCGCCGCCACCGAACCGGTGGTCCTACTGATCGACGAGATCGACAAGACCGACCAGGAATTCGAGGCGATGCTGCTGGAGGTGCTCTCCGACTTCCAGATCTCGATCCCCGAGCTCGGTGTGATCGAGGCGCGCACCCACCCGATCGTCCTGCTCACCTCCAACAACTCACGGGAGCTCACCGAGGCGCTCAAGCGACGCTGCCTCTATCTGTGGCTCGACTACCCGGAGATCGAGCGCGAGATGGAGATCGTCCGCCTACACGCGCCGGAGCTCGACGCGCGGCTGGCCCGCCGGCTGGTGGAGGTCGTCCACATGGTGCGCCAGCTCGACCTGAAGAAGCCGCCCTCGATCGCGGAGTCGATCGACTGGGCGCGCGCGCTGCTGCTCCTGGGAGCCGACGACATCGACGCGTCGCTGTTCGCTCGGACGATGAGCATCATCGTCAAGCACCGCACCGACATGGACCTGGTCGCCGAGCGCGTCGGAATGAAGCTCGGCGGCGTGCAGGGGCTGGGTGCGGAAGCCGCGGGATGAGCGGCCTTCCCCCCGGGCTGGCGCCACGCCTGGTCTCCTTCTGCGAGGAGCTCCGCAGTGAGGGAGTCGCGATCGGCACCTCGGAGATACTGGACGCGTTCGCCGCGCTGGAGAAGGTGCCGTGGACGCGCGAGGAGGACTTCCGGGAGGCCCTCGCCGCCACGGTCGCCAAGTCTCAGGAGGACCGACGAGTGTTCGAGCTGCTGTTCGGCCGCTTCTTCTTCCGCACCGCGGAGTCGGAGGCGCTCGAGCGCGGTATCCGCGAGGACCGGCGCTACGGGAACGGGGACGGTTTCGACCTCGGCGAGTTTCGCGAGGCGGTGCGGCAGGCGATCGCCCAAGGCCGTGACGGCGAGATGCGCGACCTGGCGCGGCTCGCGATCGCCGCCTTCGGTCGCCGTGGAGAGGGCTCCGGCGTCATCGGGGTCGACGTGCAGCGAATCCGCCGCACGCTTGGCCTGCAGTCGCAGGGTCGAGGCGCCGAGCCGGGCGAGGTGGAGCTCAACCGCGAGCAGATCAACCGCTTCGAGCGCCACCTGCGCCGCGAGCTGGAGCGTGCGCTGATCGAGCGCACGGAGAAGCTCCCGCCGTCGCGCCCCCTCGCCGAGCTCGACCGGGCCCTCCCGACGAGCCCCGCCCAGGATCTCGCCGGGGTTCACCGCGCGGTCGCCCAGCTCAAGCGGCGCCTCGCGACCCTTGGCCACGAGCAGCGCGGCCGGCGGCGGGGCGCGGTCGTCGACATGCGGCGCACGATGAGGGCGTCGCTCGACACGGGGGGGGTCCCGCTGCGGCTGAAATACCGGCCCAAGCACCCGCGACGGCCGGAGATCTACGTTCTCTGCGACGTCTCGACCTCGGTCACCTCGGCGAGCGTCTTCTTTCTGTCGGTGCTGCACGCCCTTCACGACGCGTTCCGCAAGCTCCGAAGCTTCGTCTTCATCGAGCGAATCTCCGAGGTGACGGAGATCTTCGAGCGCGAGCGCGACTTCCGCGCGATCTCCGAGCGGGTCAGCCGCGAGGGCGGCGTCGCTGACGTATCCGGCTACACCGACTACGGTCGTGTGTGGCTCGAGTTCCTGGAGGAGATCGTCGACGACCTCGGGCCGCGCTCCACGGTCATCGTGCTGGGCGACGCTCGCACGAACGGCCGCGAGCCCCACGCGGAGGTCTTCGCCCGGATCACGCAACGGGCCGGCCGGACCTTCTGGCTGAATCCGGAGCCGCGCCTCTACTGGAACTACGGCGATTCCGTCATGGCGGCGTACGAGCCCCACTGCACGGCGGCGTTCGAGTGCTGGACCACCCGACACCTCGAGGGCTTCGTGAACGTCGTGGCGGGGGGCACCCCGCTCGTCGACCAGGGATAGAGCCGCATCAGCCCACCGGGATTGTCGGATTCATGGCCCGTATCGCGGTAGACCCGACAATCCTGGTGGGGAGGGGGCTGAGCGGGTAGCCGAGAGCAATGACCACCGCAGCGATACTCGACGTCGACGGCACCCTCGTCGACACGAACTACCACCACGCGATCGCGTGGTACCGGGCGTTTCGCCGGAACGGCGTGACGCCCGAGATCTGGCGGGTTCATCGGCACATCGGCATGGGCGGCGACCAGCTCGTCGGTGCCGTAGCCGGCGCGGATGTCGAGGAGCGGGTGGGAGATGAGATACGCGAGGCCGAGGGCGAGATCTACATGGGGATGGTCGATGAGGTCGAGGCTTTCGAGGGGGCCCGCGAGCTGATCCTCGAGCTGCGGGAGGTGACCGACGCGGTCGTCCTGGCAAGCTCGGCGAAGGAGCACGAGGTGGACTACTACATCGACCTGCTCGAGGCGCGGGACCTCGCAACGGACTGGACCACCTCCGCCGACGTCGAGGCCACAAAGCCGCAGCCGGACCTCGTTCATGCGGCTATGGACAAGGCCGGCACCGACTCCGCGCTCATGATCGGGGACACGAGCTGGGACTGCGAGGCGGCGGGCCGTGCCGGGATCCCGGTTGTCGCCGTGATGACCGGCGGGTTCGGCGCGGCCGAATTGCGCGAGGCGGGGGCCGTCGCGGTCTTCTCCGGGCTCGCGGAGCTGCGCCGCGCGCTGTCCCAGCTCCCGGTCATCGGCCCCACCCGCGTCGGGGCGGCGAGCGATGACGGGTAGACTCCCGTCAGTTGATGACAGGGGTGCTCGCGGGCTAGCGGGCTGAGATAGCGCCTCTGGACACCCCACCCGGCGCTGACCCTTAGAACCTGTGCGGTAATGCGCGCGGAGGGAGCATGCGAACGACTTCCGAGGCTCCCGTAGCGGAGCCTCAACCGATTAAGAGGACACTCGACGGCGGCGCACGCGATGCCGCGTCGGACCCGGCGGCCATCCGGATCCGAGGGCTCGAGCACTCGTTTGGGGACCTCGAGGTCATCGCGAGCATGGACCTCTGCCTGCGACCGGGCGAGGTACGCGGGATCGTCGGGCCGTCCGGATGCGGCAAATCGACGCTGCTGGAGCTCGTCAGCGGACTGCGCGGGCCGTCCGCGGGCGAGATCGAGGTGAACGGCTCCTCGCATCCGCGCCGGCGGCTCGCGAGCTGCGCCTACATGCCGCAACGCGACCTGCTCCTTCCATGGCTGTCGGCGATCGACAACGCCGCGATCGCGCTTCGAAACCGCGGCGCCTCGCGTCGCAAGGCCCGGCGGGCGGCGCACCCGTTGTTCGAGCGCTTCGGGCTCGCGGGGTTCGAGGGCACGCGTCCGGCCGAGCTCTCCGGTGGGATGCGCCAGCGAATCGCGTTCCTCCGCACGCTCCTCGCCGGGAAGCCGGTGCTGCTGCTGGACGAGCCGTTCGCCTCCCTCGATGCCATCACCCGCGCCGAGATGCAGGAGTGGCTCGCGGAGGCGCTGGCAGGCGAGTCCCGCTCGGTCATCCTGGTGAGCCACGACGTCGAGGAGGCCCTCTACCTGTCCGACCGGGTGACGGTGCTCTCGCCGCGGCCGGCCCGCGCGGTCGGGGAGGTCGCCGCGCCCGCGCCGCGGTCGCGACCACGACTAGAGGCGGTGACGGACCCCGCCTTCACGGCCGCGCGAGAGCGGGCGCTCGGGGCTCTCACGGAGGCCACGCGATGAGACGCTGGCTGCCCTCGGTCGTGATCGTCCTGATGCTGCTCGGCCTCTGGCAGCTCGCCGCCAGCTCGGACGTGATCGCCAACGCACTCCGGATCGAGCCGTTTCTCGTGCCGGCACCGAGCGACATCGCGCGGTCGTTATGGACCGATCGCTCACTGCTCGTCGACAACGGCTGGGTCACCCTGCAAGAGGTCCTCGCTGGCTTCGCCGTGTCGATCGTCGCCGGGGTCGGGTTCGCCCTGGTGTTGCACCTCTCCCCCACGCTGCGGCGCGCCTTCTACCCGCTGCTGGTCGCCTCGCAGACGGTGCCGATCGTCGTCGTCGCGCCGATCCTCGTCGTGTGGCTCGGGTTCGGTATCGGCCCGAAGCTCGCGATCATCGCGCTGATCTGCTTCTTCCCGATCACGGTCAATACCCTCGACGGCTTGCGCTCGGTGGACCCAGACCTGGTGAAGATGATGCGCACGCTCGACGCCGGCCGCTGGCGGACCCTCAGCGGCGTCGAGGCCCCGACCGCGCTCCCGTATTTCTTCAGCGGTGCCAAGATCGCCGTGGCGGTCGCGGTGATCGGCGCGGTGTTCGGGGAATGGGCCGGATCGAGCTCGGGCCTCGGGCACCTGATCCAACAGGCATCGGCTCAGCTCGAGACGGCCCGCACCTTCGCCGCGGTCGTGGTGCTTTCGGTCCTGGCGATCGCGCTGTTCGGGCTCCTGGCCGCGCTTGAGCGTCGCGTGGCCTGGTGGGGTCACACGGAGACAGGCGTCCGGTGACGCAAAGGAAAGAGGAGGACGGGTGACCAAGGCAGGTGGCAGGTCGGCTCTGGCGGTCGCTCTCGTCGTGCTCGCCGCGAGCGTCGCGGCCGGATGCGGCGAGAAGTCGGAGTCCACGACGCCGGGAATGCCACAGCCGTTCTCGCTCGCGCTCGACTTCTACGTCAACCCGGATCACGCGGGAATCTACGAGGCGCTCGACAAGGGGTACTTCCGCGAAGCCGGCCTCGATGTCCAGCCACAGACGCCCTCCGACCCGTCAGCGCCGATTCGGGAGGTCGCGGCCGGCCGCGTGGACCTCGCCGTCTCCTATGAGCCCGAGGTCCTCCTGGCCCACGATCAAGGGCTCCCTGTCAAGGCCGTCGCCGCCCTTGTCCCGACGCCGCTGACCTCGCTCATCTGGCTGAAGGACTCCGGCATCCAGAGCGTCAAGGACCTCAATGGAAAGACCATCGCGACGGCCGGCATCCCGTACCAGGACGCCTACCTGAAGACGATCCTCGATCGCGCCGGCCTCTCCACGAACGATGTGACGACCGTCGACGTGCAGCAGGGGCTCCTGCCGGCGATCCTCACCGGCCGCGCCCAGGCCATGCTCGGGGGGTTCCTGAACATCGAGGGCGTCGACCTTCAGCTTCGCGGCAAGGACCCGACCGTCCTCCCGGTCGACAAGCTCGGCATCCCCACGTACGACGAGCTCGTGCTGGTGGCGAACTCGGACACGCTCGACTCGAAGTCCGAGGACATCCGGCTATTCCTCGACGCCCTGGAGCGCGGGACCAAGGCCGCCGTGGCCGACCCGGTCGGGGCGACCAGGGAAATCCTCGAAGCGGGCAAGGGCCTCGACCCCAAGATCACCGCCGCCGAGGTCCGCAAGACCCTGCCGCTACTCCTCCCGAAGGGCTCTAAGCATCCCTACGGCTACATGGACCCCGGCGAGTGGGACGAGTTCGCCCACTTCTTCGCGGACAACGGCGAGATCAAGGCGCTGCCACAGGTCGATGATGTGCTTACGAACGATCTGCTGCCCGGGTCTCAGCAGCCGTAGGCGCTCGGGTCACGCTGCGATTCGCAGCGGCGGCCCGTGAGCGATCGCCTTGTGGTGGGCGAACAGCGCGAAGTCGCCGGCGAGACCGCGATAGGGAGCGTACGGGCGAAAGAACTCCTCGACCTCCTCGATGGTCGCCCGCCGGCCCAGGCCCGCGAGGCGCCCCACCAGCTTGATGTAGCCGAGGTCACCGGCCGGTAGCGAGTCCGGCTCGCCGCGACCGTACAGCGCGAGGCATTGGATCGTCCACGGGCCGATCTCGCGGATCGCCGTCAGCCGACGGTCGCCCGCGCCATCGCTCGGATCCACCCTCCCCTCGCAGACCTCCGTGGCGACGCGGATCATCGCCAGCGCGCGGGCCGGCGAGAGGTCGATCGCGGCCAGCTCGGCGGGCGATCGGGATGCGATCAGCTGAGGAGTCGGAACGTCGCGCAGCACCCGGCCGTCCGCGTCGTCGCGCGTGACGCCCCACCTGAAGACCATCCGCCGCTGGATTGCCGCGGCGCGCCCCGACTCGATCAGCTGCTTCGTGATCGACCACGCCAACGCCTCCCAGGCCCATGGGCGGCGCCGGGGCCGGTGCCAGGGGCGCCCACGGATCGCGCTCCCGAGCAGCGGGTCGCCACGGAAGAGCTCGTAGACCTCGCGGTAGTCGTCATCGACCCCGAGCGCGAACCGCATGCGATCGAGCGCTCGCTCTCGATCCTCCGCCGAGTCGGCCTCCGCGCGGATCAGGACGGTGCCGTCGCGGCGCTGCGCCGCGCGCACGACGGCGGGGCGCCCGTCCACGTGCAGGAAACGCGTCACGACGCCTCGACGGACCCGCATCACGGCGTCCCCGCCGCCGCCGGCCGGCAACCGGTACGGCCACGGCGGGTGGATCTCGACGTCGAGGCAGCCCGCGGCCCGACTCGGCCCACGAGCGTCCATCGGGACGCTACCTGCCGCTGCCGAGGATGTGAACGTCGACCAGGAAGGAGCGGCTGGCGACGATGTTCGACTGCTCCGGGCGCCGAGTGAGGACGCGCCGCCCGCGCTGGCGCCGGGCCTGTCCCGCCCCTCGGACCGCGCGTACCGCCGCGACCGTCGCGGCCCCGGCTACCAGCCCGCCCGCGGCGGCGATCGCCGCGGCGCGCATCTCGCCGCGCCAAGCGTCGACTTCCGTCCGTCGCGAGGGCTCCGGCAGGCGGCTCGGCTGGGGCAGCTCCGGGGCGTCGTTGGGCTGCGGCTCCTCGACCGCCTCCGCCTCCAAGACCACGTCCTCGTCCATCAATTCCTCACGCGCCGCCAAACCAACTCCCCTTTCGCCGACCGGCCGGGCCAGTCTAACGGCGCGTCCAGCGGTCACGACGGCACCGGGGCTGCGACCGACGCCCACGCTTTCCGCACTTTGCGAGGTCGAGGCGGCGGCTCAGCGGAGCGGCAGCTCGTAGAGCCGATAGCGCTTCACGACCGAGCCGCCCATCCCCTCCATCGCCCGGTTCATGGGCTCGTTTACCTCGAGGATCCATCCCATCTCACCGCCCTTCTGGCGCACCCGGGCGGCTACCTCCATGTGCCGGACGTAAAGGGCTGCCGCGACGCCGAAGTGCTGGTACTCGGGCTTCACGCCGAGTGCGAACACCCTTACCTGGTCGATGCTGCGCCGGCCGGTGAGGAAGTGCCACCAGCCGAAGGGGAGGAGCCTGCCGTTCATCTTCACGAGCACCTGATTGATGTCCGGCAGGGTGAGAGCTGCGCCGACCACCTCGTCATCTCGCTCGGCGATCATCGCCCAGTTCTCATCGAGGATCGGCTTCAGGTTCCCGGCCTGGAATCGCACCTCCGCCTCGGTGACGGGGACGAATCCCCAGTTCGGTCCCCACGCCGCGTTGTAAACCTCCATGAACCTGGCGACCTCTGCCTCCAGGTCTCGCTTCCGCATGTGGCGAACGCTCACCCGGTGCTCGGACCGCGACTTCCTGTCGGCCTCGTGAATGAAGTCGTGAAACCGGTCCCCCTGTTTCAGCCGCCCGAGATAGAGCTCCCACATCAGCAGATCCATCGTCTTCGTCATCCCGAGCCCCTCGAGAAGCTCCTGGTAATAAGGCGGCTGCCATGGCTCCAGCACGAGCGGGTCGCGGTCGTGACCCTCGACCAGCAGGCCGCATTCGTCGTTGGTGGTGAAGTCCATCGGGCCGAGCATGCGCTCGCGTCCGCGCTGACGAAGCCAACCGGTGGCCGTGTCGACGAGCGCGCGCACCGTCTCGGCGTCGTTCTCGGACTCAAAGAAGCCGAACATCCCATCGTTCCCGCCCTGGAACTGAGTCCAGCGCTCGTCGACGTGGGCGGTGATCCGCCCCACCACCTGCCCGTCGCGCTCGGCGATGAAGTACTCGGCCTCCGCGTGCTCGAAGAACGGGTTCTTCTCGCGGTCGAGGAACTGTCGGCGCTCGAAGATCAGGGGTGGAACCCACGGCGTGCCCCGATGGAGCCGAAACGGCAGCTTGATGAACGCATTCAGATCGCGCCTTCCCTCGACGGGTCGTACCTCCACGTCCATATGTGTCAGGCCGGCGCCGGAGCGCGCCGGCAGCAGCATGTGCAGTTCATGGGTTCGGGGGACGGTAGTCGGTCGCGCCTGGCCGCGGCATCCGGGCTGCCATGGAAGACTCTCGCCATGGCGCAGACCGTCCGCACGGCCGTCGACGTCTTCGAACGAGCCCGCACGCATGAGCGGAAGGAACAGCTCGAAGCGGCGAAGGAGGCCGACCTCCTTCCGTATTTCCGCCTAATCGAGTCGCAGGCGGGTCCCGTCGTGGAGATGGAGGGGCACCGGAAGATCATGCTCGGCTCCAACAATTACCTCGGCCTGACGGGGGATCATCGGGTGAAGGCGGCGGCGCGCGACGCCCTCGAGCGGTACGGGACCGCGCTCACGGGCTCGAGGTTCATGAACGGGACCATCCCGCTGCACACTGAGCTCGAGCGCGAAATCGCCGACTGGATGGGAACCGAGGACGCGCTCGTCTTCACCACGGGCTACCAGGCGAACCTGGGGACGATCGGCACGCTCCTCGCTCCCGGCGACACCGTGATCTGCGACGCGGGCGACCACGCCTCGATTCTCGACGGCTGCCGCCTGTCCGGCGCCAAGCTACGGCCGTTCCGCCACAACCAGATGGACAAGCTCGCGAAGATGCTCGAGCGGGCCATCGGCGACGGAGGCGGCGTCCTGGTCGTGGTCGACGGGGTGTTCTCGATGGAGGGGGACCTCTGCCCGCTCCCCGACGTCCTCGAGCACACGGAGCGGTACGGCGCCCGGGTGATGGTGGACGAGGCGCACGCCGTCGGGGTGCTCGGGGCCCGCGGAACCGGCTCGTGCGAGCTCTTCGGAGTCGAGGACCGGGTCGATCTGCGGATGGGCACCTTCTCCAAGAGCCTTGCGTCGTGCGGGGGGTACATCGCCGGGCCGGCGGACGTGGTCGAGTACCTGAAGATCGCAGCGCGCCCGTTCATGTTCACCGCCGCCGCCGTTCCGGCGGCGGTGGGCGCGGCGCTGGAGGCCGTGCGGATCTGTCGGTCCGAGGGCGGACCGCTCTTCGAGCGGCTCCTCGACAACGCGGAATACCTGCGCCGCGGGTTCGCCGAGCTCGGCCTCAGGGTCGTCGACGCGGGCCGCCTTCCGGACGGCTCCGCGGCAACAACCCCGGTGGTCCCCGTCGTGGTCGGGGAGGACTGGCAGGCAGTGCTCCTCTGGAAGGCGCTCTTCGACGCCGGCGTCTACACCAACGTCGCGCTCCATCCGGCGGTTCCGCCGGATGGGGCGCTCCTGCGGACCAGCCTCATGGCGACCCACGAGCCCGAGCATCTCGACCGCGCCCTGGACATCTTCGCCAGGACGATCTCGGAGTTCCCAGACCTCCCCCGCGATGGGTAGTTTCGGCTTGTCCATTTTCGGACAAGCGAGAACCGCGCACGAAAAGCTTGCTCTTAGCGAACGACTCGCGCCGGCAAGGGGGGGCGCCGGTTGACGCTCGGCGCCCGGCTCGCCTAGGTTCCCACGCACGCCGGACGTCACCCCGGGGCAGGGAGTGGCCGGAGCGGAGAGAGGAATCATCCCGTTTCGTCCGACCCCCAGGGCCCCGAGAGACCGAGGGAGGAGCGTCCGGTTCATCCCCGGCAAGCCTCTTAACCACTCAGAGGAGGAGTGAGAATGTCCGCTGCCTCGACTGTCGTCTCGGTGCCGCAGCACATGCAGGCACTGGCCCACGCCAACCGCGTCCGCCTCGCGCGCGCGTCCCTGAAGCGCGCGATCATCGCCAATCAGATCGAAGTCACGGAGGTCGTGCGGACCTGCCCGTGGGAGGTCGAGACGATGACGATCGGCTAGCTCCTCCGGAGCCAGAGGCGCTGGGGCCGCACCCGCGTCCGGAAGTTCCTCTCCTCACTGGCGCTCAACGAGAACCGCGAGCTGGGGCGCTTCACGGAGCGCCAGCGCAAGGTCCTCGCCGGCGCGCTGGCCGCGAAGCAGAGCCGCCGGCGCTAGCACCGAGTCTCGCTGACGTCGCGCTCCAGGCATTGATCGCCATTCGGAGGCGCGGCGCGCTGCGTCAGCGGAGCTTGAACGGCCGACCCGAGCGGCGCTGAAACGCGCGAGTCAGCATCCAGGCGGTCGCCGCGAACGCGGCGGCCGCTATCGCGAGCGCGATGGGGAACCACAGATCCGGCGCGAGGAAGAAGAGGCCCGCCAGGATGCCGACCCCGGCCGCGCCAGACAGCAGGAAGGTGTGCGAGCGGTAGCCTCCGAAGTGCTCGCGGATCGAGAGCTCGAGCCCCGCGATCGAGCAGAGCACGGCGCCCGCCGCGATCATCACGACGCCATTCGAGCCCCCGACGACGAAGCCGGCGATCAGCAGGACGATGCCGACGAGAACGACGAGCTCGACGAGGGGGACGCTGCCCCATGGGGGAGGCGGCCGCTCGTCGAGGTTCGGCGCCCGGCGCGGCGCCGGGCGGCCCCTCGGCTTTGCGGTCGCGGCGCCCTCGCCGGCGCTGGAGGACGGCTTCGGAGGAGGTCCTGTGCGAGGACGGCGCTTGCGCCGCCGCTTGGTGCTCACCAGCCGGCGATAAGGGGGCCGCAAGCCCCGCGGCTAACGGACAACCCGAGGAGTGCTTGACGCGCCACCACCCGAGGAGCATCCCGAGGATGCCCCAGCGGGGACGTGAGTGCCAGTGCTGACAGGGGCGCTCCCCGATGTCCTCGGCGGCGACCCGCACCCAGCGATAACGGTCGGGGGCCGCGATCATCGATTCCAGCAGCCCGCGGTTCGCCTCCTCGATCTCGCCACGACGAGCGAGCTCGGCCTGCGCCTCTCGCAGCCGTACTGCCAGCCCGTCGCGTACCCGCTCGAGCTCGGCTACGCCAAGCACCCGCGGGCCGCCGACGGCCGGAACGCTCCAGTCGATCCCCGTTCGCGGAAAGGCCGAGGCGAAGAGCTCCCCGAGCCGCTTCTCGAGCAGCGCGATCTGGCGGCGGAGGTCGTTCCGGGCCTTCCGCTCGACACCGGGCTCGACGCGCTCGACCGCGGCGCGCTCGAGTCCCAGAGCCGCCGGCTCCACTGGCTCGATCTCAAGCAACTGCTCGGGCAACGCGCCCCTCCTTCCACCCTGGATGGACGCTCACAGTCTAGCCCGAGAGGACGGAGCTATCCAGCCGCTACCGATGAGAGTCCCGGCGATCACTCGGGGTCGGGCGGGTGTGAGGCAAGTAGGGGGCGCTCGCCTGGGGAATCTGTATCGAGTGTGCGATTGGGGGCGATATGGGGCCCGAATCACGCACTCGATCAGGGAAGGGGCGCCCCTAGGCCCGCATCACCGACGCTGCCAGCCAGATGGCCTCCTCGACGGCGATGTCCGGGACGCCCTTGACCTGGATCGCGGCGAGGATCGTCCGGACCGTCTTGGGCGAGACGCCCCGGCCGGACGCCGTCGCGCCGAAGAGCAGCGCCAGCGGTCGAATTTCGTCGGCGATCACCAGCGTTCCCTCGGGAAGCGGACCGGGTCGCCCCTCCAGCGTCTCCCTCGCCGCGGTCTGGCGGATCCCGAGCCGGCCGTTCGCGCGATCGGCGTCGAAGGCGCGCATGGCAACGCCGGACTCGATGATCGCGATCGTCAGCGCGTCGTCGAGCAGGCTCTGGCTGATGAACCCGCCGCGCTTGATGCGCTCGAGCGCCACCGCCTCCACCGGAGTCGGCTGCTCGTCCGGATCCAGGCCGATCTGGCGAAAGAAGACTCGATAGGCCCAGGGAATCGGCCGGTGGCGCAGCGCGATCGCCTGCGGGCCCGAGAACCGGTTCGACATCCGGGCCAAACGGTCCTTGAGCTGGCGCGAGCTGCGACCAGAGCCGCGCTCCAGCACCAGGTATCGCACGCCAAGCCCTGGAAGCTCCTCGCGCAGCTCGGCCGAGACCCAGCCGGCCTCGGGGATGGCGTCGCCGCCGGTCAACGACTCGCCCCCTCGCGTGCGCGCGATTGCTGGACCAGGCGGTCCACGTCCGCCCGGAGCCCGGCGCGAAGGCTCGCCGGATCGTTTTGGCCCGGTGGCCGGGACAGCTCGTCGGTTCCCGCCTTCGCGAAGGCCAGGATGCCGCCGGGATAGGCGAAGGCCACCGTGGGGCAACCACCGACGCGGTACAGGTCGCTCACCGCGCCGTCGCGGTCGTACCCGACCGGGATGGACCAGCCATGATCCTGCGCTATCTGCCGCACGTCCGTGGGATCGTCCCGGACGTCGATCGTGAGGAAGTTCACCCGGCCTCGGTAGGCGGGTGCGATCTCATTCAAGGCGTCCTGTGTCGGGAGACAGCTGGCCCCGCGGGTGAACCAGAACGAGATCACGAGGGGCCGGTTGAACAGGTCGCAGACGCGGATCGCACCCCTCGGGGGAATCTGACACGCGGACGGTCGGCGCGCGTTCGCGGGGCACGGGTTCTGGGAGGTGGAGCAATCGTCCTGGGCGATGTTCGCGTCCTTGTCGAGCGGGCCCGGCGGAAGCGCGTTGGGCACCGCGAATTCGGACAGCGGCACGCCGCGATCATCGCCGCTGACGCCCAGCGTCCCCCCGCTCTGCGTCCGGATCGTGTTGAGCGTGGCGACGATGATCAGCACGAGGAAGGCGATCCCGACGAACGTCGAATAGCGCCGGCCCGGCCCCCTGGACGCCTGCTCGGAACCAGCCACGCCCGTGCCCTAAGCGCGTCGGCGCTGGATCCTCGCCCGCTGGACGTCCGGGTCTCGCTCGGGCGCCACCGGCTTACCCGGCGTCCGCGGGCGCCGGGCGGCCGCGCCGGCGAAAGCGCGAGACGAGCGCCTGTACCGGCTGGAATCCGCCCTCCGCCCACACCAGCGCGGCCGGCAGCACCAGGAGGACGCCGACCAGCGCGACGCCGAGGTCGAACACCGTCACGAGCCCGAAGTCCCTGAGCATCCTGATGTCCGTGAACACCAGCACGGCGAATCCGGCGATGGCCGTCACCCCGGATGCGGCCACGGCGGCGCCCGTGCGGGCGAAGGCGCGGCGAAGCGCGTCGCCGAGCGATCCGCCAGCGGCGCGCTCCTCGTAGTAACGCGCGGAGAGCAGCACGCTGAACTCGGTCGCGATCGCGATGACCAGGGCACCCAGGGTCGCCGACATCGGATTCAGAGGTACGCCGGTGATCCACAGGATGAGCGAGGACCATCCCGTGGCCAGGACGATCGGGATCAATGGGACGAGCGCACGGCGCGCGGAGCGATAGACCGCAATGAGGGCGAGGGCCACGGCCAGCAGTCCCGCCACCGTCACCAGGTAGCGGCTCCCGGAGAGGGCGGAGTTCGCATCCGCGGCCAGGACCGGCAGCCCGAGGACCTCCGCCCTGACCCCCGGCGGCGGCGCCGCACCGCCACCCGGCGGGTTGATCTGCGAGCGGATGTCGTCGATCAGGGCCTCCTGCTGATCGAACGGCATCACCTTGATGCCGAACGTGATCACCCCGGTGTTGCCGGGTTTCCCGGTCTTCGGATCCGTGGTCACCATCGCCTGCGACACGTAGTGCGGGAGCAGGCGCAGATCGGTCCGGATGCTGGACCGGCTCGGCACGGATTGGGAATCGCCGTAGAGGAAGTCGGGCAGGGAGATCTCCGGGCAGATCTCGGTCTGCGGGGATCGGCACGACGGCGAGGAGCCCACGTAGCCGTGACGCGCGAGCACCCGCTGCTCGAAGTCGTGCATCCACGAGATGAGCTTGGGGTCGGTGAGGTCGGGTGCCGTCACCGTGACGTAGGTGAGCCCCGAGACCCCGGTCGCGTTCTCGAGCTGGTCGACGTCGTGCAGGGCCGGGAGGTTCCGCGGCACGAGCTCGCGAATGTCGGAGATCACCGGAATCTGGGTCCCCACACCCCACCCCGCTGCGGCGAGCAGCGCCGCGACGGCGAGGACCCTGCCGGGCGCCGCGATGGAGACCGCGAGCGCCCGCCGGCCCGCCCGCGCGGCGCCCGCCCCCACTCGCCCGGCGACCGCGGTCGCCGGGCGGACGGGCTCACTCACGCGCCGACGGCCGGCCACCCACCAGGACGGGCCTCGAGGCCCCTCGGTTCGACGGGGATCCGCCGGGCGCAGCAGCGACAGGACGGACAGACCGACCGTCAACGCCAGGGCGAAGGCGACCGCAATCCCCAGGACGAGGAGCAGCGCGAAGCCGCGGACCATCGGGATGGGTGAGAGGACGAGCACGAGGAATCCGGCGGCGGTCGCCAGCCCGGCGGTCGCAATGACCGGACCGCCGCGCGCAGCCGCCTCGACCGCCGCCCGCGGCGGTGAGGACCCTCCGCGCAACGCCTCGAGGAAGCGCGCCTGGAACTGGATCGCGTAGTCGACCGACAGCCCGATCAGAACGGGCAGCACTGCGATCGAGGCCATGGTGAGCGAACCGCCGACGAGCGAGAGGAACCCGAACGTGATCCCTGCCGCCCCGAGCGCGATGCCGAGCGGCAGGAGCCGGAGCGGGGAGTGGAAGACGAGCGCGAGCGTGATCACCATCGCCGCGAGCGCGGCGGCCAGCAGGATGAATATCTGCGTCGAGAGCTCCTGCGCCAGGCCCTCGAAGACGACCGGTACGCCGCTCACCACGTAGCGCGGATGCGTCGGCCCGAACGACGAGAAGCGCTTCAGGTCGAAGGCGGGGTCCTGGGTGGCCTGCCTGAAGAGGGATATGGCCTCCGCGCGCTGCGCATCGGAGAGCCCGGGGCGCAACCGGACCGAGATCAATGCCGCCCTGGGGCTGGGCACGATCGCCGCGAGACGTGCCTTCGGCTGACACCCCGGCAGGCTGGGGTCGCAGATCACGGACTCGACGTACCGAGGATCGTTGAGTCGCGGCGGGCCCTGTTGCCCGTAGCGCACCGCAAGCTGAAGGGCCTGCGCCTGGAACTGCTGGAGTACGCCCTGATACGCGGACAGGGCCGCCTGCTGCTGTTGCGCCTGCGACTCGCCCTGCTGCTTCGCCTTCGCGGCCGCCTGCTGGGCCGCCTGGCGGGCCCGCTCCGTCGCCGCCTGAGCCTCCTGCTGATAGAGCTTGTTCGCAGTGATCGCGAACTGGTTGAGGAAGGTCGCGGGGCCGAAGACCACGGCGCTCGGATCCAGCCTCCGGATGTCAGCGCATGGGGCCGGTGCCGGCTGGTTGTTGAAGACCTGCCCTCCCCTGGCCTTCCCGGACAGGCAGCTCTCGAGTGCGAGCAGCTTGCCGAGGTTGCTCGTCAACAGGAGCTGGCGCAGATCGCCCTTCACGAGGATCTCGACCGGCTCGTCGCCGAACCGGTCGTAGAAGGCCTGCGTCTGTGCGTAGGTGGTCGAGCCCTTGTCGACCAGTGAGCTCGGGCTTCGGTTCGCCTCGAGGCGTAGCGCGGCGATCGCGCCGATCAGCGTCAGCAGCACGGCGGCGACGATGACCGGCAGCGGCCGCTCAACCGCCCGCCCGGCGATCCGTGCCATCAGGCTCCGCATGGGAAACAGAGATTACGGAGCAGCTGAAGGTAGAGCGCCAGGAACGCCGAGGCTGCGAGAACCAAGCCTGGCCATGGACGCAGGTCGATCGGCGAAGCGAGCGTACTTGAGGCGTATGTGAGCGAGACGATCGACCGAGGACACCGCCAGGCGTCGGTTCGCAGCGGCCTCAGTCCATTGCCAGGGGGCCCTCGGTCTCCGCGTTGAGGAACTGCGCGACGAATTCGTTGTCGGAGTCGAAGAGCTCGTCGGAAGGGCCGGATTCGACGATCCTGCCCTTCCACAGCACCGCGATGAAGTCGGCGATCCGCCGCGCTGTGCCGAGGTCGTGGCTGATCACGAGGTAGCAGCCGCCGTTCTCCTCGTGCACCTCGCGGATCAGCTCGCACAGAAGGGCCGTCCGCACGGGGTCGAGGCCGGAGTCGGGCTCGTCGAACATGACGATCGCCGGGTCGAGCACGAGGGCGCGCGCGAAGCCCGCCCGCTTGCGCATGCCGCCGGAGAGCTCGTTCGGCATCTTCTGGATCGCCTCGGCGAGCCCCACCTCGCGGAGCCTGCGGTTGACGATCTCGCCGATCTCCTCCTCCGACTTGTCGGTGTGCTGGCGAAGCGGGAACGCCGTGTTGTCGTAAACGTTCATCGACCCGAAGAGCGCCCCGTCCTGGAACAGGAGGCCGAACTTCTTGCGCATCTCGAACAGCTCATCGTCGGTCATGTTCGGGACCGACTCGCCGTGCACGAGGACGTCGCCCGCGTCCGGATACAGCAGGCCGACGATGTGCTTGATCAGGACGCTCTTGCCGGTGCCGGAGGGGCCCAGGACCATCGAGATCTGGTTGTCGGGAAGCCCCAGGTTGAGCCCGTTCAGGATCCGCGTGCGACCGAACTGCTTGACGAGGTCGATGATCTCGATCGCGTCCTCACCCCCGTGGTCGCGCTTCTCGCCGGTGTGCCAGCGATAGGGGTTCGACTCCTCGGAGCTGACGCCGGGGATCGCGTAGTCTCGGTTCAGCTGTCCGAGCTCAGGCGCGGGCTCCTCATAGCCGCCGTCGTCATCCGCCGGCGGCCCCTCGTCGCGCCATTCCCGCCCGTCGTCGTCCGGCGACGCCTCGTCGTCATAGGCCGTCTCCTCGGCGTCCTGAGGCGCCTCCTCTTCCTCGTAGGCCTGCTCGCGTGTTTCCCGTGTCTCGTCAGCCATCGCAGCCGTTCTCCTCCTAGCTGGGCAGGGTCAGCCCCCGATCGGCGCCCTCGGATTCGCGCCCCAGAACACCAGGGTTCCCATCATGCCGATGAGGTGAACCAAAACGATGTTAAGCACCATCGATTTCGCCGTCGCCGTGCCCACCCCCACGGGACCGCCGGAGGCGGTGTAGCCGTAGTAGCAGCCGACGAGGACGATCGCCGTCGCCATCACCATCGCCTTGATGACGCTGAATAAGAGGTCGGGCGGGTTCTGGAACATCCAGAAGATCAGGAAGTAGCCGCCGCTCGAGACGTCGCCGATCTGCTTGACGACGGCGAGCCAGCTCGCGAAGTAGCCGATCCCGATCGCCGCCAGGTACATGAACGGGAGCGTCAACCAGGCGCCGAGCAGGCGGGTGGCGGCGAGGAAGGTCATCGGCGGCACCCCCATCACCTCGAGGGCGTCGATCTCGTCGGAGATCCGCATCGCCCCGAGCTCGGCGACGATCCCCGTACCGACCTTGGCCGCCAGCATGTAGCCGAAGGCGTAGGGGATCACCTCGCGCAGGTCGCACCAGGCGGCGAACACTCCGGCGTAGGCGGGGGCACCGACCGAGCGGTTGAAGTAGGCGCCCTCGATCCCGCACTGGAGACCGAGGATGAACACGAGCCCCCAGATGACGATCGTCGAGCCCAGGATCAGGATCCCGGCCTGGCGCAGCGACTCCCCGAAGAATTGCAGCACCCGTCCCGAATAGACGAGCCCCATCGTGCGCCCGCAGAAGCGCGCGATCTCGCCCAACGAGGCGAGCCAATCGCGGGGGACTGCGAGCCAGCCGGGCATTACTTGATCACGTTCAGTTCAGGGTGGGTTGCCAGCAGAGTCTGGGTGAAGACGTAGTTGAAGGCGAAGACGCCCAGGAACGCGATCACGACCGCCTCGTTCACCGCCCGGCCGACGCCGGCGGCGCCGCCGGAGGCGTTCATCCCCTTGTAGGAGCAGACGATCGCGATGATCGCCCCGAACAGAGTGCATTTGAGGATCGAGCCC
>DATAOX010000158.1:0-3443 GCA_036265555.1 Solirubrobacterales bacterium
GCGCCTCGCACCGGGGCTTCTCGCCGGCGTGCTCCCCCGCATCTACCCGCAGATGCTCGACGAGGTTCGCAGCCACCAGGACGCCGACAGGCCGACGTTCATCGTCAGCGCGGCGGGCAACGATCTCGTCGAGATGCTGGCCCGTGTTCTGGGCATGGAGGGCGGGATCGGGACGCAGTACGAGGTGGACGGCGACGGGCTCCTCACCGGGCACATCGTCGAACCGTTCGTCTACGGCGAGGGGAAGGTCGCCGCGATGCGCGGGTTCGCGGAGGAGCATGACATCGATCTCGGTGCCTCCTGGGCCTATTCCGACTCGGCCTCGGATCTGCCGATGCTCCGCGCCGTGGGCCATCCCGTCGCGGTGAATCCGGACGCGGCGCTCGCCGAGATCGCAAACGCGGAGGAATGGCGCGTGATGCGCTTCGAGCGGCTCGGCCGCCAGCTCGCGATCGCCGGCGCGACCCTCGTGGCGGCCGCGGTCGGTGGCACCGGCACGGTCCTTGCACGCCGACGCCCGGAGCGCCGGGGCTACCGCTCGTCGCTTCGCCGATAGCGGCCAAGGAAGCGCCCGCGCACCTAGACTTCGAGCATGGCGACGGAGCGAGTCAGGAGGGCGAGCACCAAGGGACGCCAGGACCCACCCGAGCCCGAAGCCGGGCACGGCGCCCGCCGGTGGCGCGAGGAGATCTATTCACGCCGAGCCGAGCGCGACGCGCTCTTCGAGACCATCTCGGGCGAGCCGATCGAACCGCTGTACACGGCGGAGGACCTGGCGGGATGGGATCCGGACCGCGAGCTCGGGTTTCCCGGTGAGTATCCGTACACGCGCGGCGTCTATCCGTCGATGTATCGCGGGCGGCTGTGGACGATGCGCCAGTTCGCCGGCTTCGGCACCGCCGACGAGACGAACGAGCGGTTCCGGTATCTCCTCGATCATGGCCAGACCGGCCTTTCGACGGCGTTCGACATGCCCACCCTCATGGGCCTGGACTCCAACGACGGGCGCAGCCGCGGGGAGGTCGGCGTCGAGGGCGTCGCCATCGACACCCTGGACGACATGGTCGACCTGTTCCGCGGGATCCCCCTCGACCGGGTCACGACGTCGATGACGATCAACGCGCCCGCCGCGATCCTGCTCGCCTTCTACGTCTGCGCCGCCGAGGAGCAGGGGGTTCCGCCCGAGGCCCTGGGCGGGACCATCCAGACGGACATCCTCAAGGAGTACATCGCCCAGAAGGAGTGGTGCTTCCCGATCGATCCGGCGATGCGCCTGGTGACGGACATGATCGAGTGGTGCACCGAGCGCATGCCGCGGTGGCACCCGATCTCGATCTCGGGGTACCACATTCGTGAGGCCGGCTCGACCGCCCAGCAGGAGCTCGCCTTCACGCTCAAGGACGGGTTCACCTACGTCGAGGAGGCGGTCGCGCGCGGCATGGATGTGGATGATTTCGCCCCGCGCCTCTCCTTCTTCTTCAACGCGCACATCGACTTCTTCGAGGAGATCGCCAAGTACCGCGCGGCGAGACGGATCTGGGCCCGGGAGATGAGCGAGACCTACGGCGCGCGCCGGGCGGAATCCCTGCTCATGCGGTTTCACACCCAGACGGCGGGCGTCTCGCTGACGGCCCAGCAGCCGCTCCTGAACATCGTGCGGACCGCGATCGAGGCGCTGGCCGGGGTGCTCGGCGGGACCCAGTCGCTGCATACCAACTCGTATGACGAGGCGCTCGCGCTGCCCACGCAGGAGGCTGTGCGCATCGCCCTTCGCACCCAGCAGGTGATCGCCCACGAGACGGGGGTGACGAACACGATCGACCCGTTGGGCGGCTCGTACTTCCTGGAGGCGCTGACGGACGAGATGGAGCGCGCCGCGTACGAGTACTTCGCACGGATCGACGAGCTCGGCGGGATGGTGGAGGCGATCAAGCGGGGCTTTCCGCAGCGCGAGATCGCGGACGCCTCGTTCCGCTACCAGCAGGAGGTGGACTCGGGCAGCCGGGTCGTCGTGGGCGTGAACGAGTATCGGCTGGAGCGCGAGGAGGGAATCGAGCTCCATCGGCCCGATCCGACGAGCGAGCGAAAGCAGGCCGGTCGCCTCGATGCCACCCGCGCGGCCCGCGACGCCGAGGCGGTCGAGCGGGCGCTGGCCGAGCTCAGGTCGGCCGCGGCGAGTGGCGAGAACCTGATGCGACGCTTTCTGGACGCCGCGCGCGCTCGCGCCTCGGAGGGCGAGATGGTCGCCGCCCTCCAGGAGGTGTTCGGCCGCTACACGGAGCAGCCCGTTTTCTGAGCCGTTCCCGGGGGTAGAACCCTGACATGTCGAACCTGATCGTCGTTCGAGACGAGGTCGATGGCTGGGACGTCATCCGGGAGGGCGACCCGCAATCCCTGACCAACACCCCCGACAAGGAGAGCGCCATCGAGGCCGCCAAGATGTTCCTCGCCGACGAGGGCGACGAGGGCGAGGTCGTCGTCCACGAGGATGAGGTCCACGGGATCGATGACACCGGGCGCGGGATGAAGGCCTACATCATCGCGCTGTTGGGACTGCTGGCGGTGATCATGGCGATCATCGTGATCACATCCCTGCTGGCGCACTGGACGCTCCCGGGCGGCGGCTAGTCCGGCCGCGCCTCGCCCGTGCGGCACTAAGCTCCGCAGTCCAGCAACAGCGAATGCCGCCGGTGGGACGTCCGGTGCCGGCCGACCACACATGGAAGCCACGGAAGCCAAAGCGCCCGGGACCACTCGCAAGATCCGAGTGGTCGTCGCCAAGCCCGGCCTCGACGGGCACGACCGCGGGGCGAAGATCATCGCGCGGGCGCTTCGCGACGCCGGCATGGAGGTGATCTACACCGGCCTTCACCAGACCCCGGAGCAGATCGCGGCGACGGTCATCCAGGAGGATGCGGACGCGGTGGGGCTGTCGATCCTGTCCGGCGCGCACATGACGCTCGTCCCGAAGGTGGTCGAACTGCTCCGCGGGCAGGGCGTGGATGACGTGGTCGTGACCGTGGGCGGGACGATTCCCACGGATGATGCGCCCGAGCTGAAGAAGCTGGGCGTCGCCGAGGTCTTCACGCCCGGAGCCTCCACCGACGAGATCGTCGAGTTCATTCGCGGCGCCATCGAGCAGCGCCGCACCCTGTCGGCCCAGGCCTCCTGAGCCGCACCGCGCGACGCCGGCCGAGCCTCCCCGCCCGCTTCGCTTCAGCTCACTGCGAACGGGAACCCTCCTGATTGACTGGTCAGTCAGCGGGCCTCAATCGCTAATATGCCGCGCGCCATTCCCCTTGAAGGAGGGACGACTTGAAGATCTGTTGCCTGGTCAAAGAGGTTCCAGACGCCGCGGTTCAAAAGCGCATCGACTCCGGCACGAAGCGCCTGGATCGCTCCGGGGAGAAGAACCTCAACCCGTTCGATACGCACGGCATCGA
>DATAOX010000159.1:0-17203 GCA_036265555.1 Solirubrobacterales bacterium
GCGGTACGGCGCGGGTACGAACGAGGGCAATCCGGCGGTCTCATGGGGCTCTCCGTGTCCCGCCCGCATCCCGACCCGGTCACCGGAATGGGAGCACGGCGGCGGGCCGCCGATGTAGCCGTAGTGCCAAGGCTCCCAGGAATAGCGCTGTACGAAGTCGAAGTGCTTCGCGTGCGCCGCCAGCCAGCCGTAGGCCGACGATGGGCCGAGGTCGAGCTCGGTGGCGCAGCGGTGAAGCGAGGTGCCCGGCGGCGCGACCAACCGCGGGTCCGGGTTGGCCGCCCAGAGCCGCGCCTGCTCGGCGTCGGAGCGGAAGGCCGAGTTGATCACCAGCGCGATGCCGTCGCGTCCCGCGGCCGCCGCCATCCGATCGAAGGCCGCCGCCACGTCCGGGCGCATCGGCTTGCCCTGGCGGTAGGAGAGCGGCCCGGAGTAGCCACCGCCGCTTTCCATCGTCGGCGCCGGGCCCGTCGCGGTGGACGGGGGCAAGGCCTCCGCCTTGGCGCTCGCCTCGATTCGGACGCCGTGGGGCGTACTCCTGCGCGAGGCGCCTCGGCCGGGTAGCGCCGACCGGTCGAGCACGGCGATGACCGACGCCTTGACCAGCAGGGGCGCGAACGATTCGCGGTCGGGGAAGGTGATGCGAAGGCGCTTGGGGTCGGCACCGTTACGCACAGCGGCGTTCTGCGCGGCGGCGGCGGCCCGCCGCAGGTACTCGTCCTTGTCGAGGTGCCGGGGGTTCGGAGCGCCGCTTTGCAGCCGAGCAGGGATGAACAGCCGCGGGAAGCCGTCGCGTAGCGATCGAGCGCCGGAAAGCGCGGCCAGGTCGGCGGTTCGCTGCGTGCGCGAGGTGCCGGTGACCGCGCCTCCGATCGCGGCGAGCACGGCGGCGCAGAAGAGGATCGCGAAGGCTGCCGCGATCACCATCATGAGCGCCTGCCCACCCTCGGCGGCGAGCGCCGGAATCCGTAGTCGCCTCTGGGCTGCGGGGCGCCGACCGTTCGCTCGCGCGCTCAGCCCCGCTGCGAGGCGCACGACGCGCCTCGACGCCGCTCCGCCCGACTCGAGCCCTGCGAGTGCCCGCCGGGTCGCGATTCGACCGAGCGGGCGGGTAGCGACTCGGACGGGGATGCGGCGGGCGCGCAGCTCGATCACCGTCAGCGCCGCGAGCGAGCGGTCGCGCCGCAGATCGGCACGCAGCAGGGCTCGGGCCGGCATCGAAAGCTCGCCCTCGATCGCCGCCCGCCACAGCCGCGGGGGCAGGTGAGCGACGGCCAGCCCGCCGGCCGGCAGCTCGTCGACGGCTCCCCTCACCTTGTCGAGAGCATCCTCGCCCGTATCGACGCCCAGCCAGCAAAGGCGGCCGCGGGCGGCGACGTGGGCGAAGCCCTGCCGCCGGAGCGCGTCCTCCAGCTCGCGGGCCATCGCCGCCGCCAGCATCGTCGCGCCCCGCCCGCCATTCGAGCCCAGCTCGGCGAGGAGCACCGACGGGCGCTGATGGCTGAGGGTGACCGCGACCGCTGCAGCGATTGCGAGCCCGCCCTTCGCCTCGCCGAGGGTCGTGGCCAGGACGAGATCGCGACCGGCCCGCTCGGAGCCAGGGAGAGCCGGTTCCCGTGCCTCGGTCGGAGCCGCGTTCATCCTGCGGGCCTCCTGACCCAGGTGGAGGAGGTCACCGCCAGATGCCGCGCGATCGCGGTCAGCGGCGATGGCGGCTCGAGTCGCACCGTCAGGTGCCCGCCGCGAACGCGAACGTGGGTGCGGGACTGAGCCCACCCCGGCAGGGCCTCGCGAACCGCGGGCCGGGGCGGCCTGCCCGCCACGAGCGCCATCGAGCCCGCCTCGGCCGCGCCGTCGGCGAGCGTGAGCGAGTAACCCGTGGCGAGCAGCTGGAGTGCCACGAGGCCGGTGAGCACGAGCGCCGGAATCCCCGCCAGGAGCTCGACGCTGGCCTGGCCGTCCTGGTCCCCAAGGCTTCTAGCTTCCATCTCCGGTCCCGAGGTCGGCCTTCGCGGTGACGGGGACGGACGGGATCCCCGGAACGAGCGCCGGAGCCTGGACCCGCACCGACAGGCCGTTCGAATCGTCAACCGATGCGCCCGCGCGCAGCGCCGACGGCAGCGAGCTGCGAGCCGCCGCCCGGGCGTCGCCGCCGACATAGCCGGCACGCGCCCCCGCCCGCGCCGCCACGCCCGCGCTCCATAGCGCGTAGCCCGCGACCGCCAGCTGCGCAACGACCAGCGTGACGAGGAGCACCACGGGGACCGCCGCCACGAGCTCCACCGACGCCTGGCCGTCTTCCTCGCCCACTCGTGCCATGCACGCGAAGCTAGGCCGGTCCGGCTCACGCATGGTGCGCTGGATGTGACGAAAGGCCTGCTAGAGCGCTCCGACTCTCAGGACGGCGCTGGCCGATCCGCGCCGCGCGAGGTGGGAGCGGAGCGCCTCAGTACGTGTGCGCGCGCATCCAGACGCCCACGATCGCGATCACCGCGCAGGCCACGAGCGTCACCCAGATCACGGCCCCGATTCCTCCGCCCCCGAGCAGCTTCCCGGCGCCGGCGATCATCAGGACGATCACCCCGATGGCCCCGAACAGCACCGCCCGCTGATCGTCCGGAAGCGAGTCGAACGTGAGCCGGTTCTCGCGATGGATCTGCCGCGCCGCGGCGGCGATGGTGGCGAGGAACGCCATGCCGAGGGTGACGAGCACGGCCTGCGCCGCGTTCCCGCCGCCGGGAACGAATGCCAGCGGTACGGCCAATACAGCGATGATCGCGACGTTCCGAAGCGTTCGGAGCACGTCCGCATCCTACTTCCGCGTCATCACGATGATCCCGATCGTCACCGCCGTGCCAGCGGCAAGGAGGGCCGCTATGCCGACGGCGCCGAAGGCGATCGCCGCCGCGGGGCGGCCGTCTCGGGCCATGTCCACGAACCTCGATGCCCCGAGGATCGCGAGCGAGAAGATCATCGTCACCCCCACCCCCGCGATGAAGGCAGCGGCGATCGTCTTGAGCAGCGCCTGGGTGTCGACGATGGTCGCGAGCATCGAGCCTAGGGGGCCGGCACCGGTGCCCCTGCCCGAATCCGGCGGGCGAAGGCTGTCGCGACCAGCGCGAGCGCCGCGGCGCTCACGATGATGGTTCCGGCCGCCCCCGTGCCGAAGATCCGCGTCACGCCGTAGGTCACGGCGCCGATCGCGGCCGCGGCCGGAATCGTTATCAACCAGGCCGCAACGATGTTGCCGGCGACGCCCCAGCGTACGGCGGAGATCCGCTTGCCGGCGCCCGCGCCCATCACGCCGCCGCTGATCACCTGCGTGGTCGAGAGGGGAAAGCCGTAGTGGGACGAGGCCAGGATCACGGCGGCGCCGGCGCCCGACGCGGAGAATCCCTGCGCCGGGTCCATGCGAATGATGCGGGTCCCCATGGTCCGGATGATCCGCCAGCCACCGGAATACGTGCCGAGCGCGATCGCGCTCGCCGCGCTCACGATCACCCAGGTCGGCGGATTGGCGCCCTCGGCGAGGGTGCCGTTCGCGATCAGCGCGAGCGTGATGACGCCCATCGTCTTCTGGGCGTCGTTCGTCCCGTGTGCCAGCGCCAGCAGGCCGCCGGAGACGACCTGGCCGAGCCGATACCCGCGACCCACGTGACCCGGTCGCAGCCGTCCGATCACCCGGTAGCAGACGAGGATCGCCAGCGCCCCGACCGCGAACGCGACGATGGGCGCCACGACGGCGGGAACCAACACCTTCCCGACCACTCCATCGCCCAGGATGGCCGCCGGCCCCGCGGCCGCGAAGGCGGAGCCGACGACCCCACCGATCAGCGCGTGCGATGAGCTCGAGGGAAGCCCGAAGTACCAGGTGATGAGGTTCCACGAGATCGCGCCGATGAGCCCCGCGAAGACGACCGTCGGCGTGATCGCGTCGGCGCTGACGACATCCGCTGCCACCGTCGCGGCGACGGCCAGTGAGATGAATGCCCCGGCGAAGTTCAGCGCCGCCGCGTACGCCACCGCCAGGCGCGGCGCCATCGCCCGGGTCGAGATCGACGTCGCGACGACGTTGGCGGTGTCGTGGAAGCCGTTGGTGAAGTCGAAGGCCAGCGCGGTCGCCACGACGATGACCAGCACGATGTCGTTCTGCATCAGGCGTTCTTGATGACGATGCCCTCGAGGATGTGCGCCGCGGTCTCGGTCGCGTCGATCGCCCGCTCGAGCCCGGTGAAGATGTCCTTCCAGCGAATCACGACCATCGGGTCGATCCCGTCGGCGAACAGGGCCGCGACCGCGTCGCGATAGAGGCGGTCGCCGTCGTTCTCCAGCCGATGGATCTCGATCCAGTACTGCTCGAGCCCCTCGAAGCCACGCAGCTCGGCCAGGATCGTCGCGAGCTGCTGGCAGCACTTGACGAGGACGTCGGCCATCGCCTGCGCCTGGTCCATCGGCGCCTCGATCTTGTACAGGCCCATGAAGTCCGCCGTCTCCTCGATGAAGTCGACGATGTCGTCGAGCTGCGTCGCGAGCGCGTAGATGTCCTCCCCATCGATCGGCGTGACGAAGGTCGAGTTCGTTCGCTGCACGATGTCGTGTGTGATCCGATCGCCCTCCTGCTCGGCGAGGAGGATCTCGCGAGCTAGTCCGCGATCATCGGGCCACCCCCGGAGCATCTCCTGCAGCAGCCGCGCGGCTCGCAGCGTGTTCTGTCCCGACTCGTTGAAGAGGTCGAAGAACACCCTGTCGCGGGGTACGAGGCTGGGAAGCCGCACCGACCGCAACCTACCAACCCGCGAGGACCTCGGCGATTCTCTCGGCAGCTCGTCCGTCCCACAGCTCCGGGGTTTGCCGCTTCTTCGTCCCATCCCCCGCCGCCGCCCGCTCGCGAAGCAGATCGGGGATCTCCCGAATCCGCCTCGGATCCAACCCGAGCAGGGTGTTCGTACCCGCTCGGATGGTCACGGGCCGCTCGGTGTTGTCCCGCAACGTGAAGCACGGAACATTCAGATACGTCGTCTCCTCCTGGATCCCGCCCGAGTCGGTCAGAACGGCTGCCGCCCCCGACTCGAGCGAGAGGAAGTCGAGATACCCGACCGGATCGGTGAGCATGACCCCCGGGTACTCGCGATCCCCGAGCATCTTGCGCGTGCGTGGATGAACCGGAAAGACCACGGGCAGCGCGGCGGCGACCGCCGACAGGCCCTCCATCGCGTCTACCAGGAGCGGGCCGTCCACCAACGCCGGGCGGTGCAGCGTGACGAGGACGTAGCTGCCGGGATCGAGCCCGAGAACCCCCGGCGCGCCGCGTTCGCGGATCGGCCTCTCAAGCGCAACCAGGGTGTCGATCATCGTGTTGCCGACGAACTGCCTTCGCTCGGCTCCCACCTCCTCCGCCCGGAGGTTCTCGATCGCCTCCTCCGAATGCAGGAAGCAGAGCGCGGACAGATGGTCGGTGGCGATGCGGTTCGTCTCCTCGGGCATCGAGCGGTCGAAGCTGCGAAGCCCGGACTCGACGTGCCCCACCGCGGCGCCCATCTTGGCCGCGGCCAGTGCCGCGGCGAGGGTGGAGTTGACGTCACCGGGCACGAGAACTAGATCGGGCTCCTCCTGGGCCAGGACCGGCTGGAACCGCTCCAGCACCCGCGCGATCTGCTCGGCATGCGTCCCGGAGCCGACGCCCAGCACGTGGTCCGGCGCCGGCAGGTCGAGCTCCTCGATGAAGACGTCGGACATGAGGCGGTCGTAGTGCTGACCGGTGTGGACCGTCGCGACGCGCCACTCCGGGAAGCGCCGGCGAAGCGCCGCGATCACGGGCGCCATCTTCACGATGTTGGGGCGGGTGCCGACCACGCAGACGATCCGCATGCGGCGGGCAGGGTAGCCCGCCGGCGCGCGTCACCCGTCGGGGCGTGCGGTCTAGCCGCTTTTCGCGAGCTCGTCGATTCGCTGCGCGAGCTCGAAGTCGGCGTCGGTGAGTCCACCCGCGGCGTGGTTGGTGATCGACACCTTCACCTCGTCCCAGGAGAGCGAGAGGTCCGGATGGTGGCCCATGTCCTCGGCGGGCTCCACGAGAGAGTCGACGAAGCGCACCGAGCCGACGAAGTCGTCGTTCTTGAAGGTCTTGGCGATCGTATCCCCCTCGCGGCTCCACCCCTCGAGCCCGGCGAGGCGCGTCTCGATCTCGTTGTCTGGAAGCAGGTCCATCTCGTCCGCCGGCCACTCCATCGTGGCGCAGCCTATTTCCTTTACCCGGCGACCCATGCCATAGTCGTTCCATGCGGATCGCGAGCCTCGTCCCCTCGGCGACGGAATCGCTCTTCGCCCTGGGCCTCGGCGAGCAGGTGGTCGCCGTCACGCACGAATGCGACTTCCCGGCGGAGGCCCTGCGGCTGCCGCGGCTGACGCGGAGCGTGATCCCGCAGGGCCTAGATCCACAGGAGATCGACACCATGGTCCGCGAGGTGACCGCCCGCGGCGAACCGTTGTACGAGCTGGACGAAGAACAGCTCGCGGGCGTCGCCCCCGACCTGATCCTGACGCAGGCCCTCTGCGCCGTTTGCGCCGTCTCCTTCGACGACGTTCGCGCCGTCGCCGGGCGGCTGCCGTCCAAGCCCGACGTGATCTCGCTCGATCCCAGTTCCCTGTCCGAGGTGCTCGACGATCTCGTGCGGGTGGCGGACGCGACGGGCATCGGGCATCGGGGCGAGGGCCTGCGGGCCGACCTCGAGGCACGACTCGACCGCGTCCGAAAGGCCGTCGCAGCGGAGCGGCGACCTCGCGTGGTCACGCTCGAGTGGCTGGCGCCCCCTTACGCCGGCGGTCACTGGGTCCCGGGAATGGTCGAGACCGCGGGCGGACGGACTGTCGCGGGCGAGCCCGAGCGCGACTCGCGGCCCGTGAGCTGGGAGGAGCTGGCCGCCGTGCGCCCGGAGGTGGCGGTCGTGATGCCCTGTGGCCTGTACGCGGAGGAGGCCGCGCAGGACGCGCTTGACCACCGGGACGAGCTCGAGGCGCTCGGCGCGCAGTCGATCTACGCGGTCGACGCCGCGTCGTCCTTCTCCCGCCCCGGCCCCAGGCTGATCGCGGGGGTCGAGCTGCTCGGCCATCTGCTTCACCCGGAGCGCCTCCCCGCTCCGGAGTCCCTGAGCTTCCGCGACCTGTCCCGGGAGATCGTCTCGGCCGTACGCACCTAGGCAACCGCCAGCGCGCCCGCGACGCTGATCGCGGCCAGCGCGACCATGCCAAGCACCTCCAGCTCCACGGGCCGGCGCGCCCGCCGCTCGGAGTACACGATCAGGAGCGCGCAGAGAGCACCGCCGATCAATCCGCCGAAGTGGCCGCCGACGCTGATGCTGCCCACCCCGAGCGTGAAGAAGATGTTGATGATGATGAAGACACCGATCTGCCCGGCAAGCTGCTCGACCCCGCGATGCCTAGCGACGATGAACGCCGCCGACATGAGGCCGAAGATCGCACCCGACGCGCCGACGGTGTGGGAGTCTGGGCTCAGCAGCAAGGCCCCGAACGACCCGGCGAGCAGCGAGACGAAGTAGACCGCGAGGAATCGCGGCGTCCCGATTCCGGGCTCCAGGAGGGTCCCCAGGATGTAGAGGGCAAACATGTTGAACGCGATGTGCGCGATTCCGGCGTGAAGGAAGCCCGCCGTCACGAGGCGGTACCAGTCCCCATTCGCTACCGCCGGGCCGAAGAGAGAGCCCTCGCGAAACAGCGACCCGCCGGCGTCGAACGTGATCGTCAGCGGGGAGCCCGTGGCGACCTCCGCGAGGAACGCGATCACGTTGATCGCTATCAACGCGTATGTCGCCGGCGCGCTTCCGAGCCGGAGCCCGGGCGTCATGCGAGTCACCCGCGTGCGGTCGCGCGCACACTCCGGGCAGCGCATCCCGACGGGCGTGACGGTCATGCAGTCCGGGCAGATCGGCCTGCCGCAGTTGGAGCACTGGACGTTCGTCTCCCGCCCGGGGTGGCGATAGCAGACGGCCACTATCTAATGCGGCGGCTCGCCCGGGATGTCATGCGGCGACTTTGTCGACGCACATGCTGGTCAGGCGCCGAAGGCGCCGCAAATGGATCTGCATGACTCGTCGCTAGACGCTCCTCGACAACCATCACCGCCTGAATCTATCCAGTGCTCTTAATCGAGCTTCACGCTCAGCAGCGGCATCGAGGTCGGCTGGCTGCTTCCGCCTCGAGGCTCCTCCGTGACCAGCACTGCGTCCGCGCCGTTCAGATCGCGGGGCACGGCGGCATCGGCGGAGTGGTCGCGCCGGGGCACGAACAGGCTCGAGGGCTCGAGGCTGCCGTCGCGCTGGACCCAGACCTCGTAGACCTGATCCCGCGCGAGCGTCGGCATCCCGTGAACGCGGAGGATGCCCGAGCCGCCGCTGCGCTCGAGGACCCCGCTCGCGCCCTCACCGCCATGGAGCGCCTGGGCCTCGAACGTCGAGGTGCCGCTGCCACCGGGCTCGTGGATGAGATAACCGGCGACCACGCCCACGATCAGCGTCGCAGCGACGGCCACCGCCGTCGCTGGCCGCCGCAGGGCGATCCGCAAGCCGGACCACCATCCCTCGTCCGCGCGGCGCGGCGGCTCGCGCGCCGCCGGCCGTGATTCGGAGCGGACATGCTCCATCAGCGACTCGCGCAGCCGCGACGGCGGATCGAGTTGCTCGACGGTGCGCGGCAGTAGCTCGACCGCCGGCTCCAACCAGCGCAGCTGGCGCTGGCATGCCACACAGGTCTCGAGGTGCCGGCGAAGCCGCTTCGCCTCGTCCTCCTCCAAGGCACCGAGCGCATACGCGGCGAGGTCGTCCCGGAATTCGTCGTGGGGCGTCTGTCCGGGCCGGTCGTTCACAGGTACCCCTCGGCCGCTTCCCCCTCCGGGAAGCCCTCCGCGAGGGTCGCGCGGATTTTCTCGAGTCCGAGCCGCATGCGGCCCTTCACGGTGCCGATCGGGGCGCCGAGCATGTCGGCGATCTCGGAGTGGCTGAAGCCGCCGAAGTACGCCAGCTCGATCACCTGCGACTGCTCGCGCGGCAGGAGCCCGAGCGCCTGCCGCAGGCGGTCAGCGGTCTCGCGCCGGATCGCCTCGGTCTCGGTGCGCTGGCTTGCCGCCTGGCTCTCGAGCACGGCGTCATCATCCAGATCGAGCTTGGGCGCCGGCCGCGCGGCTCGCCGGAGAGCGTCGATCGCGCGATTGCGCACGATCCCCAGCACCCAGGCACGCACGCTCCCGCGGGCGGCATCGAAGCGCGCGGTGCTCCGCCAGATGGAGAGGAACGCCTCCTGCGTCACGTCCTCCGCCATCCCCGCATCGCCGACGATCCGGTGGGCCAGCGAGTAGGCCGCGCCGCCGTGGCGGTCGTAGATGACCGCGAATGCATCGGACTCCTTCCCGTCCACGAGGGTCATCAGGTCCTCGTCGGCGAGACGCTGGAGCGACTCAGGCGCTGGCTTCGGTTTCATCCTCATCTGTGCTCCGATTCCGCGTCACGACCCCGCGTCCGTAGCCTGATAGTGGCTACGAGCCCAAGGGGGACACGGATCAGTCCTGCCCGGCACGATATTTTCGGCGCCACCAGCGAAGGAGGAACCGTGATGCAGGCAGCCAGTCCAGCAAGGCTCTATGCGACCGCCGTCGGCGCCGTGCTCACGATCGTCGGGATCATCGGCTTCTTCTACAGCAGCGACTTCGGCTCGCCGGGGAACGTGGACGACATGTTCGGGATCTTTGCCGTGAATGGCTGGGACAACGTCCTCCACCTCGCCACCGGCCTGCTCGGGCTGGCCGCGGCGGCCTACGCGGCCAGGGCGTACGCGCTGGCGCTCGGCCTCCTGTACGTGGTCGCGGCCCTCTGGGGGTTCATCATCGGCAGCGGCGACGCGATCCTGGGCCTCTTCCCAGTCGACACGGCGGACAACGTCCTGCACCTGATCCTCGGCGTGGTCGGCCTCGCGGCGGGTGCCGCCAGCCCCCAGACCGCCGGCGCTCGGCCCGCGCCCGCCTGAGCCACCGCGCGCCCGGGTTGGGCCCGCCCTCAGTCGGGCCGCACCGAGCGCAGCACGCTCTCGGCGCTCGCGCGGAGACCGGTCGGCCGTCTCCGGCGTCGCATGCTCACGACGACGAGCGCACCACCGGCCAGCGTCCCGGCCGCGACCGCGGCGACCGGCCGGACCCAGTTGCGTGGGTCGCGAAGGGCATCGAGCTCGTCCTCGGAGACCTCCTCCGCCCAGCTCGAGAGCTCGGCCGCCGCCTGCTCGGTGATCGCGGTCAGCGTGTCCTCGACCCGGCTCACCAGGTCCTCGGGCGGCTCGATCGGCCGCAGGGCGTCGCTCAGTAGCGCCTCGAGGCGGGCCTGACTCTCCTCGCTCACTTGGTCACTCTCTCTCCATCTCCTCCTCGAGCTGCTTGATCGCGCGATGCAGGAGGACCTTGGTCGCGCCGTCGGACCGGCCCAGCGCCCGCGCGATCTCCCGGTTCGACATCCCCAGCGCGAACCGCATGATCAGCGCGTCGCGACGATCGTCCGAAAGGCGGTCGAGGCGGTCGATCACCATGCGGAGCTCCTCGCGACCCTCCACGATCTGCTCCGTCCCGTGGGGATGCGACGGCGGCTCCACCGCGTCCAGCGCCGCCACCGGGCGGCGCGAGCGATCGCGGTGGTAGTTCGACGCGAGGTTGTGGGCGATCCGGATCAGCCAGGGCCGCAGCGGCCGACCGTTGGATTCGCGCCGCGCGCGCTCGAAGTGCCGGTACGCCTGCAGGAACGCCTGCTCGGTGACGTCCTCCGCGTCGTGATGGTTGCCCACCCGGTAGTAGGCGTACGAGTAGACGTCGCGCAGATGGGCCCGGTAGAGGTCCTCGAACTCGCGATCGAGCTCCGCCTTGGACACGGTCTGGGTGCCGCGATCGGTCACGGTTCAAGCCTAGTCCGGTCATGCCGCCTCCCGGCGCGCGCGCTCTGCGCGACGCAATCCGGCGACCCACTCGCCGGGGTCGATGCTTCCCTCGACCAGCGCCGCCAGCCCCCCGAGGCCCGGAGCGGCGATGCCGGCCCTCGACATCGACTCGGCGATGAGGGGCACTGAATCGAGGCTTTCCGACGCCTGCCCGATCTTCGCGGGGATCTGGTCCGCGGACATCCCCGAGCCGAGCAGCTCGCCCGCTCGGCGGTTTCGGCTTCCGGGCGCGAGCACGGTCGCCGTCAGGTCGCCGACCCCCGCCAGACCCGTGAACGTCTCGAGCCTCGCGCCCCGCGCGAGGGCATACTCCACACACTCGCGCCAGATCGTCGCCGCCGCGATCCCCGCGGCGTTGAGCCCGTGGGACTCGGCGGCCGCCGCCGCGAGCGCCGCCGCGTTCTTTGCCACACCCGCCATCTCGACGCCCACGATGTCGGTGTTTCGCTCGCACACCAGGCCGGCTCGGTCGAACACCTCCCCGAGCTGTGCGCGGAGGTCGTCGTCGGTGGTGCCCAGGACGAGCGCAGCCATCCCGGCCGCCGCTTCCCGCGCGTGCGCCGGGCCGCCAAGCGAAGCGAGCGCCCGGGACCGGATCCGCTCCCCCACGTACTCGCTGGGGAGCTGGCCGAGGGGCTGCACCAGGCCCTTCGTGAGCATCAAGACCGCCGCCCGCGAGCCGACCCGATCGCCCAGGCCGCCGACGACCGCCGGCAGCGCCGCCGACGGCACGGCGAGGACCACGAGATCGACCCCGGCGAGCTCGATGTCGGTGGCTCGCCTGACGACCACGTTCTCGGGGAGCGCGACCCCCGGAAGGTAGGAGTTGTTCTCCCGGCGAGAGCCGATCTCGGCGGCCTTGTCGTCCGAGCGGGTGCCGAGCTGGACCTCGAGCCCGCCCCGGGCGAGCAGGATCGCCATCGCGGTCCCCCAGCTACCGGCGCCGATCACCGCCGCCTTGCGCAGCGGCGGCAGCCCGCCGAGCCACTCCCACTGCAGCTCGATGTTCGGCCAGATGCGCGAGGTGACGGTGGCGGCCAACGCCGGCGAGGGGTTCTCGGTCCGTGGAAACCGCATCGGCCGGCCGATGCGAAGCCCGACCTTGCGTGGTCGGATCCGCCAGCCGCGGCGGACGTGCTCGGAGCCGTGGACGGCGACCGGGACGACGACCGCCCCCGACTCCAGCGCCAGGCGCCCGACGCCGCGCCGTGGGGTGGCGAGCGATCCCGAGCGGATGCGCGTGCCCTCGGGGAAGATGCAGATCGTCCCGCCGCGGTCGAGCACGAGGTCCGCCGTCTTCATCGCGACCTCGTCGGACTGGCCGCGCCGGATCGGAAACGCTCCGAGCCGCGACAGGAGCCAGCCCTGCCAGCGCCTCTCGAACAGCTCGACCTTGGCGACGTATTGCATCGGGCGCCGCCACGGGAGCGAGACGCCGATCGCGAACGGATCGAGGAAGCTGCGGTGGTTCGATGCGACGATCAGGCCGCCCCTGATGCCGCGGAAGTGCTCGCGGCCCGTCCGCGAGAGGCGGAGCCAGAGGAGCATCGCCGGCTGCAGGATCGCGCGGGCGACGACGTACATCACGGGGTTCACCCCCCGGCGGCGAGCGTAGTCGTGATACCGCTCGAAGCGCTCGTCGCTGATGACGCGATCGGCGCGTGGCGGCACCGAGGTGCGCTGCCCCTCGTCCATGCTCATGCCTACACGCGCACGCGCCTGGCGTTACTTACCCGCAGCATCCCTTGCCGGCACCTCTCCCTGCGCGGGTCGACTTTGGTTGGGGTCCGAGCGAGCTAACTCGACGTTCGGCGCCTCACCAGGCGTCATCGATCAGACGCTGCAGTTCCTCCGGCCCGGGCGGATCGGGCGTGTTCTCCAGCTCGGGGCGTTGGAGCATCGCGTGGCGCGCCGACTCGAGCCGCTCGGCGCTTGCGCCGAGCTCCCGTAGGCGCCGCGGCCCGCCACCGAGGGATTCGATGCGGCGACGGATCTCCTTAGGCTTGGCGCCGAGCGCCCCCGCCAGCGCGCTGATCTCGTCCGGCGCGCGGGGGCGCATCATCTCCATCGTGCGCGGGAGCATCGTCGCGTTGGTCTCGCCGTGCGGCGTGCCGAGCATCCTCACGAGCGTCTGGCAGACGACGTGGTGAAGCGCGAAGCCCGTCGCGTCCAGCGCGTAGGCGGCCAGCAGCGAGCCGAGGGCGAGCGCGCCGCGGTCGCGCTCGCCGTGCGGCTGGTCCAGCGCTCCCGCCATCAGCTCCGCGCCGCGAAGTGCCGCGAGAGACGCGACCGGGTTCGCGAGCGGGACGTATAGGGCCTCGGCGCCATGCGCGAGCGCGTTCATCGCGCTCGCGCGAAGGCGCCCGTCGGCGAGTGTCGTCATCACGAGCGGATCGGCGATCACGAGCACCGGACGGACGCGACGTCGCGCGTAGGCCTCGCGGCCGGCGGGAAACCGGTGGATCCGCGTCATCTCGGCGCCGGAGAGCGTGGTCGGGACCGCGCACACGCGGCCGCCGCGCAGGGCGGCGACCGCTTTCGCGGTATCGATCACCCGCCCCCCTCCCAGCGCGACCAGGGTGGGGTTCCGCACCCTGTCGATGATCGACGCGGCGACGTAGGGAACCTCGCCCTGCTCGACCTGGTGCACGACCGCGGCTCGCTGCGCGAGCTCGATCGGGGCGGCCCCGAGTGCTCGGGTCGTGGTCAGGAGCTCGAAGCGCTCCCAGATCCCGCCGCCGAGGATCTCGGGCGAATCGGCGAGCGCGCCGGCCCGGAACACGATCGTCCTCTCGGCATCACGCCAGGTGAAATCACGCTCGCTCACGGACCCATTCTCTTACGCGCGCGACGATCCGCGGCCTAACCTGTCGATTAACGCCGGAGTAGCTCAGTTGGTAGAGCACCGGTTTTGTAAACCGGCGGCCGCGGGTTCGAATCCCGCCTCCGGCTTCGCCCGTCGCCGTGGCCGGTTTGGCTCGCATCGCGAGACAAACCGTCCATTGCGGCATGGTTGTCCGCCCTAGAACGTCGCTTCGCGCGACGCGAGGTGCAGGCTCACCTTGCGCTTGACCCGCTGCAGGGCGTTGTCGACCGTCTTCGTGTCGCACTCGAGCCGCTCGCCGATCGCCTCGTAGGAGTGGCCGTCCAGGTAGAGGCTCAGGACGTGGCTCTCGAGCTCCGACAGCACGCTCGACAGGCACGAGACCAGGCTCTGGAGCTCCTCCGTGGCGATGACGCGCTCGGACGGGTCCTCGCTGCCCGGGCCCGGCAGGACCTCCTCGAGGGTCGTCTCCGACTCCGTGGCACCTGCGGGTGCCTGCGCGAAGGAGACGTACTGGTTGAGAGGGGCGTGCTTGTTGCGGCTCGCGGTCTTTACGGCCGTGATGATCTGTCGCGTGATGCACAGCTCCGCGAAGTTGCGGAAGCTCGACTCCCGGTCCGAGCGGAAGTCGCGGATCGCCTTGTAGAGGCCCAGCAGGCCCTCCTGGATCAGGTCGTCGGGGTCGCCCCCCAGCAGAAAGTACGAAGAGGCCTTCAGGCGCACGAATCCGCGGTAGCGCTTGACGATCCGGTCATAGGCGTTCGGGCTGCCGCGCTTGGCCAGCGCAACCAGATAAGCGTCCTCAAGCTCAGGTTGAGCTTCCGGGCGCGCGACTGCTGCTGCCTGGGTTGCGGGCACGGCGCCGGCCACGTCGTGGGTGGGGGTCGGTACGGCCACAGGTTTCCTCCAATCGGAATTGGGAACCAGTGGCGCCCGTACCTCCCCTGGGCGCCCTCTCCTTGGGGTCGTCGGCCGGGACGAAAGCTCGACCTTCAGTCAACCCTTATGTGCGTACTCTAGCCGCCCGGGCGTTCTTCTGTCAACCATTTCGCCGAAGAGCGCAAGATCCGTTGCAGCCTGCGGCTTCCGTCCGTGGCGGGTGCTACCGCTGCTCGCCCGCGCGCTGGCGCGCCGCCTCGAACAGCAGCACGGCGGCGGCGGCGGCAACGTTCAAGGACTCGACGCGACCGCGGAGCGGCACCGATACGAGGAGGTCGCAGCTATCCGCGACGCGCCGCCGCAGCCCCCCTCCCTCGCTCCCGAGGACCAGCACGACCTTCCCCGTGAGGTCGGCGCTCGCGTAGGGCATCGGTGCGCCCGACACGGCCCCGTGGACCCAGGCCCCCGACTCCTTGGCGGCGCGAAGCCAGTTGGCGAGGTTGGGGACGCGCGCGACGCGAAGGTGCTCGACCGCGCCCGCCGATGCCTTGCACGCCACCGCGGTGACCGCGGCCGCCCGGCGCGACGGGATGACGACGCCGGCCGCGCTCACGGCCTCGGCCGACCGGCAGACGGCCCCCAGATTGCGCGGGTCCTGGACCTGATCCAGGGCGACGACCAGGGCGTCGGGGCGGTCGAGGAGCGTCCGCGGATCCGCGTACGGGTACGGATCGACCTCGGCGACTACACCCTGATGGTCCGGCGATCCCGCCAGCCGCGTGAGCTCCGGCCCGGATAGGTCATCCGTGGACCAGACACGATGCACCCGTCGCCGCCCGCGCCGCGCCTCGGCGACGGGGCGTCGGCCGTAGATGATGTCTCTCTTCCCGCCGTCCTGTGGCACCGTCTAGCCCCGCTGCCGGACCAGGCGCGCCCCCTCCGGCGTATCGCGAACCTCGTAGCCGCGATCCGCGAGCTCGTCGCGCAGCCGATCGGCGCGCTCGAAGTCTCGCGCCGCGCGCGCCTCCTCGCGCTCGACGAGCAGTCTCGCGGCCTCGGGATCCGCCGCATCCACCGGAGCGAGCAGCGTCTCGAGCCCGAGCAGCGGCAGCATCTCGTCGAGGGCCGCGCGGGCGCCCGGAAGCGGGCGTCGGTTGCCCTCGGAGATCAGATCGAAGAGGGAAGCGAGCGCGCGCGGTGTGTTGAAGTCGTCGGCGAGCGCCGCGAGGAACTCGGTCCGCCAGGCCGTGACCGCGGCGTCGGGCTCGACCCCATCCTCGTCCGGCAGCTCGAGCACGAAGTTCCGGATCCGCTGGACGCGGGCGCCGGCTTCGGCGAGCGCCCGATCCGTGAACTCCAGCGGCTGGCGGTAGTGCCCCGAGATGAGGTAGGAGATCAGGGTCTCGGGGCCGTAGGCGTCGAGCGCTTCGGACAGCTGGAAGATGTTGCCGACCGACTTCGACATCTTCTCCTCGGCCATCCGGACCATTCCGTTGTGCATCCACAGCCGGGCCAGCGGGACGCCGCGCGCCGCCTCCGTCTGGGCGATCTCGTTCTCGTGATGGGGGAAGATCAGATCGGCACCCCCGCTGTGAATGTCGAAGTCCGCGCCGAGGAGCTTCTCGCCCATCGCCGAGCATTCGATGTGCCAGCCGGGCCTGCCCTCGCCCCACGGCGACTGCCACCAGGTGTCCTCGTCCGGCTTTCGCGCCTTCCACAGTGCGAAGTCGAGCGGATCCTCCTTCAGGCTCGCGGTCCCGGCCTCCTCCCCCTGGTCCATCTCGGCGGGATCGCGGTTCGAGAGCCTACCGTAGCCCGGGAAGCTGCGGACCCGGAAGTAGACGTCCCCCTCGCTCTCGTATGCGTGCCTGGAGGCGATGAGCGCCTCGATCAGCTCGACGATCTCGCCGATGGTCTCCGACGCGAGCGGCTCCGCGTCGGGGCGCCCGAGCCCGAGCCGTTCGGTGTCCTCCACGTAGGCCCGCGTCATCTCGACGGCGAGCCGTTCGGATGGCATGTCGGCATCACGCGCGGCCGCGTAGATCTTGTCGTTGATGTCGGTGACATTGATCACCAACCGCGGCTCGTAACCGAGGTGCCGGAGCAGACGCCGGAACAGCATCGGAATCACGAACGCCCGTGCGTTGCCGACGTGGATCCGCGAATACACCGTGGGGCCACACGCATAGATCCCGACCTCCGGCGGTCGGCGGGGGTCGAGTTCCCGCACCTCCCCACTCAACGTGTCCGAGATCCGCACCTCGCGCATTGATTTGTTGATGCTATTTGCGGGAAGAGAGCCACGACGCATGCCTCCGCGGCCACGGCGACGGATAACGTCCGCTCGGCGATGGGTGACGGGAAGCGACCGCGGGGGGCATCGCAGGCCGGTTCCGGGAACATCTCCCTTCACGCACAGCGCGTCCGCCGGGTGGAGGAGGCGTTCCGAACCCTGCCGTCCCGGTATCTGGGTGTCGCCCCCGATGTGGACGCGACTTTCCAGGTGCGGCTGGGCGA
>DATAOX010000160.1:0-1679 GCA_036265555.1 Solirubrobacterales bacterium
TGGGGACACTCGAGCGTCTCCAGCGCGGTCGCCTATGCGGATGCGGTCGGCGCGAAGCGGCTCGTGCTCTTCCACCACGACCCCACTCACTCGGACGACAGGATGCAGGAGCTCGAGGCAGAGGCGCGGTCGTTCGCCGACGACGGCGGAGACCCGCCGACGATCGCACGCGAGGGCATGGTGCTCGACCTCTCCGCGTGAGAGGCCCCTCGACGATCCTCGACGCGATCGGCAACACGCCGCTCGTGCGGCTGCGCCGCTGCGCGCCCGAGAACGGCGCCGAGCTCTGGATCAAGCTCGAGTACACGAACCCGACGGGATCGATGAAGGACCGGATGGCGCTCGCGATGATCGAGGGCGCCGAGCGCGAGGGGCTGATCTCGCCGGGCGACACGATCGTCGAGTACACGGGCGGCAGCACAGGGCCGGCGCTCGCGCTCGTCTGCCGGGCGAAGGGGTACCGCGCGCTGATCGTGATCGCGGACTGCTTCACCGAGGAGCGGTTCCAGCTCATGCGCGCGCTCGGGGCCGAGCTCGAGGTGATCCCGTCGGTCGAGGGCCGCCCGAACGTGACCGCGCAGGACATCGAGAACATGGTCGCGCGCGCGGGAGAGCTCGCGGCCGGCCCGGGCCATTACGCGACCGACCAGTTCAACAACCCGTACATCGTCCCCGGGCATCGCGACCGGCTCGGCCGGGAGATCTGGGACCAGTCGCGGGGCCGTGTCACCGCGTTCTGCCACGGGCTCGGGACGGCGAGCTCGCTGATGGGGGTCTCGGAGGCGCTGAAGCCGCGCGGCGTGACCATCCAGGCGCACGAGCCGGCGGGCTCCGCTGCGATCGGCGGAGGCGAGCGCGGGCCGTTCCTGATCCAGGGCTGGACCGGGCTCGTGATGCCGCACTGGAACCCGGAGTGGGTTGACCACCTGGAGCCGATCGAGGACGACGCCGCGGTCGAGATGACGCTACGCCTGGCGCGCGAGGAGGGGATCTTCGCGGGGATCTCGACCGGCGCGAACGTCGTCGGCGCGCACCGGCTCGCGGAGCGGCTCGGTCCGGGCGCGGTGATCGTCACGCTCGCCGTGGACAGCGGCTTCAAGTACCTGAGCGTGAGCCCGTTCGACGCTCTCGGCTGAGGGCATTGAGTTTCGGCGCGCGGCGTTCCATACTGGTCTCGGGAGATGGGGAGCTTGCGAGTCCTGACGATTGCCGCGCTGTGCCTCGGCGCGCTCCTGATTCCGCAGGCCGGCGTGACCGGGGCCGCGCAGTCGGCACAGCCTGTCGGCTCTTGTGACGAGACCGACACGATCGTCGCAATCAGCGGTTTCGCGTTCCAGCCCCCTAGCGTGGAAATCCCGGCAGGCAACACGGTTTGCTGGGAGAACCTCGACCCTGACGTCACGCACTCGGCGACGTCCGACACCGGAGCGTTCGACTCGGGACCGCTCGTCACCGGGGCGATCTATCGCTTCACCTTCACCGATTCGGGCTCGTACCCGTACCACTGCACGTTCCATCCCCTCTCGATGACCGGGACGGTCACGGTCACCGGCGGGCCTCCGCCTCCTCCGCCACCTCCGCCTCCTCCGCCACCTCCACCTCCTCCTCCTCCTCCTCCTCCTCCTCCTCCTCCACCCCCTCCACCACCGCCGCCCCCACCTCCGCCTCCACCGCCGCCC
>DATAOX010000161.1:0-3320 GCA_036265555.1 Solirubrobacterales bacterium
GGGGCGACCGTCGCTACGTCGACTCGGCGCGCCGCGGGGTCTACGCCTTCGCGGTGTTGCTCACGATCTGCGTCGTGATCGTGGAGGCCGCGTTCGCCCGGACCGACCTCTCGCTGCAGGTCGTCGCCGACCACTCCTCCACGACGACGCCGGCCTTCTACCGGCTGACCGCGATGTGGTCGAGCCAGGAGGGCTCGCTGCTCCTGTGGGCTTGGGTGCTGTCGCTCACCTCCTCGGCGGTCCTGTTCGCCACGCGCAACAAGCACCGCGAGATCACGCCCTGGGCGACCGCCGTGCTGATGGGGCTGGGCACTTTCTTCACCGGCCTGATGCTGTTCGCCGCGAGCCCATTCGCCCGCCTCGACCCGGTGCCCCCCGAGGGCGTCGGGCTCGAGCCGCTGCTGCGTCACCCGGCGATGGCGATCCATCCGCCGATGCTCTACACGGGCTACGTCTTCTTCGCGATCCCCTTCGCGTTCGCGATCGGCGCGCTCATCACCCGCCGCCTGGACGCGAGCTGGATCCGCTCCACGCGGCGCTTCGCCCTGATCGCGTGGCTCTGCCTGGGGGTGGGCATCCTGCTCGGCGCGCGCTGGTCGTACTCGGAGCTCGGGTGGGGCGGCTACTGGGGATGGGACCCGGTTGAGAACGCGTCGCTCATGCCGTGGCTCGTCGGCACGGCGTTCCTGCACTCGATCATGGTCCAGGAGCGGCGCGGGATGCTGAAGGTGTGGAACGTCTCGCTGATCTGCGCCACGTTCTCGCTCGCGCTGCTCGGGACCTTCCTCGTCCGCTCGGGCATCCTGGACTCGATCCACGCCTTCGGTGAGTCCACCGTCGGCGCCCCGCTGCTCGCGCTGATCGGGCTCGTCGTGGTCGGCTCGACGCTCCTCATCGTCTCTCGGACGGCCGACCTCCGCTCCGAGAAGCGGATCGATTCGCTCGTCTCGCGGGAAGCGATCTTCCTGGTCAACAACCTGCTCCTGGTGGGGCTCGCCGTCGTGATCTTCTGGGGCACGTTCTTCCCGCTCATCTCGGAGGTCTTCACGGGGGACAAGGCGTCGTTGGCCGCGCCCTGGTTCGACCGCTACACGACGCCGCTCGCGATCCTGCTGGTGCTGTTCACGGGGATCGGCCCGCTGTTCGCCTGGAGGCGGGTGAGCCTCGGTTCGGCGAAGCGGCTCCTGGCGCGCCCGGCGATCGCGGCCGCGGCGGTGACGGGCCTGCTCGCCGCGTTCACGGATGCCCGCTCGCACCCGCTGGCGCTGGTGATGTTCGGGTTCGCCGCGTTCACCCTCGCGGCGCTGCTACAGGAATTCGCCCGGGGCGCCGCCGCGTACCGCTCGCTCTCCGGGGGCTCCTACGGCCGGGCGCTGATGGCGCTGTTCGCTCGCAACCGCCGCCGCTACGGCGGGTACGTCGTTCACGCCGGGCTGGCGATCCTGCTGATCGCGGTCGCGGCCTCCTCGAGCTTCCAGACCAGCCGCGACCTCCGGCTGCGCCCCGGGGAATCGGCGGTGGTCGACAACTACAAGATCACCTACGAGAAGCCGACCGCCGAGATCGATCCCCCGGAGCAGCGGCTGACGTTCGGCTCGGTCCTCGCGGTGACGAAGAACGGGAAGCCCTACGCGACGCTCTACCCCTCGCGCAACTATTACTCGGGCGTCGGCGCGCCCACGGGCGGCGGGCCGATCCGGAGCTTCTTCGAGGGCGAGGCCACCAGCGAGGTCGGCCGCCGGACGACCGTCGGCGGTGACCTCTGGACCTCGATGATCCCGGACCTCGGGCCGATGAACCACCTGATCGCGAGCGCGGACAACAGGCTGGAGAGGATCGGCCGCGGGATCAAGCCCGGCGACGTTCAGGCGCAGCAGGCGTTCGGGGCCCTACAGGGGCTCGCGGTCCGAAAGATCGAGCAGCGCTATCTGGCTGACCCGCCGCCCGCCAACTTCCGCGTCAACGTCAACCCGCTCGTGACATGGATCTGGGTCGGCGGCGCGATCGCCGTGATCGGCGGCCTCGTCGCGATCTGGCCCGCTCCGGAGGCGCGCCGGCGGCGGGTCGCCGACGTCTACGCCGCGCGCCTCGCGCGCGACCTCGGCCGCGCCTGAGGGACCCTCGCGCCGTGGAGATCCTGCTCGCCCTCGTGATCGTCGCGGTCGTGGTGTGGTTCGTGAGCGGGCCGCTTCGCCGATCGGCGGGGGAGACGAGAAAGGCGTCCGAACGGCTGGAGGACCCTCACGTGGCCGAGCTCCGGGCGCGCAAGGAGGCCAAGTACCGCGAGATCAGGGACGCGGAGCTCGATCGCGAGCAGGGAAAGCTCTCGCGGGCCGACTGGGGCCGCCAGGACGCCGAGCTGCGCAGGGAGGCGATCGAGATCCTGAAGGAGCTGGATCGGGCGAACGCGGAGGCCGAGGAGCGGGCCGCCGCCGAGCGCTGAGCGGCCGGTGGCCCCCGGCTAGACTCTCCCGGCGATGGAAGTCGTGCTGGGCGTAATCCAGGTGATCATCTCGATCGTGCTGATCTTCCTCGTGCTCCTTCACTCCGGCAAGGACACGGGGCTGTCCGGCGCGTTCGGGATCGGGCAGACGGGCAGCACGTTCGGCGGTGGATCGCTGGTCGAGCGAAACCTCGACCGGTGGACGATCCTGTTCGCGATCCTGTTCGTCCTCAACACCATCGTCCTGCTGAAGATCTGAGCCGGACTTCAGCCTGCGTACGCAGGCTTTATATTGCGCCGGACCAGGGGGACCCCCGCCAGGTATGGCACCAAGCGCACCGACGGGCAGGAGAGGATCACTGATCACGCGCGCGGCGATCGCCGCGGCGTTGCTGTGCGCGCTCGGGGTGGGCGCCTCCCCGGCCTCGGCGGCGACGAAGCAGGTGCGATACGGCGGCTACGCGTTCCGGGTGCCGGCATCGTGGCCCGTCCACGACCTCGCCCAGCGGCCGACGACCTGCGTGCGCTTCGACCGCCACGCCGTGTACCTCGGATCTCCGGGCACCGAGCAGCGCTGCCCGGCGCACGCGGTCGGTCGCAGCGAAGCGATCCTCGTCGAGCCGCAGGCCGACGCGCCGAAGGCCCAGGCCGCGCCGACCGTGCGCGCGCCCGCGGGGAGCGCGAGCCCGGCGCAGCTTCCGGGCGGTCCGACGGCTTCTGAGGCGAGCGTCGAGGTGCCATCGGCCGGCGTGGTCGTCACCGCAACCTGGCGTCGCCACCGCGACGTGGTCCGCCGGATCCTCGACGGGGCGGAGCTGCGGCAGGGCCGCCCGATGCAGGTCGAGCCTCGCGCCGCGGCGCCGGCGGCGCCGCGGTC
>DATAOX010000162.1:0-18296 GCA_036265555.1 Solirubrobacterales bacterium
CCGCCGACGCCGAGCGCGAGGTCCAGGGAGAGCGCGCCGGTGGAGATCGCCTCGACCTGGATTGCGTCCTGGTCGCCCAGGCGCATGAGCGACCCCTGGCCGAACTGGCGCTCGATCTGTGTCTTGGCGGCCTGGAGCGCCGCGTCCTTGGCCTTCGCCTCCTTGTCCGCCGCCTTCAGGTCTGCCTTCTTCTCCTGTGCCATCTCTTCATCACCTTTCTTCTGCGAGCGTCAGATTCAACTCCGCCAACCGGACGTATTCGGCCCCCGAGGGACGCAGGAACGAGCGGTAGAGCGCCAGCCGGGAGGCCTGGAACGGCTCCGTGAGCTCCCCCGGCAGCCGCCCGGGCGGAGATTCCACGCGCATGGGCCTTCCGCGCCCGCCGCGAGCGCGGGATCCCCGCTCCGAGCGGGCTCGGGCGACGGTCACGTGGGTCCAGAACTCGCGCTTCTCCGGCTTGTAGAAGCGGGCGGCGACGAGCCGATCGGAAAGCTCGGCCTGAAGCTCCGATGCGGCCGGGCTCGTCCCTGCCACCGCGAACAGCCGCGGGCGTCTTGGCGGCACGGGCACCGGCACCGCCTCGAGCCGAATCTCGACTCGCCGCGGAGCGATCCCGGTCACCACGGAGGCGACGCTGTCGATGGCGCGCTCCGGGTGGTAGCCCAGGAAGCAGAGCGTCACGTGGAGAGCTTCGCGGCGAACCGGGCGCAGCGCCGGATCGGTCAGCGCGTGCTCCTGCCAGGCCGCGAGGCCATCGCGGACCGCGGCGGGCAGGTCGAGCGCTACGAACAGCCGGGCGCGCGGGCTCTTCAGCCGCTCCTTCGCCATCGCCTCAACCTATGGCGCCCGGAGGCGCGCGATGCCATCCATTCGTGAATACATTGCCTCGAATGCCTGACGAAATGCCGCGGGCTCCCGGTGTGGAGCACCGCTTCGTCGATGCCAACGGGCTTCGAGTCCACGTCGCCGAGGCGGGGGCACCGGACGCGCCCGCGATGCTGCTCCTCCACGGCTGGCCACAGCATTGGTACATGTGGCGCCGAGTCATGGCCGGCCTGCGGGAGGAGTACCGGCTCCTCGCGCCCGATCTGCGGGGCTTCGGCTGGACCGATGCACCCGGCCATGGCTACGACGCCGAGACATTCGCGGCGGATCAGGTTGCGCTTCTCGACGCGCTCGAGCTGGAGCGGGCGCACGTCGTCGGCCACGACTGGGGTGGCTGGACGGCGATGCTCATGGGGATCCTGCACGCGGACCGAGTCGACCGCATGGTGGTCTGTAACGCGCCCCATCCGTGGTCGCGCCTCTCGCCGAGCGTCGTGGCCGAGCTGTGGCGCAGCTGGTACACGTGGCTGATCGCGATGCCCGTGATCGGCCCCAGGCTGCTCAGGAGCATGTGGATCTCACAGCAGTACATGCGCCTCGGCGCGGGCCTTCCGTTCAGCGACGAGGAGGGGGCGATCTATGCGCGGAGCTTTCGGGAGCCGGAACGCGCCCAGGCTGTGGTCGAGCTCTATCGCTACTACCAGCGCGTCGTCGGGGAGAGCATCAGCGGCAGATGGAGGAGGCACCGGCTGTCGCGCCCCACGCTGATCCTGTTCGGTGCCGGCGACGTCTCGCTGAGCACGAAGCTGCTGCCGGGATACGAGCCCTACGCCGACGACATGCGCGTCGACCTGATTCCCGACTGCGGTCACTTCATCGTCGACGAGAAGCCCGACCTCGTGATCGAGCGAACGCGCGAATGGGTCGGGCTGGAGCGGGGCTAGAGCGGGAAGCCCTCGCCCCGGAGCAGGCGCCGCAGCAGGTGCATGGCGAGGGTTGTGGACCGATCACGGATCTCGCCGCGGTCGCCCGGGAGGGCGGGATCGCGAGCGAGCGTCTCGCCGCTGGAAAGCTTTACGCAGATGCACACGTATCCGACGGGCTTGGCCTCGGTTCCGCCGGAGGGCCCGGCGATTCCGGTGACCCCAACCCCCACATCGGCATGGAAGCGGGCGATGGCCCCGTCCGCCATCGCCTCGGCGACCTCCGGCGACACCGCGCCCTGGCGCTCGATCAGCTCGGCTGGAACGTCCAAGAGCTCCACCTTCGCCTCGTTGGAGTATGCGACGACCCCGCCGGCGACATACGCGGAAGATCCGGGAATCTCGGTCAGCCTGGCCGCGAGGAGCCCGGAGGTCTCGGACTCGCCGAGCCCGATTCGCCTGTGCTCCAGTAGCCCTGCCACCTGCTCGTCGATCGAGGAGCCGTCCCGGCTGAAGACGAAGCGCTCGAAGCGTCTGCCGAGCTCGTCCATGAGGCGGCGCGCAGCCTGCTCGGCCCCGTCCCGGTAGCGCAGGCTGATCTCGAGCTCGGCGCGTCGCAGGCAGGTCGTGATCTCGAGCGATGAAAGGTCGACGTCGCCCTCGATCTCCCGCAGCGCCTTCGCCAGCTCCGACTCGGGGATCCCGAAGATCCGCATCGTGTCGGTCTGGATCGGAGTCGACCCGGCGAGCGCCGCTCTCGCATCGTCGGTGTCCAGAGCCTGAGGCCACATCGTCCGGAGCTCGCGGGGAGGGCCCGGGAGCACGATGACGGTTGGACCGTCAGTGGGGACCACCAGCCCCGGCGCGGTCCCCGCGGGATCGATTGGCGTGGCGCCCTCAGGGACCAGCGCCTGCTTCCGGTTCGCATCCCTCAGCGCCTCCGCGTCGAATCGCATACGGCGCGCGAACCCGGCGAGGATCTCCGCGATCCGTTCCTCGAGTTCCGCGTCCAGCCTCATCGGCCTCCCGGCGAAGTCACCAACCACCTCCGCCGTCAGGTCATCCGCGGTCGGGCCGAGCCCGCCGCTCGTCACGATCAGTTGGACGTCCAGGTCCGCCAAGAACGTGAGCGCGGAGCGAAGGTCCGGGGCGCGATCCCCCACGCACACGATGTGCGAGACCTCGACCCCCAGCTCGCCGAGCCGCTCGGCGATCCAGGGCCCGTTTCGGTCGGATATGCGTCCGGTCAGAACCTCGGTGCCGGTGACGACGATGCCGGCGCGGACGCGGCCGTCGCTCACGGACACTTCGACCCCTGGAAGGGGATCTCGCGGATACCGCCGGCGTCGATGTCGTAGCTGGCGGGACGCTTGGACTCCACGCGCTGAGCCTTGCCCCCGAGAACCACCGTTACCTTTCCGCCGGAGATCAGGTCCAGACGATAGTTCTCCGCTGGTGGCTCGAAGGGCCCCTGCTTCGACCCCGCGATGAGCGTCTGGGCGTCGATCAGCGGTCGCCCGTGGCCCGGCAGGAGGCAGACGACCATCTCATCGTGGGTGACCAGGGCGAGCGAGACCGGCCGTTCACCGGATCCCGTGTTCTGCTTGCCGGCGTGCTTGTGGCCACCCGCGCCGTGATGGTCGTGGCGGCTCTGTTTGGTCTTTCCGTGGTGCGCGCCTCCGCCGCCGAACCAGTTCAGGGGGTCGAAGTGGATCACCGCAATAACGGCGAGCACCGCGAGCACCGCGACGCCGATCACACCGAGAATCTGTCCCCAGGGGCGACGCCGGGGCTGGACCATGCGGCGGCGGCGCTCGAGGAGCGGCTCGGAGAACATGTAGGGCTGCTCCGCCGCGGGTGAGCGTTCGATCCTTCGCCGGTACTCGTCGACCAGCGCGTCAGCGTCGAGACCCAGGTAGTTGGCATAGGTGCGAAGGAACCCCTTCACATACGTCGGACCCGGCAGGACGATCCATTGCTCGTTCTCGAGCGCCTGCAGGTATTTCACCCGGATCTTTGTCTCCCGCTCGACCGTGTAGATGTCCAGGCCCAAGCGGGAGCGAGTGCTCCGCAGTACCTCCCCGATCTCGAGTCGTTCGTTCCGTGCGACCATCGCCCGCACACATTCTGGCCGTCAGGCGGGGCGACCGCCTCCGGATCAGTCGACCGTTGCGCTCACCGACTCCTCGTCGGGGTCGATGGCCGCCGCTTCCGAAACCGGCCCGGGCTCGCGCTCCGCGCCGCCATGGCGCGGAAGGGTGCGGGCGAGCTCACCCTCGGTCACCAGGACCTGGCGCGGCTTGGATCCCTCGTATCCGGAGATGATTCCCCGCCGCTCCAGCATGTCGATCAGGCGACCGGCACGCGTGTAACCGACTCGGAGTCGGCGCTGCAGCATCGACACCGAGGCCGTCTGACTCTGGACCACGATGCGCGCGGCCTCCTCGAGCAGATCGTCGCTGTCGGGCGAGAGGTCGTCGTCGCGCTCATCATCGACCTCCTCGCGCACCTCCAGAAGCGCGGGATCGAACTCGGGCTCGCCCTGGCGAGCCCAGTGCCTCGATATCCGGGCGATCTCGTTCTCGGTCACGAACGCCCCCTGGAGGCGCTGAAGCCGTGAGGTCCCCACCGGCCTGAAGAGCATGTCGCCCTGTCCAAGGAGCGTCTCGGCGCCGCCCTGGTCGAGGATCACCCGCGAGTCGACCTGCGACGCGACCGAGAACGCGATCCGGGCCGGGATGTTGACCTTGATTGTCCCCGTGATCACGTCGGTCGAGGGCCTCTGCGTCGCGAGGACCAGGTGGATCCCGACCGCACGCGACTTCTGCGCCAACCGGATGATCGAGTCCTCAACCTCCGCCGGGGCGACCATCATCAGATCGGCGAGCTCATCGATCACGCACAGGATGTGCGGCAGGGGAGCCTCGCCCGTCCGGATTCGCACACGGTTGAGCTCAGCCAGATTCCGCGTTCGCGATTCCCCCATCACCGCGTATCGGCTCTCCATCTCGCCGATCAAGTTGGCGAGCACGTTCGCTGCCAGGCGGGGGTTCGTGACGACCGGCGTCAACAGGTGCGGAAGCCGCTCGTAGTGGTTGAGCTCCACCCGTTTCGGGTCGACGAGCACCAGCCGGACCTCGTTTGGGGACGCGTGCAACAGGATCGAGCAGAGCATCGCGTTGATCGACCCCGATTTCCCCGAGCCCGTGGTGCCGGCCACGAGGGCGTGCGGCATCAGTGCGAGGTCCGTCCAGACCGGCTGGCCCGAGACATCCTTGCCCAGCCAGACCGCCAGCGGCGAGGATCCCTTGGGGCGGCCGTCGTAGATGTCGCCCAGGCGCACGAGGCGGCGGCGCTGGTTGGGCACCTCCACCCCGACGGCCTTCTTCCCAGGGATCGGGGCGAGGATCCGGATGTCGGTGGAGGCCAGAGCGTAGGCGAGGTCATCTCGCAGCTGGGCCACCTTCGAGACCTTCGTTCCGGGCGCGAGCTGAAGCTCGTAGCGGCTGACGTGCGGTCCGCTCACCACGCCCAGGAGTCGCGCCTCGATTCCGAAGCTGCGAAGCGCCTCGAGCAGGGCGCCCGCGGTCACCTCGCGGTCGCGCGTGTCCGGGCCGGCATCGCCGCCCTTGCCGCGCTCGAGCACTTTCGAGCCGGGCAGCTCATAGTCGATCTCCTCCGACTCCGTGACGCCCGAGCGTCGATTCCCCATCGGCGTCTGGTCGGCGGGATCGGGTACTTCGTGGTCGCTTCGAGCCTCGCCGTCCGCGGGCTCACCGGGGACGTCTGGGACCGTGTCCTCGTAGGCGAACTGCGCGGAATCGGGGGATTCCGGCTCATCGGCGTCCCAACCGGGCTCGTCGTCGTCGGTGAACCGCCCCGTCTCCATCTCGTCGATGCCGGAATTGGGCAGGCGCGCCGTCGCATCGGGCTCGGTCGGGTTGGCGCGGGTGATCGCGATCTCGCGGCCATCGGCGTCGAAGCCGGGGATTCCCGCGCCGCTGGACAGCCGGATCGTCTTTGCCAGCCCACGCGTTCCGGCGCCGGCACGCCGCGCCGCCCGGCCCGCCCGAGTGAGCAGGCCGGAAACCGTGGTCTGGGTGATGAGGAGCGCCCCGCTCAAGAACAGGAGCACCGCGAGGATCTGTGCCCCCAAGCGGTGAAAGAGCGAGCTCGCGGCCCAGTAGAGACCCTCGCCGAGCACGCCGCCGTGAACCGAGTAGAACGGCTGATCGAAGTAGCCATGCCTGGCCGGATGCGAGGGGCCGAGGCCGACGGTCTCGGCCGCGAAGGCGAGGAGCAGGGACGCGAGCAGCAGGATCACTCCGGCGTTCATCGCCGCGGGGGCCCTGATGATCGGCCGCAGGATGAGCGCGAGGCCCCATCCGGCCACCGCGACGGGTACCAGGTAGGCGACCCGCCCGGTGACGTCCGCGAGCGCCGAGGACAGCGATTCACCGACCGGGCCACCGTCCCAGCCGAGGTACAGCACGCACCCCAGGTACACCGCAATCGCGAACAGCGCCAGCCCGATCAGATCCAGATGGCGCTGTTCCAGGCCGGCGACGAGGTCGTGTGGCGTCGGCCGATTCGCGCGCGCCGGTCCGCGGGACTTTCGGCGTGGGCGCGCACGGGACCGCGAGGCCCCGCGCGTGGTGGAGCGGCGCTTGCGCGCGAACAACATGTGTGGAGCAGGTTCGACGCGCACCAGATGTCCCCTCTCGGCCCGCGCGGGCGGGCTGCGGGGAACCGCGCATAAAGCCGCGCTAAAAGATCCCGGTTTCACGCCTGACCAGGGCTAATCTGTTCCTTGGATGCTGGACGCGGAGATCAATACCGGGCGAGTGCTGGTGGTCGAGGACGACGCTGAGATCGCGGACGTGCTCAGGCGCACGCTCCGTCAGGAGGGCCACGAGGTCCGGTCGGCGGGCGATGGCGTATCCGCTCTCGAAGCCGCCGAGGACTTCGTCCCGGACCTCGTGATCCTCGACCTCGGGCTGCCCAAGCTCGATGGCGTGGAGGTCTGCAGGCGCCTGCGCTCCTCCGGCGATGTCTCGATCCTGATCCTCACGGCCCGTACGCAGACAGATGATCGGGTCGTCGGCCTGGACGCGGGCGCGGACGACTACCTGGTCAAGCCTTTCGAGCGGAACGAGCTACTCGCCCGGATGCGCGCCCTGATGCGCCGCCGCCCTCCGCGGGGGACGGCCTCGCTCACCGTCGGGGACCTGCGCCTGAATCCGGACACGCGGGAGGTCTACCGCGGCGACCGGCACATCGAGCTGACCAACCGCGAGTTCGAGCTGCTCGAGTACCTGATGCGAAACGAGCGCCTGGTGATCTCACGGGAGCGCCTGCTCGAGGAGGTCTGGGGCTACGACCCGATGGCGATGACGAACACGATCGACGTCTTCATCTCCAACGTGCGGCGAAAGCTCGAGGCGGGCGGCGAGCCCCGGATCCTCCACACCAAGCGCGGCGCCGGTTACGTCATGAGGGCGCCCCGCGATGAAGCGGCTTGAGCGACTCGTCGCGACCCTGACGCCGAACCGCTGGCCGATCCGCTGGCGACTGGCCGCAGTTTCGGCGATCCTGACCTTCGTGATCCTGGTCGTCTTCGCCCTGGTCGTCGGGCGGCTAACTCAGAACCGGCTCGAAGCGAACTTCAACAGCGAACTTCGTGATGCGGCAAACCAGACCGTCCAGAACATTCGACTAACCCAGGCCGGAGTGCCCCCGATCCGCGGAACCATGGTTGCGGGAGCCGTCGCCCGTGTTGTGGACCGGACCGGCCACCTGTACCCACTCGCGCCGGCAAGCCACACCGTGGATCTGGGGCCGCTGCCACAATCGCTTCCCGGCTTCACCGATTCCGGCGCCCTCCGCGTGTACTCAACGAGGATTCCCGGGGTCCAGATCCACGCTGCCTCCATCGTGCACGTGCCCGCCTTCCTCCAGTACGGCCGCAACACCGAAAACATCGAATCGACGATAAGCCGGCTCTGGCTGTTCTTGGGCCTGGGCGTACTGGGCGGCGCCGCGCTCGCGGCCTTGGCCGGAATTGCCATCGCCGGCCGGGCGATGCGGCCGATCGCATCGTTGACGTCGACCGCACGTTCGATCGCCGCGACGCGCGATCCCTCCCAGCGCATCCCCGAGCCCGAGCGGCACGACGAGGTGGGCGAGCTGGCGCGAACCCTTGACCAGATGCTGCGCGAGCTCGATGCGGCGCGCTCCGAGACCGAGCAGATGATGCAGCTGCAGCGGGAGTTCGTGGCCGATGCCTCCCACGAGCTGAGGACGCCGCTCACCAGCGTGCTCGCCAACCTCGAGCTCCTCCAGGAGCGGCTCACTCGAGCGGACGCCGGCACCGACGAGCACGAGATGGTGAGTTCGGCCCTGCGATCGTCGAAGCGCATGAGCCGGCTCGTCTCGGATCTTCTGTTGCTGGCGCGCGCGGACGCCGGCCGCGCCAGCCCGCGCGCGGAGGTGGACTTGGGCGAGGTCGCCACAGCGGCGGTCGCCGAGGTCCGGCCGGTGGCCGATGGGCACCGGCTCACGATTCTCGAAGCGGAACCCGTCTCGGTGCAGGCCAACGCCGACGAACTCCATCGTCTGGCCGTCAATCTGCTGGACAACGGCGTGCGGCATACACCCGATGGAACCGAGATCCAGGTTGCCGTGGAACGTCGAAACGGGGACGCTGTGCTCGAGGTCTCCGACGACGGGCCGGGGCTCCCGTCCGGCATGGAGGGCCAGATCTTCTCGCGGTTCGTCCGCGGCGCCGGACCAGCGGACCTCGCCGGCCAGTCCGGTACCGGGCTCGGCCTCGCGATCGTTAAGGCCGTCGCCACCTCACACGGGGGCCAGGTGGAGGCCGGAACGTCGTCGGGTGGAGGCGCACGGTTCACCGTGAGGCTTCCCGCATCTGCCTGAGGTCGCTCATCCCGGGGCCCGTTTCCCCCGCTCCGCCGCCCTTTTTGATTCTTAGGAGATCGGAGGCAGAGGTTTAACAACCGTTTATGCCGGGCAACTACCTTTCCGCGCGGACGAGACAACCCACCCGCCGGGGGCACCCCCCGACACCACCTCGACGGGTGATCGTTGGCCAGTCTGAGCCAAGCGACCCGCCGGTGTTCCCCCTCCCTGACACCGGCGGGTCATTCTTTTCGGGGACGGATGCCGCCGCTGCCCGTTAGCCGAGGATCCCGCGCCGGTGAAGCTCGCGGTGGATCAGCGAGTAATCCCTGCCGTGGCAGTCTCCCGGCGTCCCGTGTGGACGCAGATCCTCGTCGGCGCATAGCAGGGCATTGCCGGCGTCTTTGAAGCTCTCCTTCGCCGTGTAGAGGAACTGCGAGGCCAGGTAGACCCGGTCCATGCGCGCGCCGCCCTTGGCGTGGGCGCGGGCGACGAATCTTCTCCTCATGCTCCAGAGCGCGCTGGACCACACCTCGCCGACGCAGTGGGGATCGGGCACGAATCGGCCTCCGAACGGTACGCGCCGGCACCGGCTCTTCGCTTGATCGAAGGTTCTGGTCACGTCAGCGCGGCGGCCGCAGTGTCGTCCCGAGGTCTCAGACGGCACCTTGGGGAAGAACTTGCCGTAGCTGGTCGCGTCCCAGTCGAAGATGCAGACGTCGTCCTCGTTCGACGTCTTCGGGGTGAGCGAGGACATGGCCGCGGCCCAGTAGTCGGAGGATCCCTCGGCGAGCGCGGCCGGCTGGAAGGCCAGGCTGCGGCCGAACGCCCGTGACTCCGAATCCTGCATCGCGTGCGCGTACTCGTGGAGGATGACGTCGCCGTCCTCGGCGTCGTCCACGCCACCGAGCCCGAAGGTGACGGTGTGGGTCACGGGCGAGTAGAACGAGTTGTCCTGCCTGTAGGCGTCGGCGACGGCTCGCTGGACATGGTCAGCGATGCCGTTCGGCGACGAGTTCGAATCCGAGAACCCGAGCGACTGGACGTACTGCTGGGACCGGTTGATCTGGAAGTAGACCATCAGCGCCTCGAACCGATTGTCGGAGCGGGTTGTCTTCATCCAGTGGAGGTCGGGCTTGCAGGTCTCCCTCTCGCGGTGCCCTCGCAGCGCGTGTACCCAGCGCCCGCGCAGGCAATGCTGACCGCTCTCGAGGTTCGGCAGCCGGACCCGGCGGCGCAGATGCCGCAGCAGGCGAGTGTCGTGGTCGTGCCGGTCGCTCCAGAGGCGGCTGGCTCCGCCGTGCTGCACTACGGGGTTGACCTTGTAGAGCATCGCGGCGCCGGTGCGGAAGCGCCGCAGGAGGTCGTTGCGGGCGACGACCTCTCCGCTCCCGGCGTCGACGAGAACCTCGAAGTCGCCGAGGGGGTGCGCGGCCGGGATCAGGATCCTCCACACGAGCCGGCCGCCGTGCCCGGGTTGGATCGCGAGCTTCGCCGAGATCGGTCCCCTGAGCCGCAGCGAGCCGACGCTCGCCCGCGCGATCGCGACCGCCCGTTCGCGCGAGAGCTGCGAGGAGCTCGGAACCTCGATCCTCGCCCTGGTCGTGTCGGCGGCCAGCTGCGCCGGGGCCCCGGGCGCCCGCTGGGTGACCGCCTGCGCGCCCAGGACGGGCGCGCCGACCACTCGTTGCTGGTACCGCTTGACGACGGTGCCGCCCGGAAGCGTGATGCGCTGCGCCGGTCTCAGCTCGCGCTCAGGAGCTGCAGCCGCCCGGAGGTCGCGCGAGGGGCTCGGGAGCGCCGCGGCCGAACCGGTCCCGGGGAGGGCGAGGCCCACAATTGCCACGGTGAGCAGGGCGCCGCGGGGCACCATTGTTGCCGTCATCGCTCAGACCTCCACGATCACGGGCAGGACCATCGGCCGGCGACGCAGGCGCTCGTAGACGAACTCGGCGATGTCGTCGTGGAGGTCCTCCTGCAGCAGGCTTGCCTCGCGCTCGTCGTGCCGCGCCGCATCCGCCAGCGAGCGTGCGACGACACCCCTCAACTCCTCGACGAGCCCGTCCGACTCCTCGACGAACGGCACTCCGCGAAAGATGATCTCCGGCGGCGCGACCTGGGAGCCATCGTCCGACGAGATCGTCGCGACAACGATAAAGACCCCGTCCGCCGAGAGGGCCCGGCGGTCTCGCAGCGCGACATCGTCAGGGTCGCCGATGTCCACGCCGTCGACGAAGATCATCCCCGCCGGCTCGTCGGGGCCAAACCGTGCACCGGCGTCGTCGATCGCGAGCACCCCGCCATTTCGCGATTTGAAGATCCGCTCCGACCCGATCCCCACCGACTCGGCGAGCTGGGCGTGCAGGCGGAGGCGTTTGTGGTCACCGTGGAACGGCATCACGTAGCGCGGGCGCGTCAGGTTGAGCATCAGCTTGAGCTCCTCCTGCCACCCATGCCCCGAGGCGTGGATCGGGGCGTCGGCCGCCGTCACCACCTCCGCCCCGATCTCGAAGATGCGATCGATCGTCTCGTTCACCGAGCGCTCGTTTCCTGGGATCGGCGTCGCCGAGAAGATCACCGTGTCGCCCGAATGGAGCTCCACGTCGGGGTGGTCGGCATGCGCCATGCGCCGCAGGGCCGAAAGCGGCTCGCCCTGGCTGCCGGTCGAGATCGCGACCACCTTGTGATCGGGAAAGGACTCGATCTCGCGAGGCGAGATCATGATTTCCTCCGGCGCGTCCGCGATGCCGAGGTTGCGGGCGATGTTGAAGTTCTTTCGCATCGAACGGCCCACGAGCGCGACCTTTCGGTCGAGGTGGGCGGCGGCGTCGATCACCTGCTGCACCCGGTGGACGTTGGAGGCGAAGGAGGTGACGATGATCCGCGCGCGGCAACGTGCGAACAGGTCCAGCAGCGCCGGGCCGACACTCGACTCCGACGGCGCGATGCCCGGGCGGTCGGCGTTGGTCGAGTCGCCGCAAAGGCAGAGGAGCCCTTCGGCACCGAGCGCGGCGAGCCGCGAGACGTCCGCCGGATTGCCGTCCACGGGCGTCTGATCGAACTTGTAGTCCCCGGTGAACAGGATCGGCCCGGGATCGGTGCGGACGATGACCGCCCGGGAGTCGGGGATCGAGTGGGCCATGTGGACGAACTCGATCTCGAACGGCCCGAGTGCCCTCCGCACTGACGGGGCGAGGACCTCCAGCGGCGCTTCCCGGATGCGGTGCTCCTCGAGCTTGGAGCGCACGAGGCCGATCGTCAGCGCGCCACCATAGATGGGCGGCATCCTGGTCACGTCCGAGTCGAAGATCTCGCGCAGCACGAACGGCAGCGCCCCGACATGGTCCTCGTGGCCGTGAGTGAGGACGATCGCGCAGATGTCGTCGCCGCGATCGCGGAGGCTGGTGAAGTCGGGCAACACCAGGTCGATGCCGAGCATCTCGCTGGTCGGGAACATGAGCCCGGTGTCCACGACGACGATCGCGCCGTCCTTCTCGACGACCGTCATGTTCTTGCCGATCTCGCCTAGGCCGCCGAGCGGCAGAATCCGGACCTCGCTCACGCGATGACCCCCGCCTACGCAGAACCCGGTGCCACTACCCGGTGCCGCCCGCCACCAGCAGTCCGTGCCGCTCCAGCGCCGCCCGGACCTCTCCCCGCTCCTCGTCACTGGCGGGGACCAGTGGCAGCCGGAAATGCGCGTCGATCACGCCGAGGAGCTCGAGCCCCGTCTTGACGGGAATCGGATTCGCCGTCACGACGGTCGCCCGGTAGATGGGCGCCAGTCGCTCGTCGATCTCCTGCGCTCGCTCCATCTCTCCCGCCGTCGCCGCGTCATAGATCTCGCGCATCTCGGGGCCGACGAGGTGCGAACTCACCAAGATCCCGCCGGTACCGCCGATCGCGAGGCAGCGTCGAAAGATCCCGTCGTTGCCCGCGAGGATCTCGAGCCCCTCGATCGGGCCGAGCTCGTCGTCGTTCGCCTGCTTCACCGCAACCACGTTGTCGATCTCGCCTGCCAGCTCGGCCAGGAACTCCGGCGGCAGATTGATCACCGTACGCGAGGGGATGTTGTAGAGGATCATCGGCGTCTCCCCCGCCGCCTCCGCCACGGCGGAGAAGTGCGCGCGAAGGCCGGCGCGGTTCGGCTTGTTGTAGTACGGGGTGACGACGAGCACCGCATCGGCGCCGGCGCCGCAGGCGTCCCTGGTGAGATGAGCCGAGTGCCGGGTATCGTTCGACCCGGTGCCGCAGATGATGGTGGCGGCGTCGCCGACCTCCTCGAGCACCGTGTCGAGCAGATCGAGCTTCTCCCCATCCGACAGTGTCGGGGCCTCGCCGGTCGTCCCGGCGACGACGAGCCCGTGCGACCCGTTCTCGACCAGATGCCGCGCAACGCGGCGCGCCGCGCTCAGGTCGAGGCTCCCGTCCGCACCGAACGGGGTCACCATTGCGGTGATCACTCCGGAGATCGTGGCCATCTAAGTCCGCCGGAGAGTATGGCGGACAGAACGGCAGCCGGCCCGGGCGCAGGTCCTACGCCATCACCGCGGCGGGAATGCGGTCGGCCCAGGGGCGAGCCTCCTCGAGCTGTGCCGCGACGCGCAGCAGCGCATCCTCGGCGCCGAACGGCGCCACGAGCTGGATCCCGATCGGCAGGCCGTCCTCGGTCCAGTGGAGCGGCAGCGAGATAGCCGGCTGACCCGTGACGTTGAAAAGTGCCGTGAACGCCGCCGTCTGCACTCCCCTCATCAACGCCGCGACGGGATCCTCACCGGAGTCGTCGAAGCTTCCCAGCCGCGGCGGCGGCTCGCCCAGCGTCGGAGTGAGCAGCAGATCGAACCCCGAGTGGAACCAGCCGGCGACCATTCGTGAGACCAGATGGTGCTGGCTCACCGCCGCCAGGTATCGGCCCGAGCTCCTCCGCCTGCCCTCCTCGGCGAGGGCTCGGGTCAACGGCTCGACGTCGCCGGATCCGATGTCGCGGCCGACGACAGCCTGGAGCTGATCGAGCGCGGCCGTCTGCGAGGCCATCCACCGCGTGAAGAAGGTGTCGATGAGGTCCATCTCCTCGAATCCGCTCGGGCCGCTCTCCTCCACGGCGTGGCCAAGCCACTCCAGCAGCCGGCCGGCGTCGCGTGCCGCCTCGGCGACCACGGGGTCGGGCTCAGCCTGGAGCAGCGGCTCGGTGACCATGCCGATCCGGAGTCGACCCGGGTCCGCTCCCACCTCCTCGGTATACGGCCGTGCCGGCGCCGGCGCGACGTAAGGGTCGCCAGGCGCCGGGCCGTGGACGGCCTGCAGGACCGCCGCGGTGTCGCGAACCGAGCGCGAGACGACGAACTCCGCGGTCAGGCCTGACATGTTGTCGCCGATCAGCGGGCCCTCTGAGATCCGCTGCCTGGTCGGTTTCAGCCCAACGAGCCCGCACTCGCTGGCCGGGATCCGAATCGACCCGCCGCCGTCGGTCGCGTGCGCAATGGGCACCATGCCGGCGGCGACCGCCGCCCCGGATCCGCCGCTCGACCCCCCGGTGGAGCGGGACAGATCCCACGGATTGCGGCTCGGCCCGTATGCCTTGGGCTCCGTCGTCGGCAGGATCCCGAGCTCCGGCGTGTTGGTCTTGCCGATCGTGACGAACCCCGCCAGCCGGAAGCGCTGGGCGAGATATGTGTCGACCGGCGACCGGAAGTCCGCGTCCTTCAGATACTGCATCCCCATGTGAAGCGGCTGCCCGGCGAAGGCCGCGCCCAGGTCCTTCAATAGGAACGGGACACCCCTGAACGGGCCGTCGGGGACCTCAGCGCCGGCGGACGCTCGGCCCGCATCGTAGAGCTTGTGGATGACCGCGTTGAGCTCGCCGTTGGAGGCCTCGATCCGCTCGATTGCGGCGTCCACCAGCTCGAGCGGGCTCGCCTTGCCGCGCCGGACGAGCGCCGCCTGTGCGGTGGCGTCCATCCGGGCGAGGTCCTCGCTCATCCGGAGGCGACTCTACTCCCCGGCCTGCGGCGGATTCATGGCCCCGCGTGTGATCGGGTCGCGGATGCGCGCGGGCAACGCCGCCGCGAGCCGCGCCTTCGCGTACTCGATCGCGGGGAAGCCCAGCCGCTCGCGGCGCCTGAGCGTCGCCATGTAGATGAGCTCGGCGGCGTCCCGAGGCGTCACGAAATAGGTGTGCTTGAAGGCGTTGCCCCGAAACATCGGCGTATCGACGAACCCCGGGAACACGGCGGTGAACGTGATGCCCCGCGGCTCGAGCTCCGCCCGCGCCGAGTCCGTGATCGCCGCCAGCGCGGCCTTGCTGCCGCTGTATGTGGCCTCGAATGGCATTCCCACGAGCCCGGCGAGGCTTGCGATCGCGGTCACATGGCCCCCGCCCGAGCGCGCCATCACCGGGGCCAGGTGCGACAGCAGCACGAGGTTGGCGAGCGCATTGACCTCGAAGTCCTCCCGCGCCTGGCGCCAGTCGAACGCGAGCATCGACTGCGCGCGGTCCACGCCGGCTGCGGCGATGAGCAGGTCGATATCGGGGTGATCGTTCGCGAGCTCGGCAGCCACCGCATCGAGCGCCTCGAGGTCGGCGAAGTCCACCTCCCGCGTGGAGACGTCGGCTCCGTTGCCGAGCTCGCCGGCGAGCTCGGGCAGCGCCGCGCCCGGCCGGTCCACGAGCGCAAGCGTCGTCTCGTCCTCGGCCGCGAGGCGGGTGAGCTCCCTGCCGATTCCTCCGGCGGCTCCCGTGATGACCGCCTTCCGAAATCGGCGGCGACCGCGCAGCCGTGCCGGCGTGCGCCCGGCGAACGGCGCCAGACGCGGCGTCGGGCGGGCGCGAAAGCCCATCTGGCGCTCGTACCACCGCTCCACGTGGAGGAGTTCGACGCTGAACCCCTGATCGTCGTTCACGTAGATCACCGACCACGGCCCGAGGCGAAGGGGTGGTCCGTTCCCCTCGAAGCCCGCCTCGCGGCACCGGCGGGCCGCCGTCTCGAACCCCGCGCGATCGCGAAAGCCGAAGGCGATGTTCAGGATCCCTCGGTCGCTGATTCGATACCCGTCGGGCCACGACTTCGGGGTGGGGTCCGTATACGAAGCGAGCTCGACCAGGAGGTCGTCCGCCCACAGGCAAAGCCGCTCCACCCGGGCGCCCTCCAGCCCCCACAGCGCCTCGTGCTCGGGCCGGTGGAGCTGAAGGCCCTCGGCCGTGGCCAGCCCCAGAACGTCCACGAAGAAGTGGCGCGAGCGCTGCAGATCGGGCACCGACAGGGTCACCGCTCGCGCGACGCCGGAGATCTCAGGGCGAGGGCGTGGCCGATGACACGGCGCGCGAGGATCGTCCTCCATCAGCTCGACCTGCACGCCGTCGGGGTCGCGCACAGATACACGGCGCTCGTCGGGGGCGCCAACGGGATCGCTGAGCGGCGGGCTGCCCGCTGACCTCGCCCGGGCGATGGCGGCGTCGAGGTCGTCAACCGTGAACGAGATGGTCGAGTAGCCGATGTCGCACGGGCGCCAATCGGAGGGCAGCCCGCGCCCGAGCGGGCTCCGAAACTCGAACAGCTCGACCTGAAAGAGCTCCTGGCGATCGACCAGCCACCAGCAGGTCGACGCCGAGCGTGGAACGCCCTGCACCATCGACGCGAGTGGGCCGGCGAACAGATTCGTGCCACCGGAAGGCTCGAGGCCGACCACGTCCCGGTACCAACGCTGGCTGCGACGAACGTCGCCGACGCTCAGGGCGATCTGGGAGAGGCGCAAGGCCGGGTGACTCTACAGTCGCCTAACAGGCGCCCGGACCCGTCGGCTTCAGAATGACCGGCATTGACGGGGTTTAAGGGCGCTATAGCCCACCTAACCCCGTCAATGCGGTTAGCGGCGTGCGGCAACCCGCCGATCAGAGCAGCGTCTCGAGGCCCACGGTGAAGCGGTCCTCGAGGCCGCCAACCCTCCTCACCGCGAGCAGCACTCCCGGCATGAACGAGCGCCGATCGATCGAGTCGTGGCGGATCGAGAGCGTCTGTCCCTCACCGCCGAAGATGACCTCGTGGTGAGCGACGAGCCCGGGAAGGCGAACCGAGTGGATCGGCTCGTGGACTCTGCCGCCGGCCCCTCGGATCAACTCGGCGGTGCGCTTCGCCGTCCCTGACGGTGCATCGCGCTTTTGCTCGTGATGTAGCTCGATGACCTCGCAGTCGGGCATATGCCGAACGGCGTCCTGGGCCATCTGCATCATCAAGACCGCGCCGATCGCGAAGTTCGGGGCCACGAAGACGCGGGCTTCCGTCTCCGCGGCCTCAGCCGCCTGCCGCAGCGCGCCCAGGTCGAAGCCGGTGGTGCCGACCACCGCGTGGACGCCGGCGTCGAGGCAGGCGCGGACGTTCTGTGGCGCGGCATCGGGCGTGGTGAAGTCGACGAGCACCTCGCAGTCGCCCAGTACGCCGGCAAGCGGCATGTCCAGGGCCGGATCGGCGCGGCCGGCGAGCTCCAGGTCGTCCGCCTCGGTGACCGCCTCGCAGACGGCCTCGCCCATGCGGCCCGCAGCGCCCGAGACGCCGACTCGGATCACGCCGCGGCCAGTGCCTCGCTGACGGCGGCGCTCGCATCCCGAAAGCGGTCCTCGGCAGGCCCGATGCAGGCGGCCGAGAGCCGCTCCGGGTTATAGAGCTCCATCGCGAGCGCCTCGACGTCCTCCGCCGTCACCCGCTCGGTCCGCTCGAGCATCTCGTCCAGCGACAGCAGTGGGATCTCGAAGAGGATCGAGCGCGCGAGCCGGGTCATCCGGGCGGCGGTCGACTCGAGGCTCAGCACCATGCGCCCCTTGACGTGCTCCTTGGCGCGCTCCAGCTCCGCCGACGACACGCCCGCGTCGCGCAGGTTGCCCAGCTCGCGGCCGATGATCCCGCACGCCTCGGCGACGTTGTCCCCGCGCGTTCCGAGGTACATCGCCACCATCCCCGTGTCCGCGTACTGCTCCGTGTAGGAGCCGACAGCGTAGGCAAGGCCCCGCTTCTCGCGAATCTCGCGGAACAACCGCGACGATATGGACCCGCCGAAGATGGCATCGAGCACCGCGAGCGCGAACCGGCGCTCGTCGGCCCGTGCGATCCCCGGCCCACCGAAGCAGATGTGGTACTGCTCGGTCTCCTTCGGCTGAAACAGAAACCGCGGCGCCGCACCGTTCGCGTCGCCGCTCCCCGAGATCCGGTTCGGCTCGCCCGCCGGCGCCGCCATGTGGACCCGGGCCAGCTCCACGATCGCGTCGTGGTCGAGGTGGCCCGCCGCGGCGATTACGATGTTCGGACGCGTGTAGCGGTCATGGTGGTAGCGGGCGATCTCGGGGACGGGGATCGACCCGATCACCTCGGCCTCGCCCAGGATGCGGCGGCCCAACGGATGGTCGCCGTGAACGGCCCGCGCCAGCACGTCGTGGACCCGGTCCTGCGGCTCGTCCTCATACATGGCGATCTCCTCGAGGACGACCTCGCGCTCGGAGTCGACTTCGCCTGGCGGCAGGGCCGGTGCGATCAGCATCTCGGCGAGCAGCTGGAACGCCTCGTCGGTGTGCTCGTCCAGGAAGCGGGCGTGAAGGTACGTCGATTCCTTGCTCGTGGCCGCGTTGGTGGCGGCGCCCATTCC
>DATAOX010000163.1:0-2575 GCA_036265555.1 Solirubrobacterales bacterium
CCCAGGTCCGTCATCCACGGGTAGTCGCCCATGTAGACGCGCTGGCGCTGGATCTCCCCGGTCTCCTTGATCAGGAGCTCGACGTTGACGTAGAGCGGCCGGCTGTAGGTCAGGTCCTTGGTGCGGCACTCCTCCTCGGAGTACTTCGGATCGCCGAACTCGTAGTCAAGGAACTGCAGCTCCATGACCTTGCCGGTGAAGTCCTTGATCGGGCTGATCTCGTCGAAGAGCTCCCGCAGGCCCCGGTCGATGAACCAGCGGAACGACTCCAGCTGCAGCTCGATCAGGTTCGGGACGGGGAGGACCTCGGGGATCCGGGCGTAGCGCTTACGCGCCGCCGACGGCTGGCCGACGGCCGGCGATTCAGCGGAAGACAGCATGAAAGACCGCTCCTTGACGGAGGACATGGGGATGGTAGGGGCCGGCGCTCACAGAACCACAGAGTGTATCGCTGGGGGAACTTTTGTCAAACGGTCGTCCAAACCGTCTGAGGCCTTCCGCGAGCTCGCGCGGTGCTCGTTCCGGGAGGCGCCCAGCGCGTCTCCTAGCGCGTTTCCGAACGGTTGGGGCGAAGGCGGAGCCGAGCACGGGAGCGAGCGCACTTGGACGTGCGTGAGCTCCCGCGCGCAGGCGACAACGCCCGCCCCGGCCGTTCCGGGAACGTGCTACTTGATGTCGACCTTGGCGCCCTGCTCCTCGAGGGCGGCCTTGATCTTGTCGGCCTCGTCCTTGGCGATCCCCTCCTTGACGGGCTTCGGGGCCGCGTCGACGAGGTCCTTGGCCTCCTTGAGGCCGAGGCCGGTGAGCTCGCGGACGACCTTGATCACGGGGATCTTGTTCGGGCCGACCTCGGACAGGACGGCGGCGAACTCGGTCTGCTCCTCGGCAGCGGCAGCGGTCTCGCCACCGGCCGCGGCGCCACCGGCAGCGGGCGCGGCCGCCATGGCCACAGGGGCGGCGGCGGTCACGCCGAACTTGTCCTCGAACGCCTTCTTGAACTCCGAGAGCTCGAGGACGGTCATCTTCTCGAACGCCTCGATCAGCTGGTCGGCGGTCATCGTTGCCACGGTTGGGATCTCCTTCAGCGGTTGGTCAGAGCGATTGATTGGGGTGGTCGTCGGTATCGGGTCCGAACGTCAGGCCGCAGCGGCCTGCTTGTCCGCCAGCGCCTGGACGAGCCCGGCGACGTCGCGGAGCGGAGCGTCGAACAGGCCCGCGGTCGTGGCCAGCGGCGCGGTGAAGATTCCGGCGATCTGGGACAGCAGCGTGTCGCGCGACGGCAGCGAGGCAAGCCTCGTGACCGCATTCGCATCGATCGCGCGGTCCCCGAGCACGGCGCCCGTGATCCGCACCGCGCGGTACGGGCGCATCGTGTCGATGACGGCCTTGGCCGTCGCGCCCTCGTCCTGGCCGAAGGCGATCGCCGTCGGACCGGTGAGGAGCGGACTGAGCGCGTTTCCGATCGTGTCGGAAGCGGCGATCTTCAAGAGCCGGTTCTTCACGACCCGGTAGCTCACGTCCTGCTTGCGCAGGTTGCGCCGGATCTCCGCGATCTCGCGAACCGTCAGACCCCGGTACTCCGAGACGATCAGGGTGCGGCTCTTCGACAGCTGCTCGCGCAGGTCGGCGACGGCCGCAACCTTGGCCTCGGTCGGCATGGTGCCCTCCGTTGTCAGCTTTCTTGCGCGCAGCCGGCGCGCGGCGGTGGGCGCAGCGGCCGCGAGGCCGAGGCTCCCCTGCGACGGGCGCCCGCAGGCGCTGACCTGAAGTGCAGGGGGCGCGCCCACCGCGAAGGGCGGACGTTCCATTCCTGCCTCGGCGTGCTCGCCGGCGTCCCCGGGGCATTGCCCCGATCCGTTCCGGCGGATCAAGCCCCGACCGTCACGCGAGGTGCGGTCCGCGGGCGCAGGCTGTCTTCGGCTGGTGCTTCCGTCGATTGACGTTGCCCGCCATCGCTGGCGGGTTGCGCATTATGCCCGAAAGTCGAGAAGCCGCTTGGGCGGCGTCAGCTTGGCTTCGCCGAGGGCGGAGTCGAGCACGGTCGCGAGGGCACTCGAAGGTGCGTGAGCGATCGCGCGGAGACGACAACGCGCGGGCGAGCCGAGATCACGCCGCCGCTGCGGCCGCAAGCACTCCGGGAATGTCGACGCGGATGCCCGGGCCCATCGTGCTGGCGATGGTGAGCGTCCGCAGGTACGTGCCCTTGGCACCGGACGGCTTCGCGCGATTGATCGCGTCGACGAGCGCCGCGAGGTTCGCGACGAGCGCATCGGCCTCGAAGCTCGACTTGCCCACGGGGACGTGGACGATCGCCGCCTTGTCGACCTTGAACTCCACACGGCCGCCCTTGACCTCGCGGATCGCGCGGTCGAGGTCGAAGGTGATCGTCCCGGCCTTCGGGTTCGGCATGAGGCCGCGACGCCCGAGCACCTTACCCAGCCGCCCGACCTGGCCCATGAGGTCTGGCGTCGCGAGCGCGACGTCGAACTCAAGCCAGCCAGCTTCGATCTTCTTCACCAGGTCCTCTGCCCCGACCTCGTCGGCCCCGGCTCGCAGCGCCTCCTGGGCCTTCTCG
>DATAOX010000164.1:0-5440 GCA_036265555.1 Solirubrobacterales bacterium
TCCGACGCAGAGGGTCGGGACGGAATACGGCCTCAACGGCCTACCGACGACGTTTGTCCTCAACGCGGACGGGAACATCGTCCAGACGCTGCAGGGGCCGCAGACGGCCGCGAAACTGCAGCAGGCCCTCGCGGCCGCGGAGTAGGCGGCTTCTCAGCAGCAAGCGGCGATTACGCTTCGGCGTAGGCGCGGGCCACGAAGCGGACCGGCCTTTCGCGCGGTACCGCGAGCACGGGTACGGTGGCGGTTTCGAGCTCATAGCCGGCGGAGGCGCTCAGCGTCACCCGCCCGGGGCGGCCGCCCTCCGTGGACCCGAGGACCAGCAGGTCGCCATGGTCGTTCTCGTCCGCAGCGGCCTCCGCACCGAGGCTCGCGGCGAGCCAGCGACCGGTGTCGGTCGCGGCCGGGTCGCCCTCCGCGAGGACATTGACCCGCGCGACCCGATGGGGTAGCTGCTCGCGGAAGCCCGCCGGAGCGATCGCGACCGCCGTGGGGCCACCGTTCAGCAGCCGCTGGGCCGAGCTGCCCGGCGTCACGGCGCCCGGCGCCGTGCGGTAGTCGGAGCCGAAGACCACGATGTCGGCCCGCTCTCGCAGCGCGAGCTCGCGAAGCCCGTCACCCGTCGACGCGTGAACGATCACGTGCCTTGGCAGGTCGGGGTTGCCGAGGAGCTGCGCCCCGTGCTCTAGCAGTGCCTCCGCCTCGCGTTCCTCGAGGGCCTCGCGGTCGCGGTCCGACTGCTGCGCGTGGCGGACGTAGGCGAGCGAGAGCTCCGCGCCGCCCCTCGCGAGGAGCTCCCCGAGGGCAAGTGCGTCGCGGTCGTTCTCCGTGTCGTCGTAGGAGACGAAGATCCTCGGAGCCATGGTTCGTACCTTCCGTCGTTTGCGCTTACCGGTTTCGCCGCGATGCTCGCCCACTCCTGCCAGCAGCGCAAGTAATTCTTCTGATCAAATGAATAAGCTTTACTTATGTTGAACCCGAGCCGGTTGCGAGTCTTCCGGGAGGTCTTGAACCGCGGATCGTTCTCGGCCGCCGCGGATGCGCTCTCGTACTCGCAATCGGCCGTGTCGCAATCGGTCGCCGCCCTCGAGACCGAGTTGGGCGTACCGCTCCTCGAGCGCAACCGGCGCGGCGCACGGCCGACCGATGCGGGCGCCGCCCTCGCGCCGCACGCCGATGTCATCCTGGCGCGCCTCGAAGCCGCCGAGGCGGAGGTCGCGGCGATCGCCGGGGTCCGCGGCGGTCGACTCACCATCGCGTCGTTTCCCACCGCCGGCGCCACGATCGTCCCGCTCGCCGTCGCGACCTTCCGTGACGCCTACCCGGAGGTGGCACTCAGCCTCGCCGAGGGCGAACCGGAGGAGATCGCCCCGCGGCTGCGGGCGGGGGAGTTCGACGTGGCGCTCCTGTTCGAGTTCGAGGGCGTGAGCGGAGGCCTCGGCGCGGGGCTGCGCCGAATCGAGCTGCTCGAGGATCCGATGTACCTCGCGCTCCCCGACGATCACCGCCTCGCCGACTCGCCCCGGGTGCGCCTGGAGGACCTGAGCGAGGAGTCATGGGTCCAGACGTCCGCGGCGAGCCCCTGCGCCCGCCACGTGGTGCGCTCTTGTCACGCCGCGGGCTTCGAGCCGACCGTCTCGTTCGAGACCGACGACTACCAGACCGTCCAGGGTCTGGTCGCGGCCGGCGTCGGCGTGGCGCTGATTCCTCAGCTCGCGCTGTCGACGGTGCGCGATGACATCACCATTCGCGCCCTACATCCACGAGCTCCGGTTCGCGCAGTGCTCGCGGCCACGGCCCGTCCCGCCAGTACGCCCCCCGCGGCCGATCGGATGCTCGAGGTCTTCGGCGAGGTCTCTCGACGCTACGGCAGGGGAAAGATCTAGGGCAATGGCGGCGTTAACCTGATCGCGAATGCCTCTGGAAGGTCACTGGCGGCGGATCAACACGCCACTTCGGCGCCTGACCACGCGGGAGCGAAACATCGCCATCGCTGCCGTCGCGGTCACACTCGTGGCGATCGCGGCGGTCGTGATCGCCACGTTGCCGAACTCTCGCCCCGCGCCCGCGCGGGGCTGCATATACGCGATCGTCCCCGGCTTCACCGGCGCTGAGCCCGTCGACGCCTGTGGGGAACGGGCCCGGCGGATCTGCGCAACGCGCACGCAGCACGGCGATCCCGGCGCGACGGCGATCCGCGAGAGCTGCCGCGACGCCGGCCTGTTGTAGCCGGCCCGGTGGCGTTCCATGTCGAGATCCGTCGCGGGCATCGCTGGGCTCGTGAGTTCAACCTCGATCGGGAGCGCCTGCGGCGCGAGGTCCTGGCTCCCTGGACGACCCGGGAGACGATCCGTCTGGGCGATCGGGATTGGGAGCCCGCGGAGTGCAGCCTGCAGATCATGGAGGGACCGGAGCTCGCTGGGCCCGACCTCGCGTTCGGGCGTGGCTGGAACCACGCCCAGCGCTCGGGGAGGACGGTCACCCGGGAGCTGGTCGCGGGTGCGGTGCGCGACGCCGCCGCCGTCGCCGTTCACGCCGAGACGGCAGCGGGCCGCCAGGTGATCGTGGAGGCGCTCGGGGAGCTCGGCATCGCGGCGGTGGACCGAGCCGGTGAGGAATCGGGGGTCGATCAAGAGCCCATGGCCCTGATCCTGGCGGTCGAGACCGCCGATCCCCCGCGGGCCTGGCTCTATGAGGCCGGTGCGGCCGTCGGCTCGGCCGGCGGCCGGGTGTTCCTGGTGCGCCTGGCCGATACGCCGGCGCCGCCCGAGCTCGCGGAGCTCCCGAGCATCCGGCTTGGCGCGGATCTGGCATCGGCCCTCGCCGGGGCGCTCGCGGAGCTCGGGCCCCGATGAAGCGCGCCCCGCCGGGCGGCGGGGGCGCTTGTGCGCGTGCCGGTTGGCCCGGGAGGGTCAGCCCGGTGCTTCGGCCGGTCGTTCCTGCGGTGCCGCCGGCATGCCGGACGGGAACGCCAGCGACGGAACGTCGGACGGATACACCTCGTGACCGTGGACCGCGAGGTCGCCTTCCTCCATGTCCTTCTCGTCCATCCTCAGCGGGACGAACATCCTCACGAGCTGCAGGAGGACGAACGTTCCGATCGCCGAGAAGGCGACGACCCACAGCGCCGTGAGCGCCTGCCAGCCGAGCAGGTGGCCGCCGTCGCCCGAGATGAGGCCCGGGGCCGCGCCCATGGCCTCGTTGGCGAAGATCCCCGTGAGCAGCCCACCCGTTACGCCGGCGAACCCGTGCGTGTAGACCACGCCGAGCGTGTCGTCGACGTTGCGAAATGGAGCGGTGCGGCTGAGATAGTTCAGCGCGAAGTAGACGATCGTCGCGGCCACCACCCCGATGACGATCGCCCCCCAGCCGTTCACGTAGCCGGCCGCGGGCGTGATCGCCACGAGGCCGGTGATCATCCCGTTGATGCTGGAGATGAGGCTCGGCTTCTGGCCGGTGAGATAGTCCCACCCGACCCACACCAGGAACGCGACGGCGGTGCAGAGGTTCGTGTTGAGGACCGAGGCAGCGGCGACGTCGTTCGCGGCGTACATGTCGCCGCCGTTGAACCCGTTCCAGCCCATCCACAGAAGGCCCGCCCCGACGGCGACCATCGCAAGGTTGTTCGGCGCGTCGACCTCCCGGTCTCGCTGTAGGCGGGGGCCGATCACCGCGGCCGCGACGAAGCCGGACACGCCAGCGGCGAGGTGGATGACGTAGCCGCCTGAGTAGTCGAGCGCGCCGTGCTGCGCGAAGAACCCGCCGCCCCAGATCAGGAATGCGTTCACCGTGTAGATGAGGCTCGACCACAGGAGGACGAACGGAACCCAGGCCTTGAAGTTGATCCGGCCGAGCACGGAGCCGAGCATCAGGATCGGCGTGATCCCGGCGAACACGAGCTGGAAGTACGCCAAGGTCGATTGCGGGAACGCCACCTCGCCGACCAGCGGGATGTTCCCCTGGCCCAGGAGCGAGGAGCTGTCGAGGATCGGGCCGGGGTTGCCCCACATGTTCGCGAAGAAACCGCTGTCGGCGCCGAAGATGTGCATCGGCGAGCCGAAGCCCATCTTGAACCCCCACAGCACCCACATCACCAGCACGATGGCGAACGCGACGAACGCCATCATCATCGAGTTCACGGACCAGCGTTTCTGCATCACCCCGCCGTAGAGCACGACCAGGCCCGGCACGCTCATCAGGCCGACGAGCGTCGCCGCCGTGAGCTGCCAGGCGTTATCGCCTGGACTCAACCAATGCATTCCCCAGACTCTTCCTTTCCGATCGAGAGCACAGCCAGGACAACCACGTGACCGCGCCGGCCGCTGTGCGGCAGGCCATCTACTGCTGGCTCAGGTTCTCGGATCGGGTGCCGACCGGCTATCTACACAGGGCCAATCTGCGCCCCCGGGTTTTCGCCCGATGGTCGAAAGAGAGGGACTGGGCGGGCGCCCGGCCGCCGGGTATCGAGTTGAAGCGCCTACGCGGCGCGCCAGGCCCCAAGTGACCCGTCGCGGGCCAGCCGCTTCAGGCCGCGCGCCTCGAGCTGGCGGGCGCGCTCCTGGGAGACGCCGACCTCCCGGGCGACCTCGCGCAGCGACGCCTCCGGCGCACCGCCGGTGCCGAAGCGCAGCTCGATGACTCGGCGCTCGTCCTCCGGCAGCGTCGACAGGGCGGCGTTTACCGCCTGCTCCTGCTCGCGCTCATCGACCTCGTCCTCGACGCTGTCCGTGCTCTCGGCCCGGAACTCGCCGAGCGTCGTATCGCCGTCGTCGCCGACCGGGGCGTCGAGGCTCGTGGTGACGCGAGTGAGGTCGCGAACGGCCTTCACCTCCTCGAGCGGAAGCTTGGCGCGCTCGGCGATCTCCTCCTCGGTCGGCTCACGGTTGAGCTTCGCGCTGAGCTCGGACTCCGTGCGGTTGACGGTGCGCTCGCGCTGAGCGATGTGCGCCGGGATCCGCACCGGCCGCCCGGTGTTGTCGAGCCCGCGCTGGATCGCCTGCTTGATCCACAGGACCGCATAGGTCGAGAACTTGTAGCCGCGCCGGTAGTCGAACTTCTCGGCGGCGCGGATCAGGCCGAGCATGGCCTCTTGGACCAGGTCCTGCATCGACAGGCCGTGGCCCTGATAGCGGCGGGCGAACTTGATGACCAGGCGAAGGTTGGAGTTGATGAGCCGCTCCTTCGCGGCCAGGTCGCCGCGCTCGATGCGCTGCGCCAGCTCGACCTCCTCCTCGCGGGTGAGCAGGGGATAGCGGCTCGCCTGGTTCAGGAAGAGCTGAAAGCTGTCGGTGGTCTCCGTCGCGGCAGCGTGATCCGCGCCGCGCCGCTCCGGATGGTCGGCAATCGACGTGTATACGGCATGCTCGCCGCGCCGTCGGTGGTTGTCGTTGCGCTGGGTCTCAGCGCCTCTGGATCTGGGCATTCGTCTCCTTCTTGTGCT
>DATAOX010000165.1:0-14105 GCA_036265555.1 Solirubrobacterales bacterium
TGCCCGGCTGGGACAATCGCAGCGGATGACGGAGGCGACCTCGGTCCAGCAACCCGTTGCGCGCGAGCGCTCGCGACACTCGGGCCGTGCGTTCGAGCTCCGCGGTCTATGGCGGGCGTTCGGCGACCGAGCGGTGCTCCGCGACGTCTCGATCGCGGTCCCGGTCGGCAGCACGCTGGCCGTTCTCGGACCGAACGGAGCGGGCAAGACCACTCTCCTCCGGATTCTCGCCACGCTGCTTCGGCCGACGAGCGGCGAGGCCAGCGTTCTCGACTGCGCGCTCCCAGGCGAGGCCTGGCGGGCCCGGGGCCGAATCGGGCTCCTCGGCCACGAGCCGCTCCTCTATCGCGACCTGACCGCCGCGGAGAACCTTCGTTTCCATGCGCGCCTTCACGGCCTCGCGGATGAAGCGGCTCAGCGGGTCGACGAGCTCCTCCGGCAGGTCCGCATGTCGCGGCGTGCGGACGAGCTGGTGCGAAACCTCTCGGCCGGGATGGTCCAGCGCCTGGCCGTGTGCCGGGTGCTCCTGCACGAGCCGGAGCTCCTGCTTCTGGACGAGCCTCGATCCCATCTGGATCCGGAGGCGGGAGCGCTCGTCGAGCCGCTGCTGGGCCCCGCGCGGGGGCGCACCCGCGTCCTGGTCACGCACGAGGTCGATGCGGCTCTGGCCGAGGCCGATCTCGTCCTGGCGCTCAGGGCGGGGGGCTCGGTTGCCTACGCCGGCCGCGCCAGCGGCCTGTCGGCGGGGGACGCGCGGGCCATCTACGGAGGCGCGCCGTGACCGCGCACTCCGAGGCGCGCGCGCAGCGCCGCGCGAGCTCGCTCGTGGCGCTGCGGGCGATCCTCGTGAAGGACCTGCGGGTCGAGCTGCGGACGCTCCAGTCGGTGCCCGCCATGGCGTTGTTCGCCGTGACCACGTTCGTGATCTTCCGCTACGGCCTCGACAGGCAGTCGCTCAGCGGCGGCCTCGCGGCGGGGGTCCTCCTCGCCACGGTTCTGTTCGCGGCGATCATCGCGGTGAACAGGCTCTTCGTCGCCGAGCGCGAGGAGGGGGGCTTCGACGCGATTCGCCTGGCCCCGGTCGACGGAACCGCGCTGCTCGGCGCGAAGGCCGCAGCGCTCGTGATCTACCTCGTCGTCCTGGAGACGATCGCCGTTCCCGTCTTCGCGCTCTTCTTCCTGAACTCCTGGGGCGGCGTCCCCCCGCTCGCAGGAGTCCTCCTGCTCGCCGACCTCGGCCTCGCCGCGACGGGCGTGCTGGTCTCCTCCATGGCGGCCAACTCCCGGGCGCGCGACCTGCTGGTGCCGCTCGTCCTGTTGCCGCTGCTGGTGCCCGTGATGATCGCGGCTGCCGGTGCCTCGCGGGAGCTGCTCGCCGCAGGCGGGCCGTCGTACGACGGAGTGGCGAAATGGCTGGCCGTGCTGGCGTTCTACGATATGACGTTCGCGGCGGTGGGCTTCGCCGTCTATGACTATCTCCTCGAGGACTGAAGCACCCGCCGACGCGCCTCGCATGAAGGTCCCAAGCCTCCGAGCCAACGCCATCGCAGCCACGCTCATCCTGTCCGCGGGCTTCGCGCTGGTCTTCTTCTACGCGCCTCTCGATGCCGACCAGGGGTTCATCCAGAAGATCTTCTACCTGCATGTCCCGCTCGCGATGTCCTCGCTCGCAGGGTTCGTCGCCGGCGGGATCTGTGCGATCGCCCACCTTCGTACGGGCGATCCCCGGTGGGACGCTCGCTCCTACGTCGCCATCCACCTGTCGATCATCTTCGGCGTCGGCGTGCTGATCACGGGGTCGATCTGGGCCCACGCCTCGTGGGGCAAGTGGTGGGTCTGGGATGAGCCGACGCTGGTGAGCTTCCTGATCGTGTTCCTGCTCTATGCGACCTATTACCCCTTGCGCTACGCGATCGAGGATCGCGACCGCCAGGCCCGCTACGCCTCGGTGTTCGCGATCACGGCGGGCGCCTTCGTCCCGCTCAACTTCGTGGCGGTGCGGATGGCCCAGTCCCTCGTGCACCCGCGGGTGTTCGCCACCGCAAACGGCGGCTTGCCCGGCTCGATGCTCCTCACCTTCCTGGTGTGCCTCGCGGGGATGGCCCTCCTGTGGCTGGCGCTAGTGCGGTTCGAGCTGGCCGCGAAGTCCGCGTCGGCGAGCCTGTCGCGGCTGCGGCGGGCGCTGGAGGGTGAGCCGCAGGTGCCCGCGCCGGGCTCGCGCGTCGCCCCGGGAGTCCCGTCCAGCGCGACGTCGGTGACCTGATGCCCGCGCTCCCGCTGGATGAGGCCGGCAAGTACGTCGCGGCCGCGTACCTGGTCTTTCTGGCACTGATCCTGATCTACGTCGCGATCATGGGGGCGAAACTCGCGCGGATCGACCGCGAGCTGTCCGAGCTGGCGGAGCTCGCAGAAGGCAACCGCCAGCCGGCAACAGGCCCTCCAAGCGCGGACGCGGGCGCAGACCAAGGTGCCCGAGGCGGAGCCGAGGGCAAGATGTTCGAGCGAGAGCCGAGAAGCCGGGAGGAATTGGTGTGACCGAGCTGCTCGCCTTGGGGATCTCGCACAAGACGGCTCCCCTCGAGCTCCGCGAGCGCGTAGCGTTGACCGAGGGTCGCGCGGCGGGCGTCCTGCGCGAGCTGGTCGAGGCCCGCGAGGTCCAGGAGGTGGCCGCGATCTCGACCTGTAACCGGACCGAGCTCTTTGTTGCGGCGCCGGATCCGGTGGGCGCCGAGGCGATGGCCCTCGGGGTGCTGGCGCGGGAGGCTGGGACGCCGCCGACGGAGCTCGTCGGTCACCTGTACTCCCTGCGCGGCGCCGATGCGGCGCTCCATCTGTTTCGGGTCACCGCGGGTCTCGATTCGATGATCGTCGGCGAGGCCGAGGTGCAGGGTCAGGTGAAGCGTGCCTACGAGCTCGCGCTCGTGGAGGGGGCGACCGGACCGATCCTCAACCGCCTCTTCCGCGGCGCCCTCGCCGCTGGCAAGCGGGCTCGCTCCCAGACGGGCATCAACGAGCGGGGCGTGTCGGTCCCGTCGGTCGCCGTCGAGCTCGCTCGGCGAACGCTCGGGGACCTCTCGAGCCGCCTCGTGCTGGTCGTCGGCGCCGGTGAGACCGCCGAGCTCACGGCCCGAGCGCTCGTGGCGCGCGGTGTCGAGCCGGCATTCATCGCCAACCGCCGCTACGACCGGGCGATCGGGCTCGCGCAGCGCTTCGGCGGGCGCGCGATCCGGTTCGAGGAGCTTCCAGAGCAGATGGTGGGCGCCGACATCGTCGTCGCCTCCACCAGCTCTCCGCATCACGTGATCGAGCGGACCGAGCTCTCCCAGGTGATGGAGGCACGCGGGGGACGCCAGCTGCTCTTGATCGACCTCGCTGTTCCCCGCGATGTGCATCCCGACTGCCGCGGCCTCGAGGGTGTGGGCCTGTTCGACATGGATGACCTGCAGAGGCTGGTCGAGCGAAACGCGTCCGGGCGTGAGGCCGAGGGCCGGCGCGCGGAGAGCATCCTGCGGACGGAGCTCGGGAGCTTCGAGCGCTGGATGGCATCTCAGAACGTCGTGCCGACGATCGCGGCCCTGCGGGCGCGAGCGGATGCGATTACCGCGCGCGTTCTGGCGGAGAACGAGCAGCGGTGGGAGTCGCTGAGCGACGGCGACCGTGAGCGCGTTCGGGCCATGGCCCGGGCGATCGCGAGCAGGCTGCTGCACGAGCCGACCCTGCAACTCAAGCGCTCCTCCGGCGAGGAGGACGCGTACGTGTACGTGAACGCGCTCCGCGAGCTGTTCGGTCTCGACGCTGAGAGCGCGCCCGCGCGGGGCGCGGACGCCGAGGTGCGGGCGCTTCGCGGTGCCAGGCGCGGCCGCTCGGCGACTTGAATCAGGCCCAGGTCCTCAAGCTCGGTACGCGCGGAAGCCGGCTTGCCCTCGCGCAGGCGCAGGCCGTGGCGGACGCGATCGGGGAGGCCGAGGTGATCCCCGTCGCGTCCACGGACTCCGAGCCCGGCGACAAGGAGCGATTCGTCCGCGGCGTGGAGCGGGCGCTTCTCGCCGGCGAGGTGGACCTGGGCGTCCACTCGGCGAAGGACGTGCCCGGCGACCGACCGGACGAGCTCCGGCTCGCCGGCGTCGCGCGGCGCGAGGATCCGCTCGACGCGTACGTGGGAGCGGCGTCCTCGCTGAACGACGTGGAGGCCGGGTCGCGGATCGGGACCTCGAGCCTCCGGAGGCGTTCGCAGCTCCTTGCGTCGCGCGCCGATCTGGAGGTGGTCGAGCTTCGCGGCAACGTCGACACCAGGCTTCGCAAGCTGGCGGAGGGCGACTACGACGGCATCGTGGTCGCCGCCGCGGGCCTGCGCCGGCTCGGCCGGGACTCGGAGATCTCGTTCACGTTCGCCATCTCCGAACTGACCCCGGCGCCGGGGCAGGGGTCGCTCGCGATCGAGACGCGACGGGGCGACGCCTCGGCGGCGGCGGAGGCGGCCCGGATCTCCGACCATGACGCGCTCGTGGAGCTGACGGCTGAGCGAGCGGCGGTCGTCGCGCTGGATGCGAGCTGCCAGACGCCCGTCGGCGTCTGCGCGCGCATCGCCGACGACGAGCTCGTCCTGCACGGCTATGCGGGCCTTCCAGACGGCTCCGAGTGGGTTCGCGACAGGGTGGCGGGCGACCGCGAGCAGCCGGTGGCCCTCGGTGCGGCGCTGGCGGAGCGGATGCTCGTCGCAGGCGCCCGGGACATCCTCGAGCGGGCTGGGGCGGCGCCGTGATGGCCGCGGCGCGGGCCGGCGTCGTCTATCTGGTCGGGGCGGGACCGGGCGACCCCGGGTTGATGACCGTCCGCGGGACGGAGCTCCTCGCGAGCGCCGACGTGATTCTCCACGACCGACTGATCCCCGCCGAGGCGCTCCGCGGCGCACGGGAGGACGCGGAGGTTGTGTACGTCGGCAAGCAGCCGGGCCAGCCCGAGCTGCCGCAGACGGAGATCGAGCGCCGGATGATCGACCAGGCCCGCGCCGGCAGAAGCGTGGTCCGGTTGAAGGGGGGCGACCCATTCGTGTTCGGCCGCGGGGGCGAGGAGGCCGAGGCGCTCGCCGAGGCCGGAATCCCATTCGAGGTCGTGCCGGGTGTCACCGCCGGGGTGGCTGCTCCGGCCTATGCCGGGATCCCGCTCACCCATCGCGACGATGCCTCCGCCGTCGCCTTCGTCGCTGGTCACGAAGACCCGTCCAAGGATGGATCGGCGATCGACTGGGACTCGCTCGCAAGGTTTCCGGGCACGCTCGTTCTCTACATGGGCGTGAAGCGCGTCGGCGAGATCGTCGCTCGGCTGACCGGTGCGGGCAGGCGGGCGGATGAGCCCGCCGCCGTCGTCGAACGGGGCACGACGCCGGCGCAGCGCACGGTCCAGGCACCGCTGGCGGAGCTGCCGGACGCCGTGGCACGGGCGCGGATCACTCCCCCCGCGATCGTCCTCACCGGCGCCGTCGCCGGGCGCCGCGACACGATCGCCTGGCTCGAGCGGCGACCGCTCTTCCGCCGGCGGGTGGTCGTGACCCGGGCGCGGGCGCAGGCCAGCGGGCTCGCGGCCACGCTCGCGGCGCTGGGGGCGGACGTCGTGGAGCTGCCGGCGATCCGGATCGAGCCGCGACTCGAGTCGCAGGCGGTACGTGACGCCATCGGCGCGATCCACTCCTACGCGCTGATCTGCCTGACCAGCCCGAACGGAGTTCGGCTTCTGTTCCAGGCGCTGGACGAGGGCGGGCTGGACGCGCGGGCACTGGCGAACGCGACCGTCGCTGCGATCGGACCAGGGACGGCCGCTGCGCTGGCGGAGCGGGGCATTCGGCCAGATGTGGTCCCGGAGCGGTCGGTGGCGGAGGCGCTGGTCGAATCGCTCGTGGACGTCAGCGTGGTGGACCGCCCCGTGCTCGTCGCTCGCGCGGGCGAGGCCAGGGACGTGCTGCCCGATGCGCTCCGCGAGCGGGGCGCGAAGGTGGACGTGGTCGGGCTGTACGAGACGGTGGCCGAGGAGCCGGACCCCACGGCGCTCGAGGCCGCGGAGTCGGCCGACTACTTGACCTTTACGTCGTCATCGACGGTGCGCAACTTCATCGCGGTGGCCGGAAACCGGATGCCGGACGATGCCAGGATCGTGTCGATCGGACCGGTGACGAGCGACGCGGTGCGCGCCGCGGGCCTCGAGGTCGACGTCGAGGCCATGCGACACGATCCAGACGGCCTCGTGGAGGCGCTGCTACTCGACGCCGGCCGGCGATCGGTTGTCGGTTGACAGCGGTCGGGCGGCGTCCCTAGCCTGGCGGAAGGCCGTGGAGCCCATCCCGGGCTCGGAGCCGCGTAGGGAGCAATTGACGAATACCGGAGAGGGTGCTCGGGGCGACGGCGCCGGGTTCCATATCGAGCGTGACCTCCTCTGCACGGTCAACTCGGACGGTTACTTCACGTCGCTGAACAGCGGCTGGGAGCGGGTTCTGGGCTGGACGCGCGAGGAGCTGATGTCGCGCCCGATCATTGACTTCATCCATCCCGCCGACCGCACCCGGGCGGTCACCGAGCTGGCGAAGGTTACGAGTGCGGACTACGAGGTCGTGAACTTCGAGAATCGCTACCGGTCCCGTGGCGGCGGCTGGCGCTGGCTGCGTTGGAGCGCGCGCACCGACGGCGAAAGCTGGTTCGTCGTCGCCTTCGACGTCACCCGCGAGAAGGAGGTCGAGGCGCGGTTGCGCGGTGTTCTGACCGACGAGTACCTGCTCGCATACAGCCAACCGATCATCGATCATCGACGGGGCAAGGTCGTGCAGGAGGAGCTCCTCGTTCGGATGCGCGACGACAACGGGTCAGCGGCGATCCTGATGCCCTCCGAGTTCCTTCCGGATGCCGAGCGCTGCGGGCTCATCGGGCTGGTGGACAGGTGGATGGCGGCCCACGCTGTCGCGCTCTCGCGGCGGGGCCGGCGGGCCGAGGTGAACCTCTCCGCGGTTTCGATCGCGGACGAGGAATTCACCGCCAGGCTCGAGCAATGGATCGAGCGCGCCGCCGTCAACCCGTCCAACCTCGTGTTCGAGATCACCGAGACCGCCGCCCTCGAACAGCTGGATCTGGCGGTCGACTTCGCTGAGCGGCTCACCCGACTCGGGTGCCAGTTCGCCCTCGATGACTTCGGGACCGGCTTCGGGTCGCTCACGCATGTACGGGTGCTGCCGGTCAGGTACCTGAAGATCGACACGAGCTTCGTCCGCGAGGCCGCTTCGAGTCGCGAGGATCAGGCGATGGTTCGCGGTATCGTCGCGATCGCCCGCGAGCTCCGAATGCTGACGGTGGCGGAGGGAATCGAGGACGCGCGGACGCTGGAGCTCGTGACCGATCTCGGCGTGGACTACGCCCAGGGCTTCCACATCGGCCGTCCTGCACCGGTGGCCTGAGGCGAGGCGTCTGAACTACCTTTCGTGCCGTGGCCACGCGGCCGATCACGTTTCTCTCGGACTACGGCTACGACGACGAGTTCGCCGGGGTGTGCCGGGCGGTGATCGCTCGGATCGCGCCCGAGGCGACGGTGATCGACTTGACCCATGGCATCCGGCGGCATGGCGTCGAACGGGGAGCCGCGGTGCTGGCGAACGCGCTTCCATACACGCCTGCGGGCATCCACCTGGCCGTGGTGGATCCCGGAGTCGGCTCGCCTCGGCGCGCCGTGGCGGTGCGCGCGGCGACCGAGGATCGGATCCTGGTCGGTCCCGACAACGGGCTGCTATGGCCCGCGATCGTGCGCCTCGGTGGCGCTGTCGAGGCCGCCGACATCTCCTTGTCCGACCTGCGGTTGGAGCCGATCTCGGCAACGTTCCACGGCCGCGACGTGTTCGCCCCGGTCGCCGCGCACCTCGCCCGCGGCGTCTCCCTCGCGGAGGCCGGGGAGAGGACCCAGCCCGAGTCGCTGGTCCGGATCGACGCGCCCGAGCCTGCGATCGAGGCAGGGCGGGTAAGGGCGCACGTGGTCTCCATCGACCGGTTCGGCAACTCGGCGCTTGACCTCGCGGACCGGCATCTGCCCCGGAGCGGGCTGCGGATGGGCCGCCCGGTCACCGTGGACGTGGCCGGCTCGACGCGCGACGCCGTGTTCGCGCTCACCTTTGCCGACGTCCCCGACGGTGGCTTGCTTCTCTACGAGGACTCGACCGGCAGCCTCGCGCTCGCCCTCAACCGCGGCGACGCCGCCGCCGAGCTCGGCCTCGAGCCCGGAGCCGAGGTCACCCTGCGCCCGGCGGACTGACGGTGGTGGAGGCTCGATCGCCCTTCGGGGCTCCGCGCAGGCACTACCGGCTCGTCGATTCGACGAACGAGCGCGCGCGGGAGCTCGCCGCCACCGGAGCGCCGGGGGGCACGATCGTCACCGCGGACGAACAGATCTCCGGCCGCGGGCGCCGGGGCCGACACTGGTCGGCGCCGGCTGGAAAGGCCCTCCTCGTCTCGGCGATTCTCAGCCCGTTGTGCGCCGAGGACGCGCTCCTGCCGCTTGCGGTCCCACTGGCGGTCTGCGAGGCGGTCGAGTCACTCGCGCCGATTCGGTGCCGGATCAAATGGCCGAACGACGTCTGGAGCGACGAGCGCAAGGTGGCGGGCGTCCTGATCGAGGCCCAGCCCCCTGATTGGGCGGTGATCGGAATCGGCCTCAACGTTTCGATCGAGCCGGACGAGTTTCCCGACGACCTTCGCCACCCCGCGACCTCGGTGGGGCATGGAGTGGCCACCGAGAGGGTGCTCGAAGCGACCTGCGCGCGGCTCGACGACTGGGTGAGCGCGCCGCTCTCTGGTGTCGTGGCCGAATTCGAGGCGCGCGATGCGCTCCGGGGCAGGCGCGTGGGCTGGACGGGTGCGGGCGGCGTCGATGGCGAGGGCTCGGGCGTTGCCGACGGGATTGACGAGCGGGGAAACCTCCTCGTGCTCACAGCCGACGGGCAGCGCTTGAGCCTCGGTTCGGGCGAGGTGACGCTGACGGTGGATCGGTCAACGAGGGAGTGATTCGGCGGACTATCCACCCCGAGTCACTCGCATCGCGCCGAAAGCAGGATTGACCACGCATAACGTGGTCAATCCTTCACTCGATTACGTTCGGTGTGCCGAGCGAGTGCTCGGTCCGCTAGATGCGGCTCAATCAGTCAGGCGAGTCGGACTTCGGGTTGGTGGCCGCCTTGGGCTCACGTCCATCACCTGAAGCCTGGACGGTCTCGTCCTCGCTGCTCTCGTCTCCGCTCGAGGAGTCGTCATCGCTCTGCGCCCCGGCGCCCGTTTCGTCGGCGTCGCCTTGAACCTCGCCGCCCTTTTCCCTGTTCGCACCGTTCTCTCCGTCGGTGCCGTTCTGCGCCGCCCGCGCGCCGTTGTCCTGGGCGCCGGACCGGCGGCCCCGCCGGCGCCTGCGCTTGCCGGCCGAGCGCGGGAAGTTGCGCAGGAGCTCCCGCGCGACCGCAGAGGGCTTGCGGGCCATGCGCATGCGGGCGCCACGCAGCACCTCCTCGGCCTCCGGCGTGTGGGCCACCGCCGCCGCCAGCAGCGAGATCGCCAACCTTCGGTCCTGCTGCCGGGCGGCGTGCACGATGCGCCGGGCGTTGCGCCCGTGGGCCCTTCCCGACGAATTGACGAACAGGCCGAGCAGCCGCTTGGTCTCCGGCCAGCGCTGAACGGCGTACTCCTCGTGAAGCTCGCGCGTGATCCCGGCCAAGCGCCACACCCAGGCCTGCGCCTGGTCGCGACGGCCGATCCGGCGCTCCGCGAGCGCCTGCAGAAGGACCCTCGCGCCCGCTCGGCGCTCCTCGCGCGGCCATGTCGCCACGACCTCGAGCGAGTCGTCGAAGGCGTCGGGGTCCCGGAGCGCCGCGACCTCCGACAGTGCCTTCAGCCGAAGCTGATGGTTGCGGTTGCGCTGCACGCACGTCAGCAGGAAGCGGCGCCGAAGCTCCCTTCCCTGGTCGTGCTGGAGCATCGCCTTGGCGCGTCGCCAGTTGTTCGTCGTGACGCGAGCCCCGGCGAGCGCCGCCCAGGCGTGCTGCTCGGAGTAGTTGAGGTTCTCGACCGCGATCCGCCACAGCTCGCGCTCCAAGACCGCGAGGCGGCGCTCGGGATCCGCCGAGACCGGGACGACTCGCCGCTCGACCCGCACCCGGCGGCCACGGCCGCGGCGCACCGGTCCCACGACGATGGCACCGCCTCGGTACACGTCGCGGTCCAGCAGACTGTGCAGCGTGACGATGGTCTCGTCGCTCGTCGTCGCCGGGTGCACGAAGTCGATGACGATGCCGGCCTCCTTGTCCGGAGCGCGGCGCGTGACCCGACCGACGCGCTGCTGGTAGACGCGCCGTGACGCGGTGGGAGCGAGATGCATGCAGATCGTCGCCCGCCGCGAGTTCCACCCCTCCGCGAGCAGCATCGCGTTGCATAGCACGTCCACCTCGCCGCGCTCGAACGCGGCCAGGATCTCCGCAAGCTCGCGCTTCGGCGTCTCGCCGGAGACGGCGCGGGCATTCATGCCCGCGGCCCGGAACGAGGCGGCGACGTTGTTCGCGTGGCGAACACCCGCCGTATACACGACTCCCGGGACCTTCCGGAAGCGCGACCGGTACAGGTCGGCCACGGCGACGTTGAAGGGCTCCTGGTCCAGGAGGGCGGCCAGCTCTTCCTGGTCGAAGTCCTGGTCGACCTCGCCGCGGCGCAGCGGCACCTTGGCGATCGTCCTCACGCCCGGGCCGGGCGGGATCCGGATGCACCGCAGCGGCGCGATGACACCGCGCCGAGCCGCCTGCACGAGGTCGAAGCGCGAGGTCTGGGTGGGGAACAGGTCAGCGACATGGCGGGCGATCAGGGCACCGGTGGCGGTCATCCCGATGAAGACGGGCCCCGGCCACGCGCGGATGCAGGCACTGGTCTTCTCCCCAAGCGCCGTGTGCGCCTCGTCGCAGATCACGATCGCGTAGGCGTCGGAGATGCGGTTCGCGTTCCGGACGAACCACTGGTAGGTCTCGACCGTGACCGGACCATACGGATGGTCCGACGTGCCGAGCAGCGGCGGCGAAAGCCGATCCTTGTAACCGCGGTCCGAGATCTCGCCGATGAACTGGTCGACCAGGTTGCGGCGGTGGGTCAGGATGAGGACGCCGCCCGTCCGCGAGCCCTCGATGAACCCGAGCGCAGCGACCGTCTTGCCGGAGCCGGTCGCGTGCTCGAACCAGAAGCGCCGGCTGGCGCCGGGATCCTCGGGCGCCTCCTCCAGGACCTCCTCGCTGGGCGGCTCCTCCCAGTCGACCGGCTCCTCCTCGTCGGGGACGATCTCCTCCTCGGCGACGGCGTCCGAAGCCCCGTTGCCGCCGCCGTTGGCGCCGCTCTCGCCGTTTGCGGCGCGCCGGGCCGTACGGGCGCCGTTCGCCTGCGCCGGGCGATCGGACTCCTCCACCTCCGTGGTCAGCGCGGCCAGCGTGCCCGACAGGACGTCGACCTGGTGCTCGGTGAGCTCGGTCCCGTCGGCGAGCAGCACCGGCTCCTCGGACAGGCCCCGCTCCAGCCCCAGGAGCAGGGAGTACTGGCGGCGCCACTCCGGCGACGGCGTGCTTCTGCCCTCGTCGAGCTCGGCGAGCGCCGCGTCGACCGCATGGCGGCGCGCCGTGCCCGGCGCGAGATCCTCAATCGTCTCGCCCTCGAGCAGGATCGGCTCGCGCGTGAACTCGCGCACGCGCTCTAGCTGATCCCCTTGGATCGTTCCGGCCGCGCTGGCGGCGACTTCGACTGACTTGGCCATGAAGGTTCTTGAGACGCCCGATTCCGCGGGTCGCGCGGGGGACGCGCTATAAGCTCGCTGGAGGCGCACCGGCTCGGTCGTGGTTTACCCCTCTCGACGAGTCGGCAGTTCCCCCGCGGTCCAGGTTCAAGCGTGGACCTACCCTTATTAAACCATCCTGGGCGCCGGTTTACGGGAACCAGGCTCCATTCCGATGCTCCGCAAGTCCGCAAATCTTGCCGTCGCGGCCATGGCCGCGGTCGCGCTCGTGGCGATGGCCGGGTGCGGCGCCTCCGGCAGCGACACGGGATCGGGAAGGCCGCCGGACTACCGCTCGGCGCTCGCCGGCGCGCCGCGGCCGCTCGCGCGGCTCTACGCGAAGGGCGACCAGCTGGTGCGCGGCGGGCCAGCTTCGTTCCGGGCGGAGCTCGACGCCCTCCGCGGCTACCCGGTGGTGGTGAACAAGTGGGCGTCCTGGTGCGAGCCCTGCCGCAAGGAATTCCCGTTCCTGCAGCGCACCTCGGCGCGCTTCGGCAGCCGCGTCGCATTCCTGGGCGTCGACGCGAACGACTCGAGTGCGGCGGCGCACACCTTCCTCAAGGAGTTCCCGCTGCCGTACCCGAGCTACAGCGATCCCGACCAGGACATCTCACGAATGCTCGGTGCCACCGCGGGCTTTCCGGCGACGGCCTTCTACGACTCGAGCGGGCGACGGGTGTTCGTCAAGCAGGGCCAGTACGCGAGCGGGGCCGACCTGGCCGCCGACATCAGGCGTTACGCGGTGGGCGGCTAGCTTCGCTGTCATCGTGAGCGCGCGGGCTTGGGCGTTATTCGGTGGTGTCTCGGTCCTCTGGGGGATCCCGTACCTGTTCATAAAGGTCGCCGTCGACGACGGCGTGCCGCCCGCCTTTCTCGCGTGGGTCAGGGTGATCCTCGCCGCCGCGCTCCTCCTCGTGATCTCCTGGCGGGCCGGGACGCTTCGGACCGTCCGGGGTCACTGGCGCTGGCTCGCCATCTTCGCCGTCGCCGAGATCACCATTCCCTTCCCGCTGATCGCGGCCGGCGAGCAGCACGTCGCCTCGTCGCTGGCGGCGATCATCATCGCCACCGCACCGCTGTTCGTGGCCCTGCTCGCGATTCGCTTCGACGCGAGCGAGCGGGTGAAGGGGCGCCGACTCGCCGGGCTGGTCATCGGGCTCTCCGGGGTCGTCGCGCTCGTGGGCATCGATGTCGCGGGCCGCGGTCACGAGCTCCTCGGCGCGCTGGCGATTCTCGCCGCCGCGTTCTGTTACGCGATCGGCCCGATGGTCCTGAAGCGCCATCTCGCGGACCTCGACCAGGTCGCCTCGATGGGCTCGGCCCTCGCGATCGCAGCGGTGCTCCTGACCCCGGCGGTCGCGCTCGACCCGCCGAGCGCACCACTGTCGGGCGAGGCGATCGCCGCGCTCGTCGTCCTCGGCGTGCTCTGCACGGCGGCGGCGTTCGTCCTGTACGGAATGCTGATCGCGGAGGTCGGCGCCGGCCGGGCGCTGGTCGTCACCTACGTCAACCCGGTCGTGGCCGTCGCCCTTGGCGTGGCGATCCTCGGGGAGCGCCCGGGCGCGGGAGCGATCGCCGGGCTCCTGCTCATCCTGGCGGGCTCCTGGCTCTCCACCGATGGTCGCCTCCCACCGGGGCTCGGTGCGCTGGCCGCGCGGCGGGGGCGGCGCGCGGCAGGCGTCCCAGCGCAGCGCGGGGCGCGATCGGCGCCCGATGAGGCCGCGTAGGCAGCTGCGCTGCGAGCGCTTTGCGCGGGGTCGCGAGGGGCGGATAATGAGGTCATGAGCCGCATGCGGGTTTGGATCTGGTGCGCCGTCGCGATGATCGGGGCCGCGCTCGCGGTCACGCCCGCGTTCGGCCAGGGGAGCGCGGCGTCCGGATCGAGCGACGTCGCCTACTCGATCCAACTGCAGGACCCGATCGACCCCGCGACCCAGAAGTGGGTGAGCAGCGCCCTGGACGACGCGGCGAGCCAGCACGCCAAGCTCGCGATCATCAGGCTGGACACGCCGGGCGGCCTGTCGGACTCGATGCGCACGATCATCCAGGACATGGCCGCCGCGCCGATGCCGGTGGTCGTATACGTCTCGCCGAACGGCGCGCGGGCGGGATCGGCCGGGGCCTACATCACCGAGGCGGGCGACGTAGCCGCGATGGCGCCGGTGACGAACATCGGCTCCGCGACGCCGATCGCGATCGGCCCGAACGGAGAGAGCCAGGACCTCTCGCGCAAGATCAAGAACGACGCCGCGGCGGGGATGCGGGCGCTGGCGTCGGCCCATGGGCGCAACGCC
>DATAOX010000166.1:0-12970 GCA_036265555.1 Solirubrobacterales bacterium
GATCGCTTCGACATCGTCCACGCACACTTCGGGCTCGCGGGCTGGTGTGCGGCGCTCGCCGGCGCCCGTCCCCTCGTCGTCACGTTCCACGGCACCGACGTCCGCCATCCGGTCACGGGTTTCCTCTCCCGCCGCCTCGTCGGCCGGCTCGACCTGATCGCCCCCGTCTCCCGTGCTCTCCTGCACCGAGAGGGCGGCCGCCCGGCGCTGCCATCGCGCACCGGAACGACCGCCATCCTTCCGTGCGGAGCCAACGTGGATCGCTTCCAGCCCGCCTCCAGATCCGAGGCGCGCGAGCGGGTGGGACTCGAGCCCCACGGCCGTTACCTGCTGTTCCCGGCGGCGAAGACGCGCCCGGTCAAGCGCTACGACCTCGCGGCCGAGCTCGCGGACCGCCTGGACGCGGAGCTGCTCTCGGGCGACGGGGTCGACGCCGACCTCATGCCGACGTGGATGAACGCTGCCAACGCGGTCGTGGTGACCTCCGACAACGAGGGCTTCGGGCTGGTGGCGGTCGAGGCGCTGGCCTGTGACGTTCCGGTCGCCTCGACGCCCGTCGGGATCGCCCCCTTCCTGCTCGGCGGCATCGAGGGATGCCACGTCGGTCCGTTCGACTCCGACCGGTGGGCCGATGCCCTGCGGCCGCACCTGGACGCGCGCGATCCGAGGGTCCCGGGGCGGCGCCGAGCCGAATGGTTCTCTGTGTCGCTGATGGCCCGGCGCGTGCTGGAGGCCTACCGCGACCTCCTCGAACGCCGCTAGTCGCTCGCGGGCCGGGGGGCGGTGCCCAGGACCGGCCAGCGCGCGCGGTGTCGCTCGGCGAGGGCGGCGGCCGGCTTGCGGGGCGCTTCCGGTGGCCGCTGGTCGGACCCCAGCGCCGCCACGGTCGCGACCACGGAGGCCGCGAGCGCGTCCGGGGCGTAGCCGCCCTCCAGACAGACCAGCACGGGCACCTCGAGCCCCGCGGCCACGGCTCGCATCGTCGCGGCCATGTCGCCGTACGCCTGCGCGTCCAGCGTGCACTCGGCGAGCGGGTCGTCGCGGTGAGCGTCGTATCCCGCCGAGATCGCGATGAGCCCCGGGTGAAACTCCCTCGCGATCGGCGCGACGACGTGCTGCACCAGGGACAGGAACGTCTCGGAGCCGGCGCCCGGCGAAACCGGCAGGTTGACCGTGTAGCCCTCCCCGGCGCCGACCCCCCGGTAGTCCGCCGGGCCCGTCCCCGGGTAGAGCGGCCACTGGTGAATGCTGGCGTAGAGCACGCTGTCGGAGGCGGCGAAGATCGCTTCGGTCCCGTTGCCGTGATGAACGTCCCAGTCGAGCACGAGGACGCGCTCGACCCCCGCGGCCTCGATCGCATGCGCGGCCGCCACCGCGACGTTGTTGAACAGACAGAAGCCCATCGCCCGCGATGCCTCGGCGTGATGTCCCGGGGGTCGCATGGCGCAGAAGGCGAAGCGATCCTCGCCGGCGAGCAGCCTCTCCGTGGCATCGACCGGGCCCCCGGCCGCGTGCAGCGCGGCCTCGAACGACCACTCGCTTGCGATGGTGTCGAGGTCGAGCATCCCGCCGCCGCTCGCCGAGAATCGCTCGATGGCGTCGATGTGCTCGGCCGTGTGGACGCGGCGGAGCATCTCTCGCGTGGCGGCCGGCGCCTCGAGTCGCTCGAGCGCCGGCCAGCCCGCGTCATCCAGCGCCGCCTCGATTGCGCGCAGCCGCGAGGCGTTCTCGGGATGGCCGCCGGTTTCGTGCTCCAGCGAGCTCGGATGCGAAAAGTAGAGCCCCACGAGCGCAGATACGGTATCCGCGCTTGACCGGGGCAGCCGAAAGCGACCGTTCGCCCATCGAGACGGACGTCGCGGTGGTGGGCGGCGGCGCGGCCGGCCTGTACGTGGCGCTGCGGGCCGCGGAGCACGGGGCATCCGTGACGCTGATCTCTCGAAAGCCGCTCGCCGAGAGCGCCAGCTACTGGGCCCAGGGCGGACTGGCGGCGGCGCTGGCACCAGACGACTCGCCGGCGCGACACGCGCAGGACACCCTCAACGCGGGACGCGGGCTCTGTCGCTCGGCCGCGGTCGAAGCGCTGACGCGTGAGGCTCCGGGAGCGGTCGCCGAGCTTCGCGAACGGGGCGTACGGTTCGACCTCGATCCCGACGCGTCGGAGGACGGCGCCGCGGACGGGCTCGCGCTCGCGCTCGAGGGCGGCCACTCGGCGAGGCGCATCGTTCACGCAGGGGGCGCGCAGACGGGGCGCGCGATCACGGGGCGGCTCGCCGAGCTGGTCGCCGAGCTGGAGCTGGTCCGGGTCCTCGAGGAGACCTCGGCGCTGGCGCTGTGGAGTGACGGGGTTGAATGCGCCGGGGTCATCACCGACTCCGGCGCAATCGCGGCCCGCGCCACCGTCCTCGCGACCGGCGGCGGTGCGGCGCTCTGGCGGCGAACGACGAACCCCTGGGGAGCGATCGGCGCCGGAGCGGTGCTCGCTCACGCCGCGGGAGCGTCCCTGGCCGACCTCGAGTTCTGCCAGTTCCACCCCACGGCCCTCGCCCTTCCGGGCTCCGAGCACGACGGCACCCTGCTCACCGAGGCCCTCCGCGGGGAGGGAGCCGAGCTCCTCGACGCATCGGGCCGGCGCTTCACGGATGAGCTCGCGCCCCGCGATCAAGTGGCCGCCGCGATCCTCGACCGGATGGAGGCCGACGGGACCGACCACGTGATGCTCGACCTCCGCCCGATCTCGCCGCAGCGTTTCCCGAGCGTGTTCGAGGCATGCCGCACCGCCGGGCTCGACCCCGAGGGCGCGCCGGTCCCGGTGGCCCCCGCCGCCCACTATCTGATGGGCGGCGTCGTGTGCGACCTGGAGGGCGCCACCACCCTGCCCCGCCTCTACGCGATCGGGGAGTGCGCATGCAGCGGCGTCCACGGCGCGAACCGCCTCGCATCGAACTCGCTCACCGAGTGCTTCGTCTTCGGTGCCCGCGCGGCGGCGGCGGCCGGGACTGCGGACCCGTTGGACGGGCCTTCGCCCGCGCCGGAGTGGCGGTTCGACCCGCCCGCCGTCGAGACCCGCGAGGCCGTCTGGCGGCACGCCGGCCCGCGTCGCAGCGCGAACGGGCTCGAGAACCTGCTTGGCGATCCGTATCCGCTCGCCGGGCTCATCGCGCGCGCGGCACTCGAGCGCCGGGAGTCGCGGGGGCCGCACCAGCGCTCCGACCACCCGATGCAGGACCCGGATCTGGACGGGGTCCACCTGGTGATCGAGGGCGACTCGCTGCGCCTCGAGCGCTGGCCGTGACCCGCTCTCCGGGCGCCTGCGTGCCCGCCGCTCCGGACCCCCCCACATTCCCTTAACCCGTGCTTAACGCGCGGTCGCTTGCGCTTAAACGCACATTGGGATATTGCGGCCGCCTCAAGGACGCTCACACACATGGACGCCCTAGGCACGGAGAACTGGGAACGGAAAACCACAGGGGGTCGAGAAGAGATGTATCGATTCAGCCGCTCCATCTACCGGGAGCTCGCCCCGCGGGTTGTCGAGGACGACCGGGATCCGACCGGATGCCATCACAAGCAGAAGGTCCTCGAGGCATGCGAGGGCGCGATTCGCCGCCTGGCCTGTGATCGGCGTTACTTCGCCCGGCCGGCGCGCACGCTGTTCAACGACGTCCGCATCTACTTCAGCATGCAGGACCAGCTGTACGTCTGGCACGTGATCGAGAGCAACATGCGCCTCGCGACCGCGTTCCTCGAGCAGCTACCGGAGGGCGTCGGCCTCGACGGCCAGCAGCCCCAGTGCCACGCCCATACGAGGAAGGGCAAACCGTGTCAGCGGACCCCGCTGCCAGGTCGCGACTACTGCCCGTCCCACAAGCATCTCGAGGAGACCTTCGAGAGCGCGGAGATCCCCGAGCCGGCAGGCGAGACGCTCGACCGGGAGCTCAGCTCGCTCGCCGCTGCATAGAGGCCAGGGGCGGACGCCGACGCGGGAGGGCCCCGGGCCAGGCCGGGGCCTTTCCATTCCCCGAGGTCTGAAAACCTTGGCGCATGCTGCTGGGCGTCGACGTCGGCGGGACGTTCACCGACGCCATCGTCTTCGACGGGGCCAAGCTCCGGACGGCCAAGTCGCCGTCGACGCCCGAGGATCCCTCGCGGGGAGTGCTCGCCGCGGTCGAGGCCGCGCTCGGCGCGGCCGGCGCCGGCGCGAGCGACATCGACGTCTTCGCCCACGGCATGACGGTGGGCACCAACGCCCTGCTGACGGAGAGCGGGGCGCGGACCGCCCTGATCGCAACGGAGGGGTTCACCGACGTGCTCGAGGTCGCTCGCCAGAACCGTCCCGACCTGTACCGCCTGTGCACGCCCAAGCCCGCTCCGCTGGTCCCGCTCGAACTGCGCTTCGGCGCGAACGGACGCACCGGGCCGCACGGCGAGATCGATCCGCTCGCAAGGGATGAGGCGGATCGCCTTGCCGCCGCGGTGCGGGACTCCGGCGTGGAGGCGGTCGCGATCTGCCTGCTCTTCTCGTACCTCGATCCATCCCAAGAGCGGGCGCTCGCCGAGCATCTGCGGTCGGAGATCGCGGATCTGCACGTCTCCGCCTCCTGCGAGGTGCTGCCGCAGTTCCGCGAGTACGAGCGCGCCTCGACCACCGCGATCGACGCCTACCTCTCCCCCCTGCTCGGCCGCTACCTCGGGCGACTGGCCCAGTCCGCGCGTGACCTCGGACTGCCCGAGCCGCTGATCATGAAGTCGTCGGGCGGGGTCGCGCCGACGGCCGAGGCCGCGCGAGCCGGCGCGTGGAGCGTGCTGTCGGGACCCGCCGGCGGCGCCGTGGGCGCGGCGCTCATCGCGAGGCTTTCGGGTGACGGCGACGCCGTCGGGATCGACATGGGCGGCACGTCATGCGACGTGTGCGTGGTCGAGGACGGGCGGGTGCGCCGCACCGACTCGCGGGAGATCGCCGGCCGGGTCATCCAGTTGCCGATGGTCGACGTTCATACCGTGGGGGCCGGCGGCGGCTCGATCGGATGGCGCGACCACGGCGGCGCGCTTCGCGTCGGGCCCCATTCGGCAGGAGCGGAGCCCGGGCCCGCCTGCTACGGACGGGGCGGGACCGATCCGACGGTCACCGACGCGAACCTCCTGCTCGGCTACCTGGACGCCTCATCGACGCTCGCGGGCGGGGTGGAGCTCGACGTGAACGCCGCGCGCTCGGCGGTGGAGAGCCTCGCCGGCGCACTCGGGCTGGACGCGCTCGAGACGGCCGAGGGCGTGGTGCGGGTGGCGAATCAGGAGATGGTGCGCGCGCTGCGGGTGGTGACGGTGGACCGCGGGATCGACCCGCGCGACTTCGCGCTGATGCCGTTCGGCGGCGCTGGGCCGATGCACGCGGCCGCGCTGGCGGACGAGCTCGGCATGAGCCGCATCCTCTGTCCCCGCGCGAGCGGCGTGCTGTCGGCGCTCGGGCTGATCGCGTCCGACCGCCGGCGCGACACCGCGCGGACCGTCATGCTCACCGGCGAGGACCTCACGGCCGACCGGATCGCCGCCGAGGTGGCTCGCCTTCGGGATGCGCTGGCCGCCGATCTCGAGGACGCCAGGATCGAGGTGGTGTTCGGCCTTCGCTACGCGGGGCAGTCGTTCGAGCTGCCCGTCCCCGGTCCCGAGGACCCCGATCCCGACGAGCTGGCGGAGCGCTTCGCCGCCGAGCACGAGCAGCGCTACGGCTACCGGGATCCGGAATCGCCGGTCGAACTCGTCAACGTGCGCGTGGCGCTCGCGGTTCCGGGCCCCTCCCCCGAGCCGGAGGCGGCGGCCGGGGACCGGCTCGAGCGCCGGGCCCGGCGGGCGCGGTTCGGCGGCGAGTGGCTCGAGGCGATCGTGCTGCGCGGCGAGCCCGAGGCAGGTACGCGGGCGGAGGGACCGTGCATCTTCGAGCTGCCGGAGGCGACGCTGGTGCTGCCACCGGGCTGGGGCGCGGAGGTGGACTCGCGCGGGACGATCGTGGCGGGGCGCGCGGCATGACGGGCGAGCGCGGTGGAATGGACCCGGTCACGCTCCAGGTGCTCGTCGGCGCGCTCCGAGCCGCGTGCGACGAGATGGGCGCGGTCCTGATTCGCTCGGCGCACTCGGCGAACATCAAGGAGCGCCACGATTGCTCGACCGCGCTCTTCGACGCCGCGGGGGAGCTCGTGATGCAGGCCGAGCACATCCCGGTGCACCTCGGGTCGATGCCCGACGCCGTCGCGGCCGTCCTCGACGAGGATCACCGCCCGGGGGATGCCTGGATCCTGAACGACCCGTATCGCGGCGGCACGCACCTCCCCGACATCACCCTGATCTCGCCCATCTTCGCTCCCGGCGAGGATGAGCCGGGGCGCCCGTTCGCCTTCGCCGCGAGCCGCGCGCATCACGCCGACATCGGCGGCCCCACGCCCGGCGGGATGCCCGCCGGGTCGCGGCGCCTGGAGGACGAGGGGGTCGTGATCCCGCCGACCCGGGCGAGCGACGACGTGCTCCGGCACCTCGCGCACGAGATGAGGAACCCTCCCCAGCGCCTGGCCGACCTGCGGGCCCAGCGAGCCGCGAACCTCACGGGCGAGCGGCGCCTCCTGGAGCTCATCGATCGCAACGGGATCGAGCGCGTGCGGGAGGGCATGGCCGAGATCCTGGACTACGCCGAGCGCCGGACCCGCACCAGGCTGGCCGAGCTTCCCGATGGCACCTACGAGGCCGAGGACGTGCTGGAGGACGACGCGCACGGCGCCGAGCGGGACGCGCGCCTGCGGGTCGCGGCGACGATCGAGGGCGACCGTCTCGTGCTCGACTTCACCGGCAGCGATCCCCAGGTGGACGGCAACCTCAACTGCCCGCTGTCGGTGACGAAGTCTGCCGCCTTCTTCGCGGTCCGGGTGGTGACGGACCCGGACGCGCCACCGTCCGCGGGCGCGTTCCGGCCGATCGAGGTCGTCGCGCCGGAGGGGAGCCTTTTGAACGCGCGGTTCCCCGCGGCGGTGGTCGCCGGCAATGTCGAGACCTCCAGCCGCGTGGCGGACCTGGTCCTCGCGGCCCTGGGGGGCGCCACCGACGTCCCGGCTCAGGGACAGGGCACGATGAACAACCTGACCTTCGCCGGCGAGGGCTTCACGTATTACGAGACGCTCGGCGGAGGGCAGGGTGCCTGCCCGGGCGCCGACGGTCCCGACGCCATCCACGTCGCGATGTCGAACACCCTCAACACGCCCACCGAGGCGCTGGAGACCGAGTTTCCGGTGCGAGTGCGGGAGCACGCGCTTCGGCGGGGAAGCGGAGGCGCGGGCGGGCACCGCGGGGGCGACGGGCTCGTGCGTGAGATCGAGGCGCTCGCGCCGCTCACGTTCACCCTGCTCACCGAGCGCCGCGCGCACTCGCCCCGTGGCCGATCCGGCGGTGAGGACGGCCTGCCGGGGCGAAACCTCCTGAACGGAGAGCGGCTGCCCTCGAAGGCGGCGGGGGAGCTGCGCCCGGGCGACCGGCTGCGCCTGGAGACGCCGGGCGGCGGCGGGTACGGGGCGGCTTCCCGATAGCCCCGCGTCAGGTCGTGCCGGCGCGCCAGTCGCGAAAGGCGTCGAGCAGCTCCCGCTCGGCCTCGGGCGAGATCGTCTCCGGCGGAATGCGGCCGAGGGCGGAGATCGTCAGCCGCATCTGCTCGACGTAGAGCGTGCACGCGTCGCACTCGCGAACGTGCGCCTCGAAGCGCTCCCGCTCGGGATCGCGTAGCCGGCCCTCGAGGTAATCGGTGACCAGCTCGACCATCTCGCGGCAGGTGAGCATGTGGTTCGTTGGACGGCTCATCGACTCGGCTGTTCCTCGTTCGGCTCCAGGTGCTCCTCCAGGGCCGCCCGCACCTTCGAGCGGGCACGATGGAGGAGCACTCGCTGATTGGTCTCCGTGAGATCGAGGGCGTTGCACACCTCGGCAGCGTCCCAGCCGGCGAGGTCGCGGAGCGCGATGACCTCACGCTGGCGTGGCGGTAGGTCACGGATCGCCCGCAGCATCACGTCCCGAGTCTCGGCGGCCTCGAGCTGGCGCTCGGGCTCCTCCCACGCCGCCGGCGGGCTCGCCCACCACCCCGGGCGCTCTCCGCGCCGCCCCTGGAAGCGATCGTGGTCGACCGCCGGGCCCCCGCCCTCCTCGTAGCGGCGGCGTAGCAGCGCGAACGGCACGATGCGGCCCTCGCGGGTGCCCCGAGTGCGCGCCTTGTTCAACGCGATGCTCGCGATCCACGTCCGCAGCGAGGAGCGGCCCTCGAAGCGGTCGAGGCCCTTCAGCACGGCCTCCCAAGTGTCCCCGACGACCTCCTCGGCGATCGCCCGGCTGGGGACGTGCATCATCACGAGCCGCATGAGGAAGGGCGCGTGCTCCCGGACCAGCTCGCGGAACGCGTCCTCATCGCCTCGGCGGAGCGCCTCCAGGAGGCGGGCATCGCCGTCGGGCGGGGCCCCGGATGCCTGGGGTTCCGAGCGCGCGGCTTCCCGGTCCGCCATCGCGCGCGATTCTCTCACGCGCCTCGAGGCGCATAGGCTCCCGGCATGGCGCAGCGGCTCGAGCTCGAGGACGTCACGATCGCGTACGAGGAGCGGGCCGGGAGCGGAGGCCATGTCGCGATCGTCCTCGTCCACGGGCTCGGCGGCTCGTTTCACTCGTGGTGGGCGCAGCTCGCCGCCGGCGGGGAGCGCGGCCACCGGACGATCGCCTACGACCAGCGCGGCGCGGGCCTGAGCTCGAAGCCGGCGGGGCCGTACTCGGTCGAGCTCTGGGCTCGGGACCTCGTGCGGGTCATCGACGCGCTCGACGTGGAGCGTCCCCTCCTCGTCGGGCATTCCGTCGGCTGCATGACGTGCCAGCACGCCAGCGTCCTGCTCGGCGACCAGGTCGCGGGCCTGGTCACGATCGGAGGCGCCCTGCGATGGCGGGAGGAGGCCGGGCCGGTGTTCACCGAACGCGTCCGCCTCGCGCGGGCGGGCCGGATGGACGAGATCGCGGCGACCGTCGTCGGCACGGGGCTCAGCGAGCGATGCCGGCGCGATGACCCGACGCTCACGGGCCTGTTCGGGAACCTGATCGCCTCGAACGACCCTCACGCCTACGCCGAGTGGTCAGCGGCGACGGCCGCCGGTCACATGGTCGCCCCGGAGCGCGTGGCGTGCCCGGTCCTCGCCTGCTGCGGCGAGCATGACCCGGTAACGCCGCCGAGCTTCGCGCAGGCCGTCGCGGACGCGGTGCCGAACGGTCGGACTGCGGTCGTCGACGGCGCCGCTCACTGGTGCCACCTGCAGGCGCCGGAGGCCGTGAACGAGATCCTGCTCGCGTTCGCTCACGAAATCGCAACATAAGCCACAAATTTGGAGATTCAGCCGACCTCCTCTAGAATGGCGCGCCTTAGCCGGTCAGCCAGTTCTCTCGAGGCGCGCCGGCCCCCACAAGCTCGCTGTTTTCACGATCCGAACGACGCAAGCAATGCCGATTGCCTTCAAAGAGTGGGCCGTGACGGTGCGCGCCCTGGCCGAGGGTGAGCAGCTCGTCACCCTCCGCAAGGGCGGTATCCGCGAGGAGAACAAGCACTTCGACGTCGAGTACGACCGGTTCTTCCTCTATCCGACCTTCGATCACCAGCGCAACGACCTCGTCCGCGAGTCGCACCACCCCGAGCTCCGCCGGGCGCTCGAGGAGGGCGTCTGGCAGGACGAGGAGCCGCCGCCACGGGCGCTGCTCCAGGACGGCGGGATCGCGCAGCCCGACCGCGTGCGCATCCGCTCCTGGGCGGAGGTCGCCGACCACTTCGAGACGAGCGACCCACGGATCGTCGACAGCCTCTCCCCGTTCCACGTCTGGACGCAGGACTACGCCCACAAGCGCCTGAAGTGGAAGCGGCGGCATCCGCTGCACGTCCTCCTCCTGCGGGTCTACAGGATCCCCCGCCCGGTCACCGTGCGCGTCCGCGACGAGTATCACGGCTGCCGCTCGTGGGTCGAGATCGATCGCGAGCTCCCCTTCGAGGGCACGCCGGTGATGGCGGACGGCGAGTTCGACCGGGCCGCAGCGGAGATCCGGAACATCTGTGCCGAGGCCGAACCGGTCCCGGCATAACGGACCGACATGAGCGCCATCGACGAGTTCCTCGAGCACAACGAGGCGTTCGCCCAGGGCTTCGACAAGGGAGACCTCCCGCTCCCGCCCGCCAAGAAGGTCGCGATCGTCGCCTGCATGGACGCGCGACTAAATCCGTATCCGATCCTCGGGCTATCGATCGGGGACGCACACGTGATCCGCAACGCGGGCGGCGTGATCACCGATGACGAGATCCGCTCCCTCGCGATCTCCCAGCACCTGCTGGGTACCGAGGAGATCATGCTGATCCATCACACCGACTGCGGGATGCTCACCTTCAGCGACGCGGAGTTCGAGCAGATGCTCGAGGAGCAGACGGGTCAGCGGCCGGACTGGGGGCCGCGCTCGTTTCCCGACCTCGAAGCCGATGTGCGCGACTCGATCCGCCGCGTCAAAGAAAGCCCCTTCATCCCCAAGAAGGACGAGGTGCGCGGCTTCGTCTACGACGTGAAGACCGGCCGGCTCTCAGAGGTCAGCTGAGCGATCCCCGCCCGAGCCGAAACCGCGCCCTGACCTGATCCACCGAATCCAGGCAGCCGGGAGGGTGCTGGTCCTCGGGATCGGCGGCGGTGGCGATGTCGTGGGTGCGCTCGCGATCGCGCGGCTATGCGAGTCGCTCGGCACGCAATCGGTCCTCGGCGGGGTCGCCTGGGAGCGGTTCGCGGTCGATCCGAGGCCGGGCCCGCGGCCGGTCGAGGAGATCCGGAACGCGGAGCGCCTGGACGGGGGCGCGGTGATGCTGGCCGACGCCGGGACGACAACCGACGACGGCATCGCGTTCGCCGAGGCCGGCGTCGCCCGTCACCTGGGGGCGCGCACCGTCCTGATCGACGTCACCCGCGGCGCGGCCGGTGCGGCACGAGGCATCGCCGCGGCGATGGACGAGCTGGATTGCGACCTCCTGGTGGGCGTGGACGTCGGCGGCGATGTCCTGGGGCGGGGAGACGAGGAGGGTCTCGCCAGCCCGCTGTGCGATGCGGTGATGCTGGCGGCGATGCTCGACGCCGCCCGGGCCAAGGGCACGTTGCTGGGAGTGATCGGCGCCGGCTGCGACGGCGAGTTGACGCCGACTCAGGTCCTGGACCGGGTCGCGGCCCTCGGACGGGCCGGCGCCTGGATCGGCACCTGGGGCATCTCGCCGGCGATCGCCCGGGAGCTCGAGCGCGCCGCCGATCGCGTGCCCACCGAGGCGAGCCTCCAGGTCGCTCGCTGCGCCCGCGGCGAGACGGGCGTCGTCCCGATCCGCGGCGGGCGGCGCCAGGTGGAGCTCGGCCCGGTGGGTGCCCTCGCGTTCCTCTTCGACGCGGTAGCCGCCATCGATGAGCTCCCGCTGGCCCGAGCGGTCGCCGGCAGCGAGAGCATCGACGAGGCCCGAGATTCGCTCTCGGAGTTGGGGATCAGGACCGAGCTCGATTACGAGCGCGCACGCGCGGAGGAGGAGGGCGGGGACATGGAGGGCATTCGACGCGACTAGACGGTGAGGACGACCTTGCCGCTCGCCCGCCCATGCTGTAGCCGCCGGTGCGCCTCGGCGGCCTGCGCGAGCGGGAAGCTCTGCTCGACCACGACCCTGAGCCGCCCCTCGTCGGCCAGCGCGGCGAGCGATTCGAGGCCGGCGGAATCGGGCTCGACCAGGAGGCCGGTGGCTCGTTTCGACTGCCCCTCGGCTGCCGCGGCGACCCTGTCGCTGACGCCCGCCGGGATCGCGATCAACAGTCCGTCCTCCCGAAGCGTCTGGAGAGAGCGTAGGCCGTGGTCGTCGCCGCCGACCAGATCCAGGACGACGTCCACCTCCGACGCGGCTTCCTCGAATGGGCGGGCCGTGTAGTCGATCGGCTCGTCGACCCCGAGATCGCGGAGGAAGGCGTGCTTCTCGGCGCGGGCGGTGCCGATCACCTCGGCGCCGCGAGCCTTCGCGACCTGCACGGCCAGATGGCCGACCCCGCCCGCCGCCGCGTGGACCAGGACTCGAGTGCCCTTCCTCACTCCCGCGGTGTCGACCAGGGCCTGCCAGGCCGTGAGACCCGCAAGGGGCAGGCCGCCGGCCGCCTCCGGGTCCAGCGCCTCGGGGATACGGGCGAAGTGGCGCGAGGGCGCGGCCACGTATTCGGCGTAGGCGCGAGCGAGGCGCGGGAACCACGGCATGCCGAAGACCGAGTCCCCGGCTGCGAAACGGGTCACTCCGTATCCGACTGCCTCCACGGTGCCGGCCACGTCCCAGCCCAGAATGAATGGCGGCTCCCCCATCAGGTCGGGCAGCCAGGGCTCCTCGCGAACCTTCCAGTCGACGGGATTGACCCCGGCGACCGCCACGCGAACCAGCACCTCGGTCGGGGCCGGCTCCGGTTTGGGTACCTCCTCCAGCCCGAGGACGTCGGGACCACCGTGCGCTCGCATCACGATCGCCTTCACGGCATCAGTATCTCCGGTAGGAGGGAACCCGCGCAGACCCTGGCGCCGACGTCTAGAGTCGCCGCCGGCGAGGAGACCGGAGGAGGCTCCCCTCGCACCGACGGACCGCCACGCCCCGCGCGGCGGTTCAGCCGTCGGTCGACGGTGAAGCCGCAATTTCCGCGATTCCACCCCGGGGCCTCTCGGCGTCCATCATCTAATCTCGTCGAGGGATGCCGTGGATCGAGACGGAGTCACTGAGCTTCATCGCTCGGCATGAGGCCGAGGACACGGACTACGCGCAGCGAACGCTCGACGCCCTGGAGGACCTCCGCCTACGCCTCGAGGAGCGGTTCGAGGAGGTGCCGGGCGGGATCACCGTCGTCATCCACCCCACGCCCGGCTGGCTCGACGCGGCGCATCCCTATCT
>DATAOX010000167.1:0-4895 GCA_036265555.1 Solirubrobacterales bacterium
ATCGCCTACGCAGTATCTCGCGGGAGGGGAAGGTCGTGAAGGGGGACGAGCGTCGCCAAGCGTCATTGGGTCGCGCGTCTGCGACGCGTTGCGGGCATGTGCGAGGTAGAGCGGAGAGCGGAGAGGGTGGGATTCGAACCCACGAGGCGGTTTGACCCGCCCACGCGATTTCCAGTCGCGCACCTTAAGCCGCTCGGTCACCTCTCCGAGCGGCCATGACGATAGCGTCGGCGGGCGGGCGCTGAAGGCAGTGCTCAGGCCAGCGCCGGCGCCTCGGGCAAGCGGTCCAGCGCCGCCTCCATCTCCGCTTCGGAGAACTCCAGGTCCTCCAGGGCGCCGTCGTGGTAGGCGTCGTAGGCGGCCATGTCGAAGTGCCCGTGACCCGAGAGGTTGAACAGGATCACCCGGTCCTCATCGGCCTCGCGCGCTGCCTCCGCCTCGTCGAACACGACGCGAAGCGCGTGGGCGGCCTCGGGCGCGGGGATGATGCCCTCCGTCAGTGCGAAGCGAACGGCAGCTTCGAACGCGGTGGTCTGCGGGACGGCTCGGGCCTCGACGATGCCCTCCCTGACCAACCCGCACAGGCTTGGCGCGTCGCCGTGATATCGGAGTCCACCGGCGTGGACCGGCGGCGGGACGAAGTCGTGTCCCAGGGTGTACATCGGCATCATCGGCGTCAGCCCGACGGTGTCGCCGAAGTCGTAGCGGTACGCGCCGCGGGTCAGCGTCGGGCAGGCTGCCGGCTCGGCGGCGACGAAGCGCGTGTTGCGCTCTTCGCGGAGCCGCTTCCGGATGAGCGGATACGCGAGCCCCGCGAAGTTCGATCCGCCGCCGACGCACCCGACGACGAGGTCGGGGTACTCGCCCGCCTGCTCCATCTGGGCGATCGCCTCCTGCCCGATCACCGTCTGGTGCAGCAGAACGTGGTTCAGCACTGAGCCAAGGGAGTAGTTGGTGTCGCCTGACTTCGCGGCCGTCTCGACGGCCTCCGAGATCGCGATGCCGAGACTCCCCGTCTCGTGCTCCGCCTGGGCGCGGCCCGCGTCGGTGAGGTCGGAGGGACTGCGGTGGACCGTGGCGCCCCAGGTCTCCATCATCGCCCGCCGGTAGGGCTTTTGGTCATAGCTCACGCCGACCATGAACACCTCGCACTCGAGCCCGAACAGCCCGCACGCCAGCGCGAGCGCCGAGCCCCACTGGCCCGCGCCGGTCTCGGTGGCGAGCTTGCGAACGTCCTCGCGCATGTTGTAGTAGGCCTGCGCGACGGCCGTGTTCGGCTTGTGCGAGCCGGCGGGGGAGACGCCCTCGTACTTGTAGTAGATGTGGGCCCGCGTCCCGAGCTCGCGCTCCAGGCGCCGCGCCCGGTAGAGCGGGGTGGGGCGCCAGAGCCTGTAGACCTCGCGGACCTCGTCGGGGATCCCCACGTCGGGTTCGGCCGAGACCTCCTGCTCGATCAGGCCCATCGGGAAGATCGGGGCGAGATCGCCGGGGCCGAGCGGCTCCTGGGTCGCCGGATGAAGCGGCGGCGCGGGCGTGCCCGGAAGGTCGGGGAGGAGGTTCACCCAGTGCGTCGGGATCTCGCTCTCGGGTAGGAGGTACTTGACGGGCTCGCCCACCGTGGCGCGATTCTATGCGCAGGTGGGCGGCAGCTCCGACAGATGGGCGAGCAGCGTGTGAAGATCTACATCCAACCGGAGGCATCAAGGGCGCGAACGAGTGACGAACGGCGACGGAACATGGAACGTCTATCTGTCGGGGGAGATCCACTCCGACTGGCGCGAGCGAATCGCGGACGGAGTCCGTGATGCCGGTCTGCCGGTGACACTGCTCGCGCCGGTCACCGATCACGGGGCCTCTGACGACGTCGGCGTGAGCATCCTCGGCGAGGAGGATGAGCAGTTCTGGCGCGACCACAAGGGCGCCGGCGTCAACGCCGTTCGCACGCAGACGCTGCTGCGCAGGGCCGACGTGGTCGTCGTGCGGTTCGGCGACAAGTATCGGCAGTGGAACGCCGCGTTCGAGGCCGGCTACGCCGCCGCGCTCGGCAAGCCGGTCATCACCCTTCACGACGACGAGCTGACCCACGCCCTGAAGGAGGTCGACCGCGCCGCGATGGCGGTCGCGCGGTCGCCGGACCAGGTCGTGGACATCCTCCGCTACGCGATCGCCCCCTAGCCGGGGGCCCCCGGGCGAACCGGACCTACGAGCGAGTTTTGTCCCCCGGGGCGGGGGTAGGGACGGGGCCATGAGGTACCGAGGCCCCAGCATCGTCACGATCATCTACCTCGCGATCGGCGTCATCGTTGCCTCCGACCACAACTACTTCGAGAGCCTCGACACCGCCAAGCTGGTCGCCGAGATGGTGTTGGCCGTGATCCTGTGGCCGCTGCTCCTCCTCGGCGTCGACTTTCGCTTCTGACGCCACCTCGCCAAACGCACACGCCTCCCCAACGTGCATCCAACGGTGCAATATTCGTGCCCAGCGCGGGAAATGACCGCTCGGCCACTTACGCGGGCTGTTTCTTCGTTGACGGGCCGGGGTACGAGGCGCCCATGGAGCTACCGCTACTGCTCATCATCATCGGGATCGTGCTCGCGATCCTCGTCAACTACGCCCTTGGGATCGTGTGCATCCTGGTCGGCCTCGTGCTGCTGATCTGGCCGCGAGTCTCGGGCGGATGGCGCGGCCGTCGCACCTGAAGTCGGCTCTACCAGGCGACCGACACCAAGTGACCGACCGCTAGCCTTCTCGCTGCCGTCTGGAGGGGTGGCAGAGTGGTTGAATGCGGCGGTCTCGAAAACCGTTATGGGCCGTTTTGGTCCATCGAGGGTTCGAATCCCTCCCCCTCCGCTGAGTAGACCAAAGAGCCTGCAAGGCCGCTCCTTCATTGCGCCGGCAATGCGCCGAATGCGGGGGTCCTTCACAGGTGAGGGCGCCAGTCGGCGAGTCAGGCCGCGGCAGCGCCTCTCCTTGCCCGAACCGGTATAGGGCGGCGCTCAGGATCGCGTTCGCGTGACCACGAGCAGTAGGCGAAGGCGATGGGGACGACGCCGCCGGCCGCGACGCTCCAGCCCAAGAAGCCGTACCCCTCGAGGCCAGGACCACACCCACGACCGGGAGGAGAGCGGGCGGCGCCACTGGCCGTGGTCCACCGAACCCTCGCTCGTCGCTTTCACGCGAAAGCAGAGGTCACGATCCGGCTAGCGGGGGTCGATTGCCATCCCGCTGGGGCCGCTGGCGCCGGTGATGAACCGTTGGCGGATGTGCGAGCCGTCGATGCGAGCGCGCCCGACCGCATTGAACGCGTTGTTCGTCCAGAAGATTCGCGCCCTATCGACCGCAACCTGAACCGGGGCGCCGGCTCCGGTAATGAATTGCCGGCGGACATGCGAGCCGTCGATGCGCGCGCGTCCGACTCGGTTTGTGCCGGGATTGGTCCAGTAGACGTGGGTGTCGTCGACCGCCAGTCCGACGGGGCCGCTGCCGCTGGCGATGAAGGCCTGGTCGGCGTGGGTGCCGTCCAGCTTTGCGCGCCCGATCGTCGTGCCATCGAGCATCGGCCCGCTGTTGGTCCAATACACGTGCGCGCCGTCGACCGCCAGGTCGGCCGGGCCGTTGAGGCCGGCGATGAACCTCGGCCGGACCTGCGAGCCGTCGAGGCGCGCGCGCCCGATCCGGTTCGCGAACGGGACCGTCCAGTAGATGTGGTTGCCGACGACCGCCACCCCCCGGATGACGTCGGGGCTGGTGATGAACCGCTGGCGGACGTGCGAGCCGTCGAGCCGCGCTCGTCCAACGGTCCGACTGTCGAAGTTCACCCAGTAGACGTGGGTGTCGGTGACCGCCACGCCGACGGGACCGCTGGCGCCGGTGATGAAGCGCTCCTTGACGTGCGAGCCGTCGACGCGCGCCCGGGCGATCGTGTCGCCGTCGTGGTTCCCCCAGTAGACGAAGGCGTCGCTTCGCGCCGCCAACGCCAAGCAAGCGAGTGCGAGGGCCACCAACACGGTGGTCCCGCGGCGGACCCGGGGGAACGGCCCGATCGAGGCACGGACAAGCATCAGCCTCTCGTCGCCACTCTATCGGCCACCTCGTCGAGCTGGACCGAGCCCAAGCCGCTCGCGCGGTCGTGGCCCGGGCGGGCATAGCCAGCCGCCGGGCTGCGAGAGTAGCCCCGCTTCTGCTTTGCGCGAAAAGCAGAAGCGATCGCTTTCACGCGAAGGGGGAGCGGCGTCTGATGCCTGCGAGGGGGCGATCGATACCGATTGTCGTCAAGTCGCCATGCCCTCGGTGGGCGCGATCGGGCATGCTGGCGCGTGATGGCGACAATCGACCCGCACGAGCGCTGGAAACCTCACGGACGTCCCGACTACGCCGGCCTGCAGTCGTTTGGGGCCCGTCCCTACACCGAGTCGGTCGATGACCTAACTGGGGTCGACGTTGCCATCGTCGGCGCGCCCCTCGACGAGCTCGTCACAGACGCTCCCGGGTCGCGATTCGGCCCGCGGGCGATCCGGGTCGCGAGCGACGGCTTCGGCGGGGTGCACCTCGACGCCGGGGTCGATCCGTTCGAGGTGTTGCGAGTGGTGGACTTCGGCGACGCGGCGGTGATCCCGGCCGACCCGGTCGCCTCACACGCTGCGATCGAGCGCATCGTCGGCGATGTCGTCGACGCTGGGGCGATCCCGCTCGTACTCGGCGGGGACCACTCGATTGCCGAGCCCGACATCCGCGCCTGCGCCCGGCGCCACGGCCCGCTCGGGCTGATCCACTTCGACGCCCATACCGACACCGGTCGCGAGCTCTGGGGGGTCGAACGCTCGCACGGAACCCCGATGTACAGGCTCGTCGAGCAAGGGCACGTCGCCGGCGAGCGCTACGCCCAGGTCGGGCT
>DATAOX010000168.1:0-5551 GCA_036265555.1 Solirubrobacterales bacterium
AGTGCCGACCGTGACCAGGCGGACGAGCTCCAGCGCGGGCCAGGCGAGCGGCATCAGGTTGGGCCGTATGACCGCGTCGGCGACGTCGCGGGTGGTGTCGGTCACCCGCAGCCCATCCGCGAGCATCGAGTCCCAGTAGCGTCGGAACGCCGCGTAGTCGGGTGGCAGCGCCTCGCGCGGGATCGCGTACGCCTCCCCGAGCGCCTTCATCTCCGCGTAGTAGGACTCGAGCTCCCATCCCGTCAATGGCTTGACGTAGCGCTCATAGACGGTGAGCGAGGTCTCGATCAGGGTCGCGTGCACCCAGAGCAGGAGCTCGGGGTCGAGGGCTGCATACGGCTCGCCGCGATCGTCCGTGCCGGTCACTCGCTCGTGGACGCGGCGCAGCCGCGCGGACGCGGCGGCTGACGTCCCACGGTCCCCGAACGCGATCTTGAGCGTCGTGTCGAGCGTCCGGTAGAGGCGCTTCCAGGGCTCCTCGCGGTAATTCGAGAACCGTGCGACGCCGGCGGCGACACCCGGGTGCGCGACCTGGAGGATCAGAGCGCGACCTCCACCGAGCAGGAGCACCGCCTCGCCGTTGATGCGCCAGGTGAGCGATGCGGGGCCGAACACGGCGAGTCGATTGTCGCGCGCCGCCCGGCGGTCTCCGGGAAGCGGACCCACCGCTCTCTATTCTGCTCCGACCGTGTCCTACTACGTGACGACGCCGATCTACTACGTGAACGCGGAGCCCCACCTCGGCCACGCGTACTCGACGATCGCCGCCGACATCCTCGCGCGGCACATGCGCCAGCGCGGCGAGGACGTGTTCTTCCTCACCGGTACCGACGAGCACGGGGAGCCGGTCGCGCAGGCCGCGCAGAAGCTTGGCGTCGAGCCGCGCGAGCTCGTGGACCTGAACGCCCCGAAGTTCAAGGAGCTCCTGCCGCAGATCAACGTCTCGAACGACTTCTTCATTCGCACGAGCGACCCGCAGCACGAGGCGAAGGTCCAGGAGATCGTCCAGCTAGTCCACGACAACGGCTACGTGTACGAGGGAACGTACGAGGGCTGGTACTGCCCGCGCTGCGCGGACTTCAAGACCGAGCTCGAGCTCGGGCCCGGCCACACGTGTCCCATTCACAAGATCACGCTCGAGCGCGAGCGCGAGGACAACTGGTTCTTCAAGCTGTCGGCATTCCAGGAACAGCTCGAGCGCCTCTACTCGGAGCGCCCCGACTTCGTGCGACCGCAGGCCCGCTTCAACGAGGCGCTCTCGTTCATCCGCGGCGGCTTGGAGGACGTTTCGCTATCGCGGCCGAAGCTGACCTGGGGAGTGCGCCTGCCGTGGGACCCGGAGCAGGTGATGTACGTGTGGTTCGACGCCCTCCTCAACTACGTGACGGCGCTGAGCTACGCCCGCGAGGGCGCGGACCTGACCGACCGGTTCTGGCCCGCGTTCCACATCATCGGCAAGGACATCCTGAAGTTCCACGCCGTCTACTGGCCCGCCTTCCTGATGGCCGCCGGCTACGAGGTCCCCAAGGGCATGTTCATCCACGGCTACCTGCTGATGGAGGGACACAAGATGTCGAAGTCGCTGGGCAACGTCCTCGATCCGTTCGAGGTGATCGAACGCTTCGGCGCCGACGCGCTGCGCTACTACTGCTTCCGCGAGGTCTCGTTCGGCCAGGACGGGTCGGTCTCGGCCGCCGGATTCGAGGCCCGCTACGACTCCGAGCTCGCCAACGAGTACGGGAATCTCGCCAGTCGGACCCTCGCGATGATCGACCGCTTCCGCGACGGGCGGGTCCCGGAGGCGGACGCGGATCCGGACCTCGTGAGCGGCGCCGGCGGACTGGCGGGCTTGGAGGCGGCGGTGTGCGGGCTCCTCGACCGCGCGGAGCTCACGCAGGCGCTGGAGGAGATCTGGAAACGGGTGCGGCGGCTGAACCGCTACGTGGAGGAGACCCGCCCCTGGGACCTGGCGAAGGACGAGGGCGAGGCCAACCGCCTGGACCAGGTGCTCTACAACCTCGCCGAGGGCTTGCGGGTCACGACGGTCCTGCTATCCGCCTACATGCCGGAGACGGGAGACCGGATGCTCGACGCGCTGGGCGTCGATCGCCGCGAGATCACCGCCTTCGGCTCCGACGGCGGCGGGCAGTCGATCGAGAAGCTGCCACCCCTGTTCCCGAAGATCGAGACCGCGGCCGCGTAGCCGCCGCATCGGCATGACCCGCGGCCGAGACGCAATGGCCCTGGTCGCCCGCGATGTGGCAAAGGACTACGGCGCCACGGCCGCCCTCTCCGGGGTGAGCCTGGACGTCGGTGAGGGCGAGCTCGTGGGCCTGCTGGGCCCGAACGGCGCCGGCAAGTCGACGCTGACCAAGATCGCCTGCGGCCTGGTGCGGCCCACCTCGGGGAGCGTGGAGGTGGGCGGGTACCCCGCGGGGTCGCGGGACGCCCGCCGGACCATCGGCTACCTCGCCGAGCTGTTCCGATTCCCGCGCTGGATGACGGCGGACGAGGTCCTGGTCCTGCATCAGCGTCTCAGCGCATCGCCGGGAGGCGCCGACGAGCGAGCGGAGCTGCTCGGACTCGTCGGGCTCGCCTCGGCCGCCGCGACGCGAGTCGAGGCGATGTCGAAGGGGATGCAGCAGCGGCTCGGGATCGCGCAGGCACTCGTCAGTGGGCCGCGGCTCCTGTTGCTGGATGAGCCCACGAGCGCCCTTGACCCCGCCGGCCGCGGCATCGTCCGCGAGCTGCTGGCTGAGCTCCGCAGCCGGGGCACGTCCGTGCTGCTGAATTCCCACCTCCTGAGCGAGGTGGAGCGGGTGTGCGACCGCGTCGCGATCCTGAACCGGGGGCGCGTGGTCACCGAGGGCCGGCCGACAGAGCTTGCGCGGCCACGCGGAGTCGAGGTGGATGTCGACGGTGGGACGCGCCTGTATGAGGGCGCGACGCGCGAGGACGTCCCGCGGATCATCGCCGAGCTGGTCGCGGCTGGCGAGCGGATTTACGGGGCGCGGGTGCTCGCGAGCACTCTGGAGGAGACGTACCTCGAGGCGGTCGGGGGAGCGACCGGATGACCGGCGCGGGCGCCGTCCTCGTCATCGTCGCCTACGCCCTGCGCGAGAGCCTGCGCCGGCGCGTCTTCCTCGTCGTACTCGTGCTCACGCTTGGGTTTCTGGCCCTATACGGCGTCGGCACCTACTTCGCGTTCCGCGACGTCAAGAGCTTCGCGCCGCCGGACAAGAACATCCTCGACCCGACGGCGTTCACGGGTGCCACGGTTTTGGGCCTCGCGATGTTCGCGACCCTCTTCCTCGGCGCCGTGGTCGCGATCTTTCTGACGCTCGGCGTGGTCCGGGGCGATGCGGAGGCCGGGCTGCTGCAGCCGATCGTCGTGCGCCCCATCGGTAGGCAGACGATCGTGCTCGCGCGCCTCGCCGGTGCCGCCGCCGTGGCGGCGGCATACGTGCTGGTCGTCTACGCGATCGCGCTCGCGATCACGGTCGCGGTGGGCGGTTGGGTCCCCGACCACGTGGTGGGGCCGGCGCTCGGGCTGGCGCTCGCGGTGGTCACGATCGCGGCGATCTCCCTCCTGGCATCGGTCTTCATGTCGGCGACTGCGCAGGGAATCGCCGTCTTCATGGTCTTCGGTACCGGCCTCACCGCCGGGCTTCTGGACCAGATCGGGCGCGCCCTGAACTCCGACTCGCTCCACGCGATCGGCCGCGTCGCGACCTGGCTGCTCCCGTTCGACGGCCTCTACCAGGCCGGCCTGCACGCGCTGATCTCGGACACCACAGGGCTGACGGGATTCGTGCTTCAGCTCGGGCCGTTCGGGGGTGCCGAGGGAGCGGGGGCGCTTCTCGTCCTGTGGGCGCTCGCGTATACGGCGCTCGTGGCGGGCGGGGCGGCGCTTGCGTTCTCACGGCGAGACCTCTAGCGCCCACGGGGCCGCACCTAGACTGCCGCCGCAGTAGATGGTCGATACGCATGCTCATCTCGGTGTATGCGCACCCGCCGACGGCGAGCTGGTGGCCGATGCCCGGCGCGTCGGTGTGCGGCGGATCCTGACCGTAGGCCTGGACGAGGGCTCCAATCGCGAGGCGATTGCCGCCACCGAGGCCCACGACGGGGTGTTCGCCGCGGTCGGACGGCATCCGAACTCCGCGGCGGGGTTCGACGGCGCGGCCGTTGCTGACATCGAGGAGCTTGCGCCGCACGAGCGGGTGCGGGCGATCGGCGAGACCGGCCTCGACTACTACCGTGATTCGAGCCCTCGCGACGCGCAGCGCGAGGCGTTCTCGGCTCAGATCGAGATCGCCCGGCGGACGGGCCTTCCGCTCGTGATCCACCTCCGCGACAAGGCGGGCACCAGCGACGCGATGGACGAGGTGTTCGCGACGCTCGCGGAGAAAGCGAACGGGGTGACGGTGATCCTCCACTGCTGTTCCGTGCCGCCGGATCGGTTGGGGGAGGCCATTGAGCACGGCTGGTACTGCTCGTTCGCCGGGAACGTCACGTATCCGAAGTCGGACGAGCTGCGCGAGACGGCACGCTCCGTTCCCAACGAGCTGCTCCTGGTCGAGACGGACTCGCCGTTTCTCGCGCCCCAGTCGGCTCGGGGCAAGCCGAACCAGCCCGCGAACGTGGTCGAGGTTGCGGAGATGGTGGCCAGGGAGCGGGGAGCGGCGTATGAGGAGCTCGAGCGGACGGTCGAGGCGAACGCGGCGCGGATCTTCCGATGGTGAGCGCGGCAGGCACGAGACTCGGCCGCCCCCGGACGCCCAGCGGAGGAGGCAGCCGGTGGTGAGACTGGGGCAGAACTTCCTCGCCGACCCGAACCTGCTGGAGGCGATCGTGCGGGACGCGCAGCTCGAGCCCCGCGACGTGGCGCTCGAGGTCGGCGGCGGGGAGGGAGCCCTGACGGAACGGATCGCGGAGCGCGTCTCGCACGTGCACGTGGTCGAGGTCGACGAGCGGCTCGCCGACGGCCTGGAAGCGCTGGTCGAGCGCACGGGCAACGTCTCCGTCGTCCGGGGGGATGCGATGCGGATCGGCCTCGCGTCGCTCGATCCGCCGCCGACGACCATGCCGTCGAACCTGCCGTACTCCGTCGCGACGCCGGTGCTGTTGCGGACCATCGCCGAGCTCCCAGGCCTTCGGCGCTGGACGGTGATGGTGCAGCGCGAGATCGCCGACCGCTTGCGCGCAGGCCCGGGGTCGCCCTCGTATGGGTCGCCCAGCGTGGTCGTTCAGCTCTCATGCGAGGTCGAGCTCATCCGCAACGTGAACCGCGCCGTGTTCCGCCCGCGACCGCGGGTCGACTCGGCGCTCGTGGGGCTGCGGCGCGTCGGGCCTGCGCCGGGCTCGGAGGTTGTTGGGCTGGTGCGAGCTGCTTTCGCCCACCGGCGAAAGCCGCTCGCGAGCTCGCTCGAGTTGGCGCGGATGGCCTCGCGCGCGGACGCGCGCGGCGCGCTCGAACGGCTCGGGCTGCCGCCGGACTCGCGCGCGGAGCGGCTGGCCCCGGGGCAGTTCGCGACGCTCGCGGCCGAGC
>DATAOX010000169.1:0-18350 GCA_036265555.1 Solirubrobacterales bacterium
GGGATTCGTCTACGCGCCGATGTCCACGGCGGCCATGGCCGCGATGCCCCGTGAGAAGAGCGGGATCGCCTCGGGGGTGCTCGCCATGAACCGGGTGGTCGCCGGCTCCGTCGCCCTGGCGGTGTCCGGTGCGGTCTTCCAAGACCTCCTCCCGACCCACGGCTTCGCGACCTCGCTGGCGCGCTCCAGCTGGGTCCTCGTCACGATGGTCGCCGTGTGCGCCGTGCTCACGTGGCGGTATGTGCGCTCCGCGCCCACGAAGGGCGAGGACCCGCGGCTTCCCGCGACGGCGGACGCGGAGACGCTCCGCCATCACCAGCACCACCGCCGATTTCACCTCTGAGCGTCGCCGGGACCCCGCAGCCAGCACCTCTCGAGGTGCATGGGTCTACCCTGAGTGAATGACCGCGCGGGCACAGAGCTCCGAACGAGTGGTCACCGCGGAGGACGTCGAGCGCGCCGAGCCGCTGATCGCCGGCGAGGTTCGCGAGACGCCCGTCCTGCCGGCCGGCGAGCTCTCTCGCCGCGTCGGCGGGAGCGTCGTCATGAAGGCGGAGTGCCTGCAGCTGACCGGTTCGTTCAAGGTCCGCGGCGTGTTCCACAAGATGAGCGGCCTCGGGCCGGAGGCGCTTCGCGCCGGAATGGTGGCGGCGAGCGCCGGCAACCACGCCCAGGCCGTGGCCCTGGCCGCCGACCGCCGCGGCAGCCACTCCGACCTGTTCATGCCATCGGATTCCCCGCTGGCGAAGATCTCCGCAGTCCGGGGCTACGGCGGCGAGGTCCACCTGGTCGACGGCTCCTACGACGAGGCGGCGGAGGCCGCGCGGGAGTTCGCGGAGACTGAGGAAGGGACGCTGATTTCGCCGTTCGACGATCCGGACATCGTCGCCGGCCAGGGGACCGCCGGACTGGAGATCGCCCGCCAGGCTCCGGCGACTCGGTTGGTGGTCGTGCCGCTCGGCGGCGGAGGCCTGGCCGCGGGTGTTGCCATCGCCGTCAAGGCGAAGCTCCAAGGTGCTCGGGTGGTCGGCGTTCAGGCCGAGGCCTGCTCCCCATACATCGACTCTGTCGCAGCTCATCGGCCCATCGGCGCGCGGTCCGTCAGCACGATCTGCGACGGCATCGCCGTGAAGCGGCCGGGTGAGCTCACGCTGCCCCTGGTCGAGCGATACGTGGATGACATCCTGACCGTCTCCGACGACGAGGTGGCCCAGGCGATGGTCCTGCTGCTGGAGCGCTCGAAGCTGGTCGCAGAGGGGGCGGGCGCGGTGGGAGTGGCCGCACTCCTGGCCGGCAAGATAGAGCCCGCACGCAACGCGGAGACGTGCGTCGTCATCTCCGGCGGAAACGTCGACGCGTCGCGGCTCGCGGAGTGCATCCGGCTTGGTGAGACCGCCGCGGGCCGCCGCCTCGTGATCTGGACCGTGGTTCCCGACCGGCCGGGCGCGCTGGCGGCGCTCCTCCGCATCGTCGCCGAGCACGGCGCGAACGTGATGGACGTCGAGCACATCCGCGAGGGGGTCGAGCTCCACGTCCGCGAGACCGCGATCGAGCTCGTGCTGCAGACCGACGGGCCGAAGCACGGTGAGCTGATCCTCGAGGCGATTCGCGGCGAAGGGTTCTCCGCACGCCCGGAGCGCTGACCCCGCTCCCCGCCGCTAGGGTCCGCGGCACGATGCCGCCCGCCCACCGCCCGAACCCTCGCTGATGGCAGCGAGCCTCGACGAGCTGCGCGAGCGCCTCGCGGAGATCAACGATCTCGGCCGAGCGCGGGCGTTGCTGGCGTGGGACGAGCGAACTCAGATGCCATCCGCGGGGATCGAGCCCCGCGCCGAGCAGCTCGCGACGCTCACCCGGATCCGGCACGAGATGCTGGTCTCCGATGAGCTCGGGCGGCTGATCGACGCCGCGGCCGCCGAGGTCGATTCGATGCCGTACGACTCTGACGAGGCGAGCCTGACCCGCGTCGCGCGGCGGGGTTGGGAGAAGGCCAGGCGGGTCCCGGCCGACCTGCGCGCCGAGATCACGAGGGTCTCCTCGCTGGCGGAGCATGCCTGGGAGCAGGCCCGCGCGGAGTCCGACTTCGCCGCGTTCCTGCCTCACCTGGCGCGAAACGTCGAGCTGCGCCGGCGCTACGCGGACTGCTTCGCGGGCTTCGAGGGGTTCGAGCACGAGTACGACCCACTGCTCGATGACTTCGAGCCTGGGATGACCACGGCCGAGATCTCGACGGTCCTGGGCGACCTTCGCGACGGCATCGTGCCGCTCCTGGCGGCGATCGCCCAGAGCGGGGTCACCGTCGATGCCTCCTCTCTGTACGGGGGCTTTCCCCTGGAATCCCAGGAAGCGCTCGCGCGCGAGCTCATCGCCGATCTGCCCATCCAGGCGGATGCCTGGCGCCTGGACGCGACGGTCCACCCGTTCGCGGCCGCCATCAGCCCGGCGGACCTCCGCATCACGACCCGATTCGATCCCGATTACCTGGGCACGGCCGTCTGGTCGGTGCTGCACGAGGCCGGGCACGCAATGTACGAGAACGGGGTGCCGCGCCCGCTATGGCGCTCCCCGCTCGCGAGCCCCTCGTCTCTCGGCTTCCATGAGTCCCAAAGCCGCCTCTGGGAGAACTGGGTGGGGAGGGGCCGGCCGTATCTGGAGCACGTCACGCCGCGGCTCAGGGAGCTGTTTCCCGATCGGCTCGGTGCGGCGGACGTCGAGACGATCTACCGCGCAGCGAACAAGGTTGAGCCCTCGCTGATCCGGGTCGAGGCCGACCAGGTCACATACAACCTCCACATCATCCTGCGCTTCGAGCTCGAGCTCGACATCTTCGGTGGCCGGGTCGAGCTGCGCGAGCTGCCTGACGCCTGGAACGCCCGCATGCGCGATTACCTCGGGATCGAGGTACCCGACGATGCCCACGGCGTGCTCCAGGACGTGCACTGGGCCGGTGGCGTGTTCGGGTACTTCCCGACCTACGCGCTCGGCAACGTGATCGCCGGCCAGCTGTGGCAGCGGGTCGCCTCCGAGCTGCCCGGCTTGGACGACGGGATCCGGCGCGGCGAGCTGGCAGGGCTTCGCGATTGGCTGCGGGAGAATCTCCACCGCCACGGAAACAAGTTCATGCCGAAGGAGTTGATCGAGCGCGTGATCCGCGGCCCGCTCGACGTCCAGCCGTACGTGGGCCAGCTCCGAGCACTGGCGGCCGACATCTACGGCATCTGACCCCGTCCCGGCCCGCATCGACGGGGTTGACGGGGCTATAGCCCCAACACCGTCAAAGGGAGTGGATCCTTCGAGGGGCGCGATGGCGTCGGATGGGGTTCCTAATCTCACCGAACCATGTCCACGGGCTCTCATTTCGTCTGCCAGGAGTGCGGGCACTCCGCGCTGGCGTGGACCGGCCGCTGCCCGGGCTGCGGCGAGTGGAACACCCTCGTCGAGGCCAAGCGGTCCGCGAAGCCGCGCAGGGGCGGGAGCGCTCGCGCCGCGGCTTGTGGCGCCGAGCCGGCGCCGAAGCCGGTGCCGCTGCGCGACGTGCGGGCGCCGGACGTGGGCCGATTCCTGACCGGGATCTCAGAGCTGGATCGCGTGCTGGGCGGGGGCGTTGTGCCTGGCTCGGTCGTCCTGCTCGGCGGCTCGCCCGGCATCGGGAAGTCGACGCTGACCGGAATGGCGCTGGGTAACCTCGCGGACGCGGGCGGCAAGGTGCTCTATCTCTCCGGGGAGGAGTCCGCGGCACAGGTCCGGCTGCGGGCTGAGCGGCTCGGCGATGCGTCGCTGGCCGTGCCGGTGCTGGCGGAGACCTCAGTCGAAGCGGTCCTGGCTGCGCTGGAGGCGGAGCGCCCCGCCGTCTGCGTGATCGATTCGGTCCAGACGCTCCACACTGAGGGCATGACCGGGGCTCCCGGCTCCGTCGGTCAGGTGCGCGAGGCCGCCGGGCAGATCACCGAGGTGGGGAAGCGGATCGGCACCGCGGTCATCCTCGTTGGCCACGTGACCAAGGACGGGAGCGTCGCCGGCCCGCGGGTGCTCGAGCATCTGGTGGACTGCGTGCTCCTGTTCGAAGGCGAGCGCGAACGCAGCTTTCGCACGCTCCGCGCGCTGAAGAACCGCTTCGGCGCGACCAGCGAGGTGGGCGTGTTCGAGATGCGGTCAGGGGGGCTCGTGGAGGTGGCCGACCCGTCGGCGCGGTTCGTCGGCGAGGCGTCGGACGCGCCCGGGTCGTGCGTCCTCTGTGCCATGGAGGGAACCCGGCCGTTGCTCGTCGAGGTACAGGCACTCGTGGCGCCGACCGAGATCGTGCCGCCGCGGCGCGTGGCGACCGGCATCGATCGCAACCGTCTCGCGATGGTGATCGCGGTGCTTGCCCGGCATGGCGGGCCATCGCTCGCCGCGGCCGATGTCTTCGTGAACGTGGCCGGCGGGGTCCGGGTGGACGAGCCGGGAGCCGACCTGGCGGTGGCGCTTGCGCTCGCGTCGGCGCACCGCGGTCAAACCCTCGCCGGCACCCAGGGGCGCCCGCTCGCATGTTTCGGGGAGGTCGGTCTGACCGGCGAGCTCCGGTTCGTGGCCCATCCCGAGCGACGGGTCGCCGAGGCGATCAAGTTCGGGCTCGGCCGGGTCATCGGACCCGAGGCGGGGGAGGCGTCACAGGGCCTGGCGCCCCACCGAACCCTGCGTTCCGCGCTGCGCGCCACCGCCGCAGGGCCGCGCCCCGCGGCCCGCGCTGCTTGACAAGCGGCAATCCGACCTGTCCACACGGAATTCGCCTGCCGGCGCGGATTTAGGGGTTTTTGCCATCATGGATCGCGATGGCGTCTCATGTCGGTGACGGGCTGCATGAACTCGAGGCTCGTCTCAACCCTCGACTGCTGCAGGCACTCGACATGGTGGCGCCGGGTACGCCGCTGCGCGAGGGCATCGACAGCATCATCCACGCCCGGACCGGCGGCCTGATCCTGATCGCGGAGCCCGACGAGGCGTCGTTCCTCTTCAGCGGGGGGATCAAGCTGGACATCGATTACACGCCGGCGCTGCTCTACCAGGTCGCGAAGATGGACGGCGCGATCGTTCTCGACCCCGCGGGGGAGCGGATCCACTGGGCGAACGTCCAGCTCATGCCGGACCCCACGATCCTCTCGATGGAGACGGGCACCCGCCACCGCACGGCGGAACGGGTCTCCAAGCAGACCAAGGCGCTGGTGATCGCCATCTCCCAGCGTCGAGATGTCGTCTCGCTGTACGTCGAGGGGATGAAGTACATCCTCCAGGACATCCCGCAGGTCCTGTCGAAGGCAAACCAGGGGATCGCGACGCTCGAGAAGTACCGAGCCCGGCTCGACCAGGTCGCGGCGCGGCTGACAGGGCTGGAGCTTCTGGGCGGCTGCACGCTCCACGACGTCCTGTCGACGCTTCAGCGAGCGGAGCTCGTCACGCGAATGGCCGCGGAGACCGAGCGCTACATCATCGAGCTGGGAACCGAGGGGCGGCTCATAGAGATGCAGCTCGAGGAGACCGTCGTCGGCGTGGTTGGGGAGCGGGCCGCGCTCGTTCGCGACTACAGCGCCATCGACACCGATGAGCAGGTGGACCGCATCCTGTACGAGCTGGCCGCCCTTCCGCATCAGGAGCTCCTGGACTTCGGCCGCCTGGCCGAGCTCTTGGGCTATGAGCGCAAGACGAGCACGGTCGACCTCACGGTCGCACCGCGCGGGTACCGGGCGCTGTCGCGGATTCCCAGGCTTCCGCGGCTGGTCGCGCAGAAGATCGTGCACCGCTTCGGCGATCTCGACGCGATCGTCAACGCGACCGAGGATGAGCTCGCTTCCGTCGACGGGGTCGGGCCGGTTCGCGCGCGGGAGCTCCGCGAAGGACTTCGCAGCCTGCAGGAGATCGACATCGTCGATCGATATCCATGAACCCGACGGACCGCCTCGCGGCCGTCCCAACGAAGGAGGACGACATTCCAGAGCTAGCTACCGCGGATGACGCAATCGACATCGAGGACGAGCTCGGCCCCGTCGAGTGCACCTACGAGGAGGGCGACAACGTCGTCTATCCGCACCACGGGGCCGGTGTTGTGCTGATGAAGGAGACCAAGGATCTCCTAGGGGAGAAGCGGGACTACCTGACCATCAAGATCCTGCACAACGACATGACGGTCATGGTGCCCTGCGAGAACGCTCATCGAGCGGGACTGCGACGGGTGATCGCGGGTGAAGAGGTCGACAAGGTGATCGAGGTGCTGACCGGCGAGGTCTCGGACATGCCGAAGAACTGGAACCGCCGGTTCAAGTACAACCGCGAGAAGATCAAGACGGGCGACGTCTTCGAGCTCGCGGAGGTCGTGCGAAACCTCGCGATTCGCGAATGGGAGAAGGGCCTCTCCACCGGGGAGAAGCAGATGTACACGCGGGCGAAGAAGATCCTCGCCTCGGAGTTCATGTACGCCCTCGGTAAGGACGAGGACGGGGCCGAGGCGTACCTGGACGAGCTGCTGGAGGAGCGCTTCGGCGCCAAGGCGTCTGCCTGAGGGTCCAGCGGCATCAGCGGTCATCGCGGCCGCCGGCTCCGGCGAGAGGCTGGGGGCCGGCGGCCCGAAGGCCTTCGCGGATCTCGGCGGCCGGCCGCTCCTCGCGTGGTCGCTCGACGCGTTCGAGCGCGCGGACCTGGTCGGGCCCATCATCGTCGCGGTGCCAGCCGGTCACGAGGGCGCCGTCCGGGATGGAACCGTCGCGGTCGCCGGTGGCGCGTCCAGGTCCGAGTCGGTCGCCGCGGGTCTCGAACGGGTGGCGACGGAGCTCGTCGCGGTCCACGATGCGGCGCGCCCGCTCGTCACGGCCGAGCTCATCGACGAGCTCGTCGCAAAGCTCCTCGACCGGCCCGACGCCGCGGCGGTCATCGCGGCGGCACCGCTCACCGATACGGTCAAGCGCGCCCGCGAGCCGCGCCCATCGAGGGGTGACCTCCCGCTGCGCGACCCGACGGTCGCGCAGACGGTCAGCCGTGAGCACCTGTGGGCGGCACAGACCCCGCAGGTCTTCCGGACGGACGCGCTGCGACACGCGCTGGACACCGACCAGCAGCGAATCTCTGCCGCGACTGATGAGGCGATGCTGGTGGAGGAGTCGGGCGGCCAGGTCCTGATCCACCCCTCGCCGCCCGCGAACCTCAAGGTGACGACGCCGCTGGACCTGCGGATCGCCGAGCTGCTGATGGCCGAGCGAGGCGGATGAGCAATGGGCACCGGGGTCCCCTGCGAGGGCTGACGCGGACGGGCTAGCGGTCGAGAGGCGAATCAGTCATGCGAGGACTGAGGCCACATCTATCGCTCGAGCGGTGAGTTAGTCAGGCCTGGCCTGACCAACTCCACTTTCGGCGCTCTAACGCCGGTCCGTCCTCAATGCACGGCGCCGATCGGTTTGCTGCCCAGGTAGCGGCGGCCGCACTTGGGGCACTTGCGGAACAGGCTCTGGCCACCCTGGCCGCAATGGGGGCAGGTGTGCTTCGGGGGCTTGACGATGTGCTTCGGCATGGAGCGATCGTAACCGGGTCGGTGATGCCGCCAACCCTTCAATCGGGTCGCCTCGCGCGAGCGATTGAAGGCTTGACCCTCTCTGAGGCGGTCAAGTCCTCAATGGCCGCTGGGGAGCACAGCCGTTGAAGGGTTAGCGGGTCCGCCTCGCCGACCAGGCGGGCGGTTAAAACGGGTGGGTCTTCCTCCGGCCGGGCTCGACATCCCCTTAACATCCGGCTACGGCGGGGCGCGTAAGTTGACTGAATCCGAGGAGGACTTCGATGGAGTCCTGGACGCGGCGCGTAATCAGGAATCGCAAGAAGATCATCGCCGCCTGGCTCGTCCTGCTGGTCCTGGGCGGTTTCGGCGCCGGCAACGTCGGCAAGCTCTTGTCCAATCGCTTCAGCGTCCCGGGCTCGGATGCCGAACGAGGTCTCGATCTCCTGCAGGATCGCTTCAACGAGCGCGGCGACGGATCATTCACGCTCATCTTCCAGGCCGACAGGCCGGTCGCGAACAGCCCGGCATTTCGTCGCGAGGCGGCCGCCGCCGCCGCCAAGGCCTCCACACCCATCCAGGGTGCGCATCCGGGCCCCGTCCTTCCGGCCTCGCGCACGACGGCGTACGTCCAGATCTCCACGCCACTCGAGAACGCCGACGCGGCCGACAAGACCACCGATGTCCGGGAGGCCACGCCGCAGATCCCCGGCGTGACGACCTACCTGTCGGGCTATCCGGCGATCAACCACGACACGCAGAAGATCTATAACGACGACCTCGCCCGCGGTGAGTCGATCGCGATCCCGATCGCGCTGATCGTCCTCGCGTTCATGTTCGGGACGCTGGTCGCGATCGGCGTCCCGTTCGCGTTCGCGCTGGTGACGATCCCGGCGACGCTCGGCGCCGTGTGGATCGTGGCCCACTTCATGGACATGGCGATCTACGTGACGAACATCGTCACGCTGATCGGCTTCGCGATCGCGATCGACTACTCGATGCTGGTCGTGTTCCGCTTCCGGGAGGAGTTGGCTCACACCGAGTCCGTGGAAGAGGCGCTGGTGACGACGATGAAGACGGCCGGCCGCGCGACGCTCTTCTCGGGCGCCACCGTCGCGATCGGCCTCGCGTTGCTCGTGTTCATGCCGCTGCCGTTCATGCGGTCGATGGGCGTGGGCGGGTTGCTCGTGCCGCTGTTCTCGATTGCGGCCTCGGCCACGTTCCTTCCCGCCCTGCTCGCGGTTCTGGGGCGAAAGATCAACCGGCTGCGCGTGATACCGCGCCGGATCCTGGACGCCCGCGCCGAGGGTCGCCCCGGGTTCTGGACCCGGCTGTCCCACTCGATCATGCGGCACCCGATCCCGTACGCGGTCGGGCCGCCGGCGTGTTGATCGCGCTCGCGATCCCGGCGTTCCAGCTCCATCTGACGGGCGGAGACAACCGCGGAACGCCGACGACGACGGAAGCGACCCAGGGGCTCGCGATCCTAGAACGGACGCTGGGCCCCGGTGCACTGGCTCCGAATCAGGTCGCGATCGACACGAATCAGCCGGACGGTGCCACCGCGCCGGCCGTCGTTGCTGCCGAGCGGCGGCTCGTGGGCCAGCTCCGCGCCGACCCGCAGATCGATCCGCGCACCATCCAGGCGCCGATCCTGCTGGGAGGGGGCAGTCAGGGCCTGGCCGCCGCCCAGAGGGCGCACCTGATCGACCGGGACAACCAGGTGATCCAGATCCGCGCCGCGGGGCGCAACGATGCCGGAACGAGCCAGGCCATGGACCTGGTGCACCGGATCCGCGACAATTACATCCCGCAGGCCCACTTCCCAAGTGGGACGACCGTGCTGTTGACCGGTGCCCCGGCGTTCGGCGTCGACTTCATCGACCGCGCGTACGGCGCCTTCCCATGGCTGGTGCTGGCGGTCCTCGCGCTCTCCTATCTCCTCCTGCTGCGCGCCTTCCGCTCGATCTTCCTCCCGGTGAAGGCCGTGGTCATGAACATCCTGTCGGTGAGCGCGACGTATGGGGTGCTCGTGTTGGTCTTCGAGAAGGGAGTCCACTCGGTCATCGGACTCGAGGGGCTTCCCCAGGTGGAGGCGTGGATCCCGATCTTCCTCTTCGCGATGCTCTTCGGGCTCTCGATGGACTACGAGGTCTTCCTGCTGTCGCGAATGCGCGAGGAGTGGGACGCCCATCACGACAACGAGCGAGCGGTGGCGCACGGGCTGGAGATGACCGGCAGGATCATCACCGCGGCGGCGATCATCATGATCGCTGCGTTCTCCGGCTTCACCGCCGGCTCGTTCGTGGGCCTGCAGCAGTTCGGCCTCGGGCTCTCGGTCGCGATCTTCCTCGACGCCACGGTGGTCCGCGCGGTGCTGGTCCCGGCGCTGATGAAGCTCCTCGGGGAGTGGAACTGGTACCTGCCGGACCGGGTGCGAAGGGCCCTTCGCATCGCGCCCTCGAAGCCTGCGACGGAGACGGGCGCTAGCGACTGACGGTAAGCGGGGAACACTTCGTGCTTGATCCGCACGACCGGCGGCCGCCGGTCAGCCTCTAGTCTGGCTCGACAGATGACGAGCGACTACGCGCCGACTCCGGTCGAGGACTTCCTCGATCCCGACGATCCGATCCTCTTCCCTCGACTCACGGCTTCTCAGGTCGAGTACCTGGCGGAGATCGGCTCCCAGATGTCGTTCGCACGCGGCGACGAAGTGTTTGCGCACGGCCAGCGTGAGACTCCGCTCTACGTCGTCCAGAGCGGAGCCGTGGACATCATCGACCAGGCTCCGGAGGGTGACCGGTACTTCACTCAATGCAGGGTGGGGACCTTCATCGCCGATCTCTCCATGTTCACGGGCGAGCCCACGCTCGCCGCAGGGTTCGCGGCCGAGCCGACGACGCTCGTTGCCCTTCCCCCGGAGGACGTGCGGCGCGTGGTTGCCACGGCGGCTGGGCTCGGCGACCTGCTCCTGCGCACCATGACAACGCGCCGGGAGTGGCTCCAGGGCCGCGGCCTTGGTCAGCAACGATTGATCGGCTCGCGATGGTCGGGTGAGGCGTTCGCCGTCAGGGAGCTGCTGGAGCGCAACCTCGTTCCGTTCACCTGGCACGACCTGAAGACCGACACCGACAGCCGGACGTTGCTGAAGAACTTTGGCATCCGCGAAGCGGAGTGCCCCGTCCTGGTCCGATCCGACAGCGTCATTCGGCAGGCCACGGTGACGTCCGTCGCCGATGAGCTGGGCCTGCGAGCCACGGTCGACGGCCAGAGCTTCGACGTCGTCATCATCGGTGGCGGCCCGGCCGGGCTGGCAGCGGCTGTCTACGCCTCCTCCGAGGGCCTCAGCACGCTGGTGCTCGAACGCTTCGCGCCGGGCGGCCAGGCGGGCACCAGCGCGCGTATCGAGAACTACCTTGGCTTCCCCACGGGCCTCACAGGCGCGGATCTCGCGCGACGCGCGACGCTCCAGGCGCGCAAGTTCGGCGCCGTGATCTCCAGCGTCCACGAGGCGTCCCACGTCTCGGAGCCAGAGGCAGAGGGATTTCGCGAGATCGGTCTTGCGGACGGCCAGCGGGTCCGGGGCCGATCCGTGGTCCTGGCCCCAGGCGCCGACTACCGTCGCCTCCCGGCCGAAAACGCCGATCGGTTCGAGGGTCTGGGCCTGTACTACGCGGCGACCCACATCGAGGCCCAGCAGTGCTCACAGGAGGATGTGGTGATCGTCGGTGGAGCGAACTCGGCCGGGCAGGCCGTGGTGAAGCTCGCTGACCACGCGCGCCAGGCTCATGTCGTTGCCCGCCGACCGCTCGAGGCGGCCATGTCGCGCTACCTGGTCGACCAGATCGAGGCCAAGTCGAACGTCACCGTCTGGACCGGGTGCGAGGTACGGGCCCTCGAGGGCGAGGAGAAGCTCGAGGCGGTCGTGATCTCGGGAGCAGGGCCCGATCAGCGAGTCGAGACCTCGGCGGTGTTCGCGATGATTGGCGCCTCTCCGCGGTCGGAGGGGCTCGTGGACTACGTCGGCCAGGACGACAAGGGCTTCGTGGTCACGGGCGAGGACGCGCGGCGCCACCCGGACTTCGCCCGACACTGGGACGGGACGGACCGACGCCCGCTGATGCTCGAGTGCACACGTCGCGGCGTCTTCGCCATCGGCGACGTCCGCGGAGGCTCGACGAAGCGGGTGGCGGCGGCCGTGGGAGACGGCGCTCTGGTCGCCCGCTCCATCCACGCCTCGCTGGCTCCAGGCGAAGCCTGGACATGAACGAGAACCACCGGAGCTAGCCGTCGAACAGGGCCGCCGGGTCGACCTCCGCCACTCGCATGTCCACGCGGTTGCCACGGAACGGCACACCCTCGGCTTCGAGCAGGCGGCGCTGACGCTCGCCCTTGGCGAGTGATCCGTCGGCCCGGACGACGCGGTGCCAGGGGACGTCGGGGTGGTGGTACGCCGACATCACCATCCCGGCGAACCGGGGCGCGCCCGGGCACAGGTCCCCGTACGTGGTCACGAAGCCCTCCGGCACCGAGCGAGCGCGGTTCAGGACCGCTCGCCCGCGCGGCGTGTCGGTCACCGGGTCAGCAGCACCCATATCAGTGCCGCCCCGAACCCGATCTGGCCGAAGGCCAGGGCCGTCCCGAAGTTCGCGGCTCCCGCCGCCGCCGCGATCGCGCTCGCTGCCGCGAACGCCCCCAGCAGGACGAGCAGGTCGCGCCCGGTCCTACGCACCGCCGGGGGTCTTGTATGGGGCGCTTCCCAATCGGCGGCTGCGGCCCAGCGGGAGGCCGGCGGCAACCCTGGCCTGATCGTGCAAGTGGGCCGCGCGGCGCCTGAGGTAGATGCGCCGCTGGACGAACAGGGTCCCGACGCCGGCGAGCAGGATCGCCGACAGATTGAGGCTGAGCTGCTCCATCGCGCCCAACCACTCGTGCCAGTCGCCGAGCGCGGCGGCCACGCCGATGTTCGCTGCGGCCGGAATCGTAGTCACCGAGATCAGGACCCCGACGAGGGCGCCCGACTTGGCGGAGGTGAGCGAGAGGACGCCCGCCATCCCGGCCAGGAACGCGACGATGAAGCTCCACTCGTTGGGACTCGAGATGAACTGCGTGAACGGGCGGTCATCCATGAGGTCGCCCGGAACCAGGCCGATCGCGTCCAGTACCAATGTCGCCAGGAACGTCGCCGTGATCCCAGCGGGGAACCCGATCGCAAGCGCTCGGAGGGAGCGTTTGAGCAGATCCCTGCGCTTCTGGACCGCAGCGACGCAGATTCCGGCGATCGGGCCGAACTCAGGTCCCACGATCATGGCACCGATGATCAGGATCAGCTGGTCCGTGAGGATTCCGACCATCGCGATCAGCATCGCGAGCACCATGAAGGCTAGGAAGCTTCCGGAGAGCTCGACGTTCTCCGAGGTCCTGGTCTCGACTTCCTCCCAGACCACGGCGTCGGAGGGAAGCCCCGCCGCCGCCTTCTCCGCGGCGACCGCGGCGCTCGAGACCTGCGAGTCGATCATCTCCATCGCGATCGACCCCTCCTTGTCGATCTCGAGCTCGCGCAGGTCGGAGACGATGACGCTCGCGTCCTCGCGGGCAACGTCGCACATGATCACGTCCCCCTCGGGACGGTGCGCGACGGCCCGGAGGTAGATGACGTTGCAGACCGAGGGCGCGGCGTTCAACAGGTCGAGCGCGTGCTCGGACTGATGGCTCGGCACCACGATCCGCAGGTGGACCACGGCGGTTAGCGTACAGGCGCCATGCTCACGGACTATCACGTGCACCTGCGGCCGGATGAGCCCGGAACGGAGGCCCGCGACTACTTCACCGCCGGGAACGTGGAGCGCTACCTCGCCGCCGCCGCCGAGGCGGGGATTCAGGAGCTCGGTGTGTCCGAGCATGTCCATCGCTTTCGCCAGGCGCTCGACGTGTGGGATCACCCGTTCTGGCTCGAGAACGCTCGCGACGATCTCGATGCCTACGCCGACTTCGTCCGCGAGACGCCGCTTCGGCTCGGCATCGAGATGGACTACGTCGCGGGGCGCGAGGACCAGATCGCGAATCTCCTCGACTCCCGCGACCTGGACTACGTGATCGGGTCCGTCCACTACGTGCGCGACAAGGCGGTGGACCACGACGTCTGGGACATCTGGGAGTCCGTCAGCGATCCCGACCGCGTGTGGGAGCTCTACTTCGCGACGCTGGCGGAGGCGGCGCGGAGCGGCCTGTTCGACGTGCTCGCCCATCCGGACCTCGTCAAGGTGTGGGGAGCCGGCCGGCCGCCGCCCGAGCGCGACCCGCGCTTCTACTACGAGACGGCCGTGGAGGCGATCGGCGAGAGCGGGATCGCGGTAGAGGTCTCGACCGCCGGGCTGCGGAAGCCGGTGAGGGAGATCTACCCCTCGCGTGCGTTGGCCGAGATGTGCGTGGAGGCGGGCGCCGCGTTCAGCCTGTCCTCCGATGCGCACGTCCCCGACCACATCGGCTTCGCCTACGACCGAGCCGTCGAGGCCATGACCGATTGGGGCATCGAGGAGATCGCGGTCTTCGCGAAGCGAGGGCGTCGCCTCGCGCCGCTGGGAGGCGCGGGAACCCCGGCCGGCAAAGAGCACGCCGCATGAGTGCTCGCGTCGGGATCGGCTACGACGTGCACCCGTTCGCGGATCGCCGCAGGCTCGTCCTGGGCGGCGTCGAGATCCCCCACGAGCGCGGGCTGGCCGGCCACTCCGACGCCGACGTCCTCACTCACGCGATCATCGACGCGATCCTCGGCGCGGGTGGGCTCGGGGACCTCGGCACGTGGTTCCCGCCCGACGAGGAGCAGTGGCGGGATGCCCAGTCGCTTGACATGCTGGCGGTGGCGCTGGGGAACCTCAGCGGCCATGTCCTGAACGTGGACGCCACGCTGGTCTGCGAGGCGCCCCGGATCGGGCCACACCGGGCCGAGATGGAGCGGCTTTTGGCGCAGGCGCTGTCGGCGAACGTCAACGTGAAGGCGACGACGAACGAGGGGCTCGGCTGGATCGGACGGGGCGAGGGCATCGCGTGCGTCGCCGTTGCGATGGTCGAGCTGGACTAGGAGCCGACGGATCGTCGGTTGATGTTGGCGCGGCAAGAAGCGGGGTAAATAGAGTAGGCAGGAGAGTGGTGCGCTCGGCCTCAGACATCCTCACGCGTCCCATCGACCAAGTCGCGCGCCGGATCAAGCTTGGCCCCCTCGGGGCGCTGAGCGAGGTGCCATTCAACGTGAAGGTGCTGGCGGATGCCGGCGTGATCAGGCCGGTCCGCCCCGACAAGCTCGCGGCGATGGCGGTGGTGCTGGCGCGGTGGGGAGCCTCGCCCGCCGCCGGAATCGCGAGCGCTGCGGTGAGCTATCCGGACGAGCCGATGATCGAGGACGAGGCTGGGACCCTCTCCTTCTCCGAGGTCCACGCCCGCTCCAACGCAATCGCCCACGGGCTCGCCGAGGGGGGTGTGGGCGAGGGTGACGGCGTCGCGATCATGTGCCGCAACCATCGCGGCTTCATCGAGGCGACGCTGGCCATCTCCAAGCTCGGCGCCAGCGGCCTGTACATGAACACCGCGTTCTCGGGCCCGCAGCTCGCCGACGTGATCGAGCGCGAGGAGCCGGGAGCGCTTGTCTACGACGAGGAGTTCAGCGGGCTGCTCGAGAAGGCGAGCGAAGCTGGCAAGGAGATCGGGCTTTCCCGCTACGTCGCCTGGAGCGAGGAGAAGGAGCACCACGAGGACACCACCCTTGCGGACATGGTCGAGTCCCAGAGCGACGAGGACCTCGGTCCCCCGGACGAATCGAGCCGCTTCGTGATCCTGACATCTGGCACGACCGGCACGCCAAAGGGGGCGCAGCGATCGCAGCCGGACACGTTGAGCCCGCTCGCTGCGCTCTTCTCGAGGATCCCGCTGCGCGCTCGCGAACGGACGATGATCGCCGCGCCGCTGTTTCACTCGTGGGGCTTCGCTCACTTCGTTCTGGGCCTGGCCCTGAACTCGACCTACGTCCTGCGGCGCAAGTTCGATCCCGAGGAGACGCTGAAGGCGACCCAGGAGAGCGGCGCTACGGCGCTGGTGGTGGTCCCCGTGATGATGCAGCGAATCCTGGAGCTACCGGAGGAGACGCTGAAGAGATACGACGTCCCGAGCCTCCGGGTCACGGCGGCGAGCGGCTCGGCGCTCCCGGGCGATCTCGCGCGGCGGTGGATGGACACCTTCGGCGAAAACGTCTATAACCTCTACGGCTCCACCGAGGTCGCTTGGGCCACGATCGCCACGCCGGAGGACCTGCGCGAGGCGCCGGGCACGGCGGGAAAGCCGCCCCGGGGCACGGTGGTCCGGATCGTCGACGAGGATGGAAACGAGGTCGAGACCGGCGACACCGGACGGGTGTTCGTGGGTAACGAGATGGCCTTCGAGGGCTACACGGGCGGCGGCGGAAAGGACGAGCTCGAGGGCCTGCTCTCCTCGGGTGACGTCGGCCACTTCGACGAGGAGGGTCGCCTGTTCATCGATGGCCGCGACGACGAGATGATCGTCTCCGGCGGCGAGAACGTGTTCCCGCGCGAGGTCGAGGACCTGCTGTCCGACCACGACAGGATCAAGGAGGTTGCGGTCATCGGCGTCGACGACGAGCAGTTTGGACAACGGCTGAAGGCGTTCGTCGTTCCTGACGACGGGGCCGACCTCTCCGAGGACGAGATCAAGGACCACGTCAAGTCCAACCTCGCCCGCTACAAGGTGCCGCGCGAGGTCGAGTTCCTCGACTCCCTGCCGCGGAATGCGACCGGGAAGGTCCTGAAGCGCGAGCTCGCGTAAGTGCCGTTCACGCCGTTTTCCCTGGAATCCGTCGGGTAGCGGCGCATCGATAGCGAAACCAGGAGGTGCCGAGATGCCACCGCGTGGCGTGAAGAAGGGCACGAAGAGGGCACGTCAGTACGAGCACGTGAAGCGGAGCCAGAAGCAGCAGGGTCGCTCGGAGGGGCGAGCGAAGGAGATCGCCGCCCGTACAGTCCAGAAGGAACGCGCACGCGGCGGTGAGTCGCGACAGCGCTCGCGGACGTCGGTTCGCGACATTTCCTCGGGTCAGCGCGGCGGCAAGCGCTCCGGAAGCGGCCCCGGCGGGCGGACCCGCGACCAGCTCTACAACGACGCGAAGCGCCTCAACATCCGCGGTCGCTCGCGGATGAGCAAGCGCCAGCTCCTCGCGGCGGTGAACCGCAGGCGGAGCGGCTGACGCCAAGTCGAGAGCAGGCGCGCTTCGCCGACCAGGGCCGAGGCCACGTCGAGCGGTGCATTTCCCGCGTATAGCGCGGATTTCGCACCGCTCGGCCGGTCGGCCTCGAGCGGTGCGCGTCGTTCAGCGGCTGGTAGCGGCGCGCTCGCGCTCGCGCGCCGCGGCATCCGCCCGCAGCTGCTCGTGCTCGACCTGACGTTTGAGCTGCTGGAGAGTGCGCCTGAGGTGTCCTTTGAGCTGCGGGGCGGCGAAGCGCTCGGCGACCCATCCCGGGATGCCCGACCCCGCGACGCCATACGCGTAGCGGAACTCGACCCTGGTGCGGCCGTCGGGCAGCTCGCGCAGTCGCCACCGGCCGCGCTGGTCGACACCGAGGACGGAGCTCCACGCCATGTCGCGTTCCTCCTTCCACTCGATGATCTCGATCAGCCCGCCGACCTCGGCTGAGCCGACCCGGAGCAGCATGCGATAGCGGGCGCCGAGCCCACTGCGCGGCCCCCCCGCGACCTCCCAGCGCGTCACCCCCGACATGAAGTGCAGGTAGTTCGACGGGTCAGCGAGGTAGTCCCACACCCGCCGCGGGGGCGCGGAGATGATGATCGATTCGTTCAGCCTCATCCCAAGGGCCGCTCAGCCGATGACGGGGAGCCTGCGCTCCGCGGCGAGCGTGTCGAGCGTTTCCTGCATGACCCGCGTCACGTATTCATAGACCTCGTCCAGGTCCGGATCATCACCGAACTGCCGGCGCACATCGATGGGCTCGAGCACCTCGACGGTGATCTTCGCGGGGAGGGGGAAGTGGCCCAGGAAGTCGCCGATGTTGAGGATCCACGGCAGGGCGACGGAGATCGGCAGGACCTTCAGCCGCAGGTACCTGTCCAGGCGCAGTAGCTGGGCGAGCCAGGCGCCGCGGGAAAGGAACAGCGCGGTCTCCTGGCCGCCGATCGAGACGATGGGAACGATGGGGACGTTGGCGTCCAGCGCGAGCCGGATGAATCCCTTGCGACCCGCGAAGTCGACCCTGTTGCGCTCCCAGGTTGGCCGGTGGACCTCCCAGTCGCCGCCCGGATAGACGAGCAGGGCCGCGCCGGACTCGAGCGCCTGGCGCGAGTTCTCGTGCGATGCGGCGACGGTGCCGCCGCTGCGGAGGAGGCGGGCGTACGGCGAGGCCATGACCAGGTTGCGCGCGAGCTGGTTGAAGGGTCGTTCGACGCCGAAGTACGTCGAGAACGCGAGCGTGAAGACGAACGTGTCCGGGGTCAGGTTGCCGCCGGAGTGGTTGCCGACCATCAGCACCGGCCCCTCCTCGGGGATGTTCCCGAGGTTGCGGACCTCGCCGCGGAACCAGAAGCTCGAGATCAGCCAGAGCAGGGGGAGCTGCTCGCGAAGGTGGTCGGGATCGCGGTCATCGAGGTCCGCCGACAGCCGATCGCGAAGCTCGCGGGCAATCCGAACGCTGGCTCCGGCCGTCGCCTTCTGCCCGGTCTCCGCAAGCGCCCCGGCCAGCCGTCGCCCGGCCCGCGCGAAGTCCGCGGTCGCCCTCGCCAGGCCGCCGCTGAGTCGTCCCACGTCGCCGAGGGGGCCGAG
>DATAOX010000170.1:0-15384 GCA_036265555.1 Solirubrobacterales bacterium
GATGATGTAGTCGATGAGGATCGCCCACCCGGCGATGAAGCTCACCAGCTCGTTGAAGGCGTGGCGGGCGAACGCCGACGACCCTCCCCGCTCGGCGTACATCCCGGCCCCCTCCACGTACGTGAGCACAGCCAGCACGAGGAGCAGGCCGGCCGCGAGGAATATCAACGGCGTGAGCCCGAGCCCGAAGCCGGCGACGACGCCGATCGAGAAATAGAGCGAGAACCCGACCGCCGCGTAGGCAACCGCGATCTGAAGCGGGACGCCGAGAAAGCGCCCGGTCAGCGGCCCTGGGCCGATGAGCTTGACGCGTGGCAGGCGCCGGCGGAAGCCGCGCCTCGGCCCGCCGCCGGCGCCGTCGCCCGACGCCCCGGCCGCGGGCGGTGACGGCGCGGCGCTCAACTCCGCGACCGCAGCGCGATGTACAGACGAGCGATGCCGACGGCGAGGAAGAGCAGCCCGATCCACACGCCCGCCGATGCGATGGTCGCCCCCCGGGCGAACGTAATGACGAGGATGGCGAGCCCAAACCCGATGATGATCACCGAGAAGATCCGGGTGACCGCGCGGTAAAGCTGGTCTCCAGGGGTCGCCACAGGGCCGATTTTACGTTTGCGCGCCTCGAGCTCAGGCGGGGACCGGCGCGGCGGATCCGGGCTGCGCGGCGACGATCACCCGCGTCGGCCGCTCCGCGAGCACGGTCTGGAGCGTCTTCCCGTAGAGCGGCTTCCCGTTCCGGTAGCGCAGCGGCATGACGATCGCCGCCGCCTTGATGTCCTGCGCCTCCTCGATGATCGTCCGTGCCTCCTGTCCCGGCCGGACGCGCACGACGTGGCCGGTCACCCGCAGGCCACCGATGATCTTCGCATGTTCGATCTTGCTGCGGGCATCCTCTTCCCTGTCCTCGAGCGGCTCCTCGAGCGGCAGGTGGGTGGGGACGGTCACGATCGACAGCACGTGGATCCCGCGCCGCCTGCGCGCAGCCAGCCGCGCCGCGGTCGCCACCGCCTCTTCGGAGAACGTGTCACTCTCGAAGACCACGAGCACGCTCTGGTACTCCACCTCCTCGACGCCGAGCGGCTCGGGAGTCAGGACCTTCACCGTCTCGCGAAGCGGCAGCTGCTGGCGGCGCCGGTAGGCCATGTACAGCAACACCCCGAAGATCATCCATCCGGCGCCGACGATTCCTGTGGTCGTATGGAGCGCGATCACGATCACCCACGCGGCGAACGTCCCGATCCCACCGAGGACGGCCATGACGGGCACCTCGAATCCAAACGCGTGAACGTTGAGCGGCGGCTTCCACTTCCGCTCGCGATCGGGGTAGCGGCGGCGGAGCCTGACGACTGCGACGTGCGCGATCGTGAACGACAGCATGGCCCCGAACGAGTACATCGTCGCCAGGAAGTCCGTCTCGCCCGGGAGCATCGTCAACGCGGCGATGGCGGAGAAGGCCAGAATCGCGACGTACGGCGTGTGGAAGCGCGGATGGACCTGCCGAATCCGGTCGGGGAGTTGGCGATGCTGACCCATCGAGAAGGTCAGGCGGGAGACCCCGATGAGCCCGGCGTTCGTCGCGATGATCAGAATCACCGCGGCCAGCACGCCGACGTAGTAGCGAAGGACATCCGTGAGGCTCGCGCCCAGCCCGAGATGCTCCACGATCCCGAGCACCGGATCGTCCGCGAACTTGGTCCCCAGGACAGTGCTGTAGTGACCGGCGGCATCCGGGGTGACCGGCATCGCCGAGAGTGCGACGATCGGGATGAGCAGGTAGAGCGCCACGACCGCGAGGACCGTGAGCCCCACCCCGCGAGGGATCGTCCGCTCCGCGTCCCTGGCCTCCTCCGACATGTTCGAGATCGTCTCGATCCCCGTGTAGGCGATCATCCCGACTGCGATCCCCAGTGCGAAATCGCCCCAGGTCGGGGCCACCCCCAGGTGCACGTTGTTCACCAGGATGTCCGGGCTGAGCACGAGCACGATGCCGATCCCGACCAGCACGATCTGCGTGCAGAGGTCGCCGATCGCGAGCGCGAGGTTCAGCCTCGACGACTCCTCGGTCCCCTTGATGTTCAGCGCCGCGAGCAGTGCCACCACGACGATCCCGGCGATCACGTCGCCGGGGCCGTGCCCCAGCGACGGCCAGAAGACGCTCAGGTAGTGGGGCACGAAGAACGCCGAGATCGCGACCGTGATCACGTAGTTGAGCATCTGCGCCCACGCGGCGACGAACGAGGCGAGCTCGTTGAAGGCGTGGCGCGCGAAGCTCGACGAGCCGCCCGCCTCGGGGTACATCACGGTCCCCTCCGTGTAGGTCGCCGCGGTGAACGCAAAGATCACGCCGGCGATCACGAACGCGATCGGCGTCAGGCCGAGGGCAAACGCAGCCGTGACGCCGAGCGCGTAGTAGATCGACGAGCCGACGTTCCCGTAGGCGGCCGCGAACAGGGCGCCGGTGCCGTGGACGCGGCGCAGCGTCTCCTCTCGAGGGTGCCGCTCAGCCACAACCTAGTGCGGCGGCTTCACCGCCTGACCTGCCTGACTCGTCACTGACGCTCCTCGACAGCACACCCGCGACTATAGGACTGAGCCTCACGGAATCACGCAAGTAGGGCCGGCCTGCGCCGAGTGTGCACTTGACCACCGTATAGGTGGCAAACCACTCACTCGATGTGAGATTCACGCCCTGCGGCGCCCTTATTGCCGGGGCTCACGCTCCGCGACGAAGAAACGCCGCGGGCCCTAGAGGTGAACGATCGGGATGATCAGGATCGCGACGATGTTCGCGACCTTGATCATCGGGTTGATCGCCGGCCCGGCAGTGTCCTTGTAGGGGTCGCCGACGGTGTCGCCGGTGACCGCGGCGGCGTGGGCCTCCGATCCCTTTCCGCCGAAGGCGCCATCCTCGATCAGCTTCTTCGCGTTGTCCCACGCCCCGCCGCCGGCGGTCATCGAGATGGCCATGAACAGTCCGACCACGATCACCCCGATCAGCAGCCCGCCGAGCGCCTCGGCGCTGATCAACCCCACGACCAGCGGGACCACGATCGCGATCAGGGAGGGCGCGATCATCTCGCGCTGCGCGGCCGCCGTCACGATGCGGACGGTGCCGCCGTACTCCGGCCGCTCGGTGCCCTCCATGATCCCCGGGTTCTCCCGGAACTGGCGGCGCACCTCCTCGACCACCTGTCCGCCGGCCCGGCCGACGGCCTCGATCGCGAGCGCGGCGAAGAGGTAGACCATGAGCCCGCCGATCAGAAGCCCGATCAGGATGGGCGGGGAGGTCAGGTCGAAGTTCAGGACGTGGCCCGCGCCGGCCTCGTCCTGAAGCTCCTGCTGGAAGGCCGTGAAGAGCACGAGCGCAGCGAGCGCGGCCGACCCGATCGCGTAGCCCTTCGTCACCGCCTTGGTGGTATTCCCGACGGCGTCGAGCGGGTCCGTGATGTTGCGGACGTCCTCGGGCAGGTCGGCCATCTCGGCGATCCCCCCCGCGTTGTCGGTGATCGGCCCGAACGCGTCGAGCGCGACGATCAGGCCCGTGAGGGAGAGCTGCCCCATCACCGCGACCCCGATCCCGTAGACCCCGGCGAGCTCGTTCGCCCCCAGGATCGCGAGCGCGATCAGGAGCGCCGGCGCCGCCGTCGACTGGAACCCCTGCGCGAGCCCCTGAATGATGTTGGTCGCGTGGCCGGTGATCGACGCCCGGCTGATGGTCTTGACCGGCCGGAAGCGGGTGGACGTGTAGTAGTCGGTGATAATGAAGAGGCCGGCGGTGACGGCAACGCCGATCAGCGCGCACAGCCACAGGTCCGTAACGCTCGGCGCGCTGTTCAGGTTGGCCGCCTTGAACGTGATGTCGTCCATCAGCCACTTGGTGATCGGGTAGAAGGCCGCGATCGAGAGCAGCCCCGAGACGGCCAGGCCGCGATATAGAGCCCCCTCAACGCGGTCCGTCCGCGTTCGCACCGAGAGCGCCCCGATGATCGAGGCGATGATCGCGACACCGCCGATGACGAGCGGATACATCGCGACCTCGCGCGACTCCGCGAAGGTCAGGACGCCGAGCAGCATCACGGCGACCGCCGTCACCGCGTACGTCTCAAACAGGTCGGCCGCCATCCCGGCGCAATCCCCGACGTTGTCGCCGACGTTGTCCGCGATCACGGCCGGATTGCGCGGATCGTCCTCAGGGATCCCCGCCTCGACCTTGCCCACGAGGTCGGCCCCGACGTCGGCGGCCTTGGTGAAGATCCCGCCGCCGAGTCGCGCGAACACCGAGATCAGCGATCCGCCGAAGCCCAACCCGACGAGCGCGTCAACGGCCTCCTTGTCCGTTTGGCCGGTGAGGAGCAAGACCCCGAAGTACCCCGCGACCCCGAGCAGCGCCATGCCGACGACGAGGAGCCCGGTGACCGAACCGCCCTTGAAGGCGACGTCGAGCGCCGGAGGCACTCCCCCGCGCGCCGCCTCGGCGACCCTGGAGTTGGCGCGCACCGAGAGGTTCATCCCGATGAAGCCGGCCGCGCCGGACAGCGCCCCGCCGATCACGAACCCGATCGCTGTATCCAGGTTGCGGAGGACGATGAGCAGGATCGCCAGGATGATCGCGACGCACGCGATGATCGCGTACTGCCTCGTGAGGTACGCCTTGGCGCCCTCCTGCACCGCCCCCGAGATTTCGCGCATCCGCTCGTTGCCCGCAGGCCGTGCGAGCAGGCGGCGGGTGATGACGGCCCCGTAAACGACGGCCGCGGCGGCGCACGCCAGCGCGACGACGACGCCGTAGTCGGTCAGGAACTTGGTCAAGTCTTCGTCCTCCGGTTACCGGGTGTGGGTGGCTCGGGGGTGCAAATGGGCGGGCACCCGGAGCCGCCGAAACGCGGGGAGCATAGTGGACCGGGGATTGGGGATTCCCGGCGGGCGGCCCGGGACGCTAGGTCCCGGGCGGCGTCCAAAGCCTGGAGGGGCGCTGCGGCTGAGCACCGCCGGGGTCCGGTTCCTGACCAGGTCGTTCGTGCTCGGCGGTCCCCGCTTCACCGGCGGGGCCGGCCGCGCCCGCCTCCTTCGCATAGAGCATCTGGACCTCCGTCAGGGCGCTCTGCACCTGTTCCGCCGGCTCTGGATCCAGGAGGCCGATCAGGGCCCGCACGGCCTCGATGCCGATCCGCCCCTGCTCGAGATCGCGCTCGTCCTCCTTTCCGATTCGCCGGGCCGCCAGGTTCAGGATGCTGACCACGCTCTCGAGCAACAGGTCCTGCACTCGGACCTTGCGCAGCTGCTCCTCGAGCCGCTCCCGCATCTCCTCCTGCGTCGGCTGCTCACCTCCCGGCGCGCCGCCCTCCGGTGTCTGGCCCGCTTCCGCATTCACGCTGTGGACACCCCCTCAGGTACGTAGGTGCGTTGTGTTTCCGCGACCGCTTCCCGGTAGACGTCCTCTACACGCGCTCCTCCGGCAAGCGCCGAGTACGCGCGCTGAGCTCCGTTGGCCTCCGGGAGCGCGACCTCGATCCCGAGGACGTCGCGGGCGGGCGCAGTCCAGTCGACCAGGCGCTCGACCGCCGCCCGCGTCGTTGTCTCCGCGCGGCGCGCGAAGTCGATCATCGACCCGTCCATCCCGTAGCGGATCGCCCGCCACAGGTTCTCCTCGATCTCGCGCTGGCGCAGCGGCTGCACGAGCCGGCCGTCGTCGTAGTCGATCGACGCCTGGGCGATGCAGGCCGCGATCAGGCCCGCCAGCGTGAACGACTCGCTGCCGCGCGACTGCGCGTCGCAGATTCGCAGTTCGATGGTCCCGAACGCATGGTGGGGCCGCACGCTCCACCAGAGCTGGGTCGCCTCGACGATCGAGCCCGTCTCGACCAGGAGATCGACGAAATCCGCATAGGGTGCCCAGCCACCGAACGGCTCATGGACGCCACAACGCGGAAATGTGCGCGTGAAGATCTCGGTGCGCACGGAGTGCAGCCCCGTCTCCCGCCCATCCAGGAATGGCGAGTTGGCCGAAAGGGCGAGCAGCTCCGGCAGAAGTCCTCGCAGGTGATCGCAGACGGCGACGGCGCGGTCGGCGCCGCTCACCCCGACGTGGACGTGGAGGCTCCAGGTGTTGTTTCGCTGCGCGACCCAGCGAAGCTCCTCGCGCAGCCGCTCGTAGTGAGGAGTGTCGATGATTCTCTGATCCAGATAGCCGGCCCACGGATGCGTCCCGGTCGCCGCCAGCTCGATCCCCAGCCCATGAGCGACCGCGAACAGGCGCGCTCTCCGCTCGCGCTGGCGCTCCATCGCCTCCGCGAAGGTCGTCGAACGACCCGACCGGATCTCGATCTCCGACGAGATGAGCTCCCCCACGGCCGACTCGGCGAGCAGCTCGTCGCCCTGACACGCCGAGTAGAGCTCCTTGAACCTGTGCACAAGGTCGAGCGACTCGGGGTCGACCAGCGCGAACTCCTCCTCCAGCCCGATCGTGAAGTCGGTCGAGGCCTCGAAGCGCTCGCGGGCCTCCGCCATGTCCAGGTAGGCGGACTCGTCCCGGGTCGCCGTCATCAGCACTCCCTAAGCCAGATAGAAGTACAGGGCGTAGAGCAGGTCGACCGCTGGGCTCGAGGTGTGGACGGTCACCTCGGGGGGCACCTGGAGGAGCTGTTCGGAGTAGTTGAAGATGATCTTCACGCCGGCGTCCACGAGCCGGTCGGCGACCTCCTGCGCGGCCGCCGACGGCACGGCGAGCACGCCCACCACCACGTCCTGGTCCTCGACGACCGTCGGCAGGTCGGCGACGTCGTGCACCTCGACCTCGCCGAACCTGCGGCCGACGAGCTTCGGGTCGACATCGAAGATGGCGACGATCTGAAAGCCGTGGTCGGCGAAGATGTCCGAGCTGGCGATGGCCTGGCCGAGATTTCCGGCGCCGAAGAGCACGATGTTGTGCTTGCCGGAACTCCGGAGGATCCTGCGAATTTCATCCACCAGCGAGTCGACCCGATAGCCGACGCCGCGCTTGCCGAACTTCCCGAACCCGGAGAGGTCGCGCCGGATCTGGGTCGAGTTGATGTGTGTGTATTCCGCCAGCTCCTGCGAGGAGATGGTCTCCTTGCCCATCTTGCGCGCCTGGATCAGAACCTGGAGGTACCGCGAGAGCCGGGCGGCGACACCGAGCGAGAGACGATCCCCGTCGCCGAGCGACAGCTCGCTCGCCGCGCGATCGGCCACAACGTCCTCCGTCACCGGCGCTCGCGGGTGGCCTCGTTGGTCATGGCCCGGACAGTACCGGTCCCGGCCGCGAGGGCGTCAGACAGCGCCTGCGCGTCGACGTGGAGCTCCGAGACGGGCTCGCCGTCGACCTCCACGACGGGAATGCGCTCGAGAAACCGCGCGTGAAGCTCGGGGGTGCTTTCGATGTCGATCTCCTGCAGGTCGAACGGACCGTGGGAGTCGCTCAGGGAGTCGATCACCGCCCGCGCCTCGTCGCACAGGTGGCATCCGGGCCGTGTGTAGAGGGTCACGACCCTCACGCTGCTGCCGTCCAGTCGAGGTAGCCCGGGTATGGAGTCGGCTTGAGGTGGCGCGCGGCCGAGGCGATCATTGCGGCGTTGTCGGTGCAGAGCTCCGCGGGAACGAGCTTGAAGCGCAGCCCGCGCTTCTCGCACAGAGCAGCCGTCCGCTCGCGCAGGAGCGAGTTCGCCGCGACGCCCCCTCCCAGCGCCAGCGCTTCCCAATCGCCGCTCGCGAGCCCGCGCTCGATCTTCGCGACGAGCTGGCCGACGACCGCAGCCTGATAGCTCGCGGCGATGTCGGCCCGGCGGCGTTCGAGCTCGCCCTCGTCCAGGCCCCGGATCGCGTACAGCAGCGCGGTCTTCAGGCCACTGAAGCTGAAGTCCAGGCCCGGATCGCGCGTCATCGCCACCGGGAACTCGAACGCCTCCGAGTCGCCGCCCTCCGCTTCACGCTGGATCGCCGGACCGCCCGGATAGCCGAGGCCCAGGAGCCGTGCTCCCTTGTCGAGCGCCTCACCCGCGGCGTCGTCGAGGGTCTGCCCCAAGACTTCGAACCCCTCGTGGGACGTCACTCCCGCGAGGACCGTATGGCCGCCGCTGGCGATGAGGCAGAGGAATGGGGGCTCCAGCGGATCGGGCTCCAGGAAGTTCGCGGCGACATGGCCGTGCAGGTGGTCGACGCCGACCAGTGGCTTGCGCAGAGGGGCCGCCAGTCCCTTGGCGGTGGCGACGCCGACAAGGAGAGCCCCGATCAGGCCCGGATGGGTGGTGACCGCCAGCGCGTCGACGTCCCCGACCCGGACCCCGCTCTCGGACACGGCGGCCTCCACCACCGGATTCACGAGCTCCAGGTGGTGGCGAGAGGCCACCTCCGGCACGACGCCGCCGTACCGGGCGTGGGCCGCGGCCTGCGACGAGATGACGTTGGAGAGGATTCGAGCGTCCTCCGTCACCGCGGCGCAGGTGTCGTCGCACGACGTCTCGATCGCCAAAATGATCATTCCGCCGGCGTGCTCTGCTCCCGGTCGCCCGCGCCCACAATCACTGAGAAACACATCCGGCCGGTTGCTCCGCTTCCGCCCGCATCAATTATCGCGTCGGCCTGCGGCCGCCGCGATCCTCCTTTCGTGCTCCCGCGTCCGCACCGGCCGGGTGAGCACCGACTCCGCTCAAGCCTGAACGGCAGATGGGGTCTCGAGCCACATGATCACGGCGTCCTCCCCGTTGTCGTGGTAATAGCGGCGCCGGTGGCCCGCGCGGCGGAACCCGAACCGCTGGTACATCGCGATCGCGCCGTGATTCGACGTCCGCACCTCGAGCGTGTACCGGGCGTCATCCCCGGCCTCCTCGAAGAGGCCCTCGAGCAGCCGACGCGCGACTCCCTGCCGCCGGTGCCGGGGGTGCACCGCGATGTTCATCAGATGCCACACGTCGGCGTAGCGCGAGCAGACCAGATATCCGATCAGGGTGTCCTCGTGGACCGCAGCGAGGCAGATTCCCGACGGCTTCGAGAGCTCCAGCACGAACATCGCAAGCGACCACGGCGTCTGAAACGAGCGGCGCTCGATCGCCAGCACGGCAGGTAGATCGCTGTAGGCGAGTCGTCTAAGGCGAATCTCGTTCAAGCCAAAGCTCCGCGTCGGGGGGTCTCAGGTAGATCGGCTGGACCGCCTCGGGCGGGGAAGGCACTCCGCCCTCGGCAAGGCGGCATGCGTGCCGCGCCCAGACCCGGTGCGCCGAATCTGCATCCGCAAGGACCTCGGCGCCGGCGGCCTCCAGCTCACGGCGAAATCGTAGCGCTCCCGATCCGGCGGCCAGCGCACCTCCCGGGATCGCCGCAACGCGCTCGCAAAGCTCCTGCGGAGACGCCACGAACGGCTCCAACAGCCGCCCTCCCCCTGGGTCGAACAGCGCCGCGAACGCCTGCCGGCGCCGGGCGTCCACCACCGCCAGCACGGGCCGGGTCGATCCGGATGCATGCTCGGCGATGCCACGGGCGAGCGCGTCGAGCGTGCCGACCGGGACGATCCCCGTCCCCAGGGACTGGGCGATCGCCCGGGCCGTCGCCACCCCCACCCGCAGGCCGGTGAAGGAGCCGGGACCGACCCCGGCCGCGAGGAGGTCGACGGCTCCCCAGCCGCCACCTTCGGCGACGGCCGCCTCGAGCTCGACCAGAAGGACCTCGGAGTGGCGGGGATGACCCGCACCGGGCTTCGCGACGAGCCGCTCGGCGACCACCTCGGAATCGCGCAGAACGGCGACGCTCACGTCGTCGGTGGCCGTATCGAGGCCGACGACCGTGGTCACGGGCAGCGGACCGTGATCAGCCTACGGTCACCGCCCTTGTGGGCGAGGTCAACGCGCAGCGTGACCTGCTCGAGCGCACCCTCGGCCCCGGGCGGCCACTCGATGAAGGCGACGGCGTCATCGGTGAGATAGTCGTCAAGCAGGCCGGGATCCTCGTCCTCCGACCCCTCCAGCCGGTAGAGGTCGAGATGCGACACGGTCACCCGGCCGCGATAGCGGTGGCCGATCGTGAACGTCGGCGAGGTGACCGGCTGCCTCACGCCGAGCGCGCGGCAGGCGCCCCGGATCAGCGTCGTCTTGCCGGAGCCAAGCTCGCCACTCACCAACACCACATCCCCCGGCTCGAGCTCGCCGGCGATGCGCGCGCCCACCTGCTCGGTCTCCGTCGGGCTCGACGTGCGCTCCCTGTTGATTGCCGCCTCCTCCGGCACCGGCGTCGTGGGAACGGCTGAGGAGTCAGCCGAACAGGTCGAGTTGGTCGGCCCGGTCCGGTGCCGCGCCCGCGGCCGCCGGCACAGCCTCCATGGCGACCTCAGCCGGAGACGGCGCACCTGCCGAGGCCTCGGGTCGCGGGCGCGCGATCAGGTCCGGCAGGTTCGCGAAGTCCTCACGCAGGGTGTCGACCAGCGATGGGGTTCGCAGGGCGGCTGCGGGATGTAGCAGCGGCATGACGAACACCGCGCGGCCGCCGATCTCGTGGACCTGCACGGTCCCGCGGACCTTGGTGATGCCCGTACGGCTTCCCGTCAAGAGCTTGGTCGCAAAGTTTCCGAGCGTGGCGATGACCCGCGGCTCGATGAGGTCCACCTGCCTGTACGTGTACGGCTGGCAGGATTCGACCTCGAACGGCTGCGGGTCCCGGTTTCCCGGCGGCCGGCAGCGCAGCACATTCGTGATCCACACGTCCTCACGCTTCATCCCGATCCCCTCGAGCAGCTCCGTGAGCAGAGAGCCCGCCCGGCCCACGAAGGGGAGGCCCTGGCGGTCCTCCTCGGCGCCCGGCGCCTCGCCCACGAACATCAGGTCCGCATCCGCGTTCCCAGCGCCGAAGACGACGTTGGCGCGCGTCTCGGAGAGTGGGCACAGCTCGCACCCCGACGCCTCTCGGTAGACCTCGACGAGGCGCTCGCGGCGCCTCTCCGACGGCACGCTCATCCGGATCCCCGGGGGCGGCGGTGGGTCTTATCGGCCCCACAGACGCGGAAGCGAGTGGACTCGGTCCCGGCGCCGACGAGCTCCTCGAACCGGGCACCGCAGCGCCCGCACTCGAACTCATAGTTGGGCACGTGGGCGATGGTAGCCGCGGTAGCCGCTGGACCCGTGCCCGAATACGCAACGTGCGGGACCCGCGCCCGCTGAAAATGCCCTTCATATACTCAGAAGTGGCCGCGACCCGCAGGGCGTGGACCGAAGGCTCGATTGGGCGACGCACCAGAACAGCGCGATCGCCGTCTGGTATCTCCGATGAGGGAACTGGAACGGGAACTATCCACCGACGCCGCGCCAGCCGCGGAGGGGCCCACGATCCCGCCGATCGCGGTGATCGGGGTCGGCCGGGTCGGAAGCTCGTTCGCGGCCGCGGCGAATCGGGTGGGGATCACCACGCGGCTCGCCGGTCGCGACGGCCTCGTGGACGCATCCCGTCGGTCGGAAGTCGCCCTGCTGTGCGTTCCCGACACCGAGATCGTCGCCGCGTGCGAGGTCGCCGCCCGGGAGGTCCCGCCACTTCGGTACGTCGGTCACACGAGCGGCGCGACGACGCTAAGGGCCCTGGATCCGGCGCGGAGTCGAGGCGCGGAGGTGTTTTCATTGCATCCACTGCAGACGATTCCGGACGCGGACACCGATCTGGCCGGCGCTCCCAGCGCGGTTGCAGGCTCGAGTGACTCGGCCGTTGCGCTCGCGCGGTCGCTATCGGTGCGTGTCGGGATGCGCCCCTTCGGGGTCCCCGAGGAGCACCGGGCCGCTTACCACGCAGCCGCCGCGATGTCGTCCAATCTGCTCGTCGCGCTCGAGGAGTCGGCAGCCGAGCTCCTCGAGCGCGCGGGCGTGGACTCTCCGAGCCGCGAGCTGCTGGCGCCGCTGGTCCTGCGCACGGCGGCGAACTGGGCCGCCCGCGGGCCTGAGGCGCTCACGGGGCCGATCGCGCGGGGGGACTCCGAGACCGTCGATCGCCACCTGGAGGCCCTGCAGGAGGTGGCGCCGGAGCTCGTCCCCGTGTACGAATCGCTCACCGAGCGGACCCGCGCTGTCTCCGGGCCCGCGGAGGCGGTCCGGTGATCGTCGCGCGGACGAAGCGCGACCTCCGCGTGAGCCTCGAGGCCCCACGGCGCAAGGGCAGGAGCCTCGGGCTCGTTCCCACGATGGGATCCCTGCACCAGGCGCATCTTTCGCTCCTGCGCGCGGCGCGGGCTCGGTGCGACGTCGTGGTCATGAGCCTGTTCGTGAACCCGACCCAATTCGGGCCGGACGAGGACCTCGGGAGCTACCCGCGCGACGAAGCCCGTGACCTGGAGCTCGCCGAGGGCGCCGGTGTCGACATCGTTTACGCGCCGCCCGTCGAGGAGGTCTACCCGGAGGGGTTCGCGACGAGCGTGGAGGTCGGAGGCGGGCTCACGGAGGTGCTCGATGGGGCGCCTGAGCGCCGTGGCCCCGGACACTTTCGCGGGGTGACGACCGTGGTGGCGAAGCTCTTCAACTCGGTCGCTCCGGACATCGCCTACTTCGGGCAGAAGGACGCGCAGCAGGCGGTCGTCATCCGCCGCATGGCCCGCGACCTGGACTACCCCGTGGAGATCGAGGTGCTGCCCACCCTGCGCGAGCCGGATGGCCTCGCAATGAGCTCTCGGAACCGCTACCTGAGCCCGGAGGATCGCGAACGTGCTCTGGCGCTCAGCCGTGCTCTTCGGGCCGCGGAGTCCGTCGCGACCGCGGGCGAGACGCGAACGGAGCCGGCCCTCGCCGCCGCCCACGCGGAGCTCGAGAGCGCCGGCGTCGAGCCCGAGTACCTCGAGGCGCGCGACGCGGAGACACTCACACCCGCCGAGTCGCTGAACGGGAGGCCGGTCCTCATCGCCGTGGCGGCCCGGGTGGGTCACGCGCGACTAATCGACAACACCGTCATCAGCTGGATTCCGGAAGGGGGCAACCGATGAGCACGCATCCGCTGGCACATCAGGCCGACGAGCCGGCGCGGGAGCCTGTGACGCTCCCGCTACTGGCGGAGATGAAGGAGAAGGGCGAACCGATCGTGATGGTCACGGCCTACGACTTCCCCTCGGCGCGCGTCGCCGAGGAGGCGGGGGTCGACGTCGTCCTGGTCGGCGACACCGCCGCGATGGTGGTGCTGGGCTATGACGCAACCACGCCCGTGGGCATGGACGAGATGGTGACGATGGCGTCCGCGGCGCGACGCGGTCTGCGCACGCCGCTCCTGGTCGGGGACATGCCGTTCGGGTCGTATGAGCGCTCGAACGAACACGCAATTCAGAACGCGGAGCGGTTCGTCCGCGAAGCCGGTTGCGATGCGGTGAAGCTCGAGCGCGGCGGCCCATCGGCCGAACGCGCCCGCGCGATCGCCTCGTCGGGGATCCCGGTCATGGGTCACGTCGGGCTGACTCCGCAGTCCGCCAGCGCGCTCGGCGGGTTCAAGGCGCAGGGCAAGACACTGGAATCGGCAAAGCAGATCGCCCACCACGCCCACGAGCTGCAGGCGGCCGGCTGCTTCGCGATCGTCTTCGAGGCGGTGCCGGCCGCCGTGACCGAGGCGCTCATGCCGCACATCCACATCCCGGTGATCGGGATCGGCGCCGGGCTGTCCGCGGACGGCCAGGTGCTCGTGTTCCACGATCTCCTCGGGATGACCGCGGGGCGGGTCCCGAGGTTCGTCAAGCGTTACACCGATGTCCACGACCGGATGGTCGCCGGCGTCCGCGCCTACGCCGAGGACGTCCGCACCCGCCACTTCCCGGACGCCGATCACGTCTATTCGGCGGACGCTGATGCGGTCGCGGAGCTCCGCGCGTACCTCGACCAGGGGACCCTGGCGACCTCACCGTGGGACTGGTAGCGGGCCGGCACGTGGCGCCAGGCTCGAACGGTGCAATATCCGCGCTGAGCGCGGGAAATGCACCGCTCGGCGAGTTGCGGTCCGCTGGCTGACTGGGGAGGTTGAGAGGGTGCCCGTCCGTACCAGTGAGATCCAGCTCTCCACCCGGGGTGACTCGGACATCGTGGACATCACGAGCCGCGTCCGCGAGGCGGTCGCCGAGGCGGGCGCGGCGGACGGGCTCGCCTCGGCCTTCGTCCGCGGATCCACGGCGGCGATCACGACGATGGAGTTCGAACCTGGCGGAGTGAACGACCTGCGGGCGCTCCTCGACCGCCTGATCCCTCCCACCGGCGACTATGAGCACAACCGCCTGAACCACGACACCAACTCCCACGCCCACCAGCGGGCGGCGATCGTCGGCGCGTCCGAGGTGGTACCGATCGAGGGTGGGCGGCTGGCGCTGGGGACCTGGCAGCAGCTGGTCCTCATCGACTTCGACGACCGCCCGCGGGAGCGGACAATCCTGATTCAGGTGGTGTCCTGAAAGCCAGGCCTGAGGGCCTCCCGATCGGGGTGACGCCCCCCTCAGGTCGACTCGGCCAGGCCCTTCCGGCGGAGCTCGGCGATCGCCTCCGGTCGCTTCGCCAGTTCCTCCAGGCCCATCCCGCGAAGCACCCAGGGCGCCTTCGTGAACTGGATGTCGCGATAGTCGACGATCTGGATGAGGTTTCCCCACGGGTCCCGAAAGTCCAGGAACCTCCCCGGAGCCACCTCCACCCCGGCCTCCTCCAGCGCCGAGCGAACCGCCGACTTGTCGTCGACGACGAGGCCGAAGTGCCCTGCCCGGTCGGGCGATCCCGGATCACCCGCCGACAGCGCGATGAACTGATCGCCAATGTCGATGAACGCCATCCCCGCCGTGCGGTTGACGCGCTCGATCGCGAAGATGCGACCGTAAAACTCGAGCGCCGCGTCGATGTCGCCGACCTCGAGGGCCACGTGGTTGATCCCGACGAGCCGCGGGCGCTCCGTCATCTCATCGCTCATCCCGGCTCCTCCGAGACGTCGAGCGCGGCACGGACGGCGGGCGCCGCGGGGGCGATCTCCTCGTCCAGGCGCGCGAGCAGACTCCGCCAGCCGGAATGCATCTCGATCGCGCTGCGCACGAGCTCGAGGCCCCCGTCGAGGTCTCCGGCCTGCGCCATCCCCAGCCCGCCCCAGAAGATGAGCTCGACGCTCGCCGGTGCGAGCTGCAGGGCGCGCCGACCGCGCTCAGCGGCCTCGTCGTGGCGTCCCTCGGCGACGAGGTCGTCTGCCTCGCTGGCGAGCGCGTAGGCGTCGGCGAGATCCAGCAGGCGGCGCAGCTCTCCCAGCGGATCCCGGCTGTCCTCGATCCGCAGCTCGACGGTCCGCCGCCACGGCTCGCCCTCCGCCGGCACGACCACGAGTGCCGCCGACTGCCGTCCGCGCACGTCCCCCCCAGCCGCCTCGCCGGCATCCAAGGCGGCCAGAAGGCGACGAGACAGAGGCCCC
>DATAOX010000171.1:0-4458 GCA_036265555.1 Solirubrobacterales bacterium
GCGAGCCCGGTGATGTTCTCCTCGTATGCCCGGTGCCAGAACGCGCGGAGGAAGCGCGTGGCGCGCCGCGGACTCCGCTCTTCGCCCGAGGTCTTGGAGCGGCCGAGCCCCAGCGCCGTCAACGTCGCTCTCGCACCGCCCCCAGAGCGCGGCTCAAGAGGCGGACCCCGAGGGTCGCCGCTTCCGCCGCGACGGTGACCCCCGCCCAGGCGACGTCCTCGACGCTTCTGCGCGGCGCGGTGGGGTCCGGCGGCGGTGCGGCCGAGGGAGGCGCCTCGGGGACCTCGGCAGGCCCCCGCCGCGGCTCGCTCGCCTTTCGGGTCGGCCCTCCGGAGCGGGAGGCGCTCGATGGGGCGGAACGGGGGCGCGCCGGCGACTCGACCGCCTTCGCCCGCCGGGCCTTTCCGGTCACCTGCTTCTCGGTTTCGCGCCGCGGGCTGCGGACGCCGGGCCGCGCGCTCGGGAGGTTTCCGAAGACGCCGCGGTCGCGGGGCGGGGGCTCGGGGGTCTCAGGTTCGGAGTTCATCGCCGGGTGCGGTTCGGTGTTCCACTGATCTTGACGGAAGCCTGCGTCGATGGGCCGGTTCCGTAACTCCGCGCGGCGCGGCGGGTTGTATCCACAGAGGACGGCGATCCTGCGGGCGAGCGGGACGGCGGCGGTCGATGAGAGGCCTGCATTTCCGCAGCAAATGGAGAGAAACGGGGGGGCTTGCGAGATCCAGCGGATATCATGCGAGCCATCGTTTGAGTGTCCCTATGCTGGGAGGGACCCCGGCGACGGGAGCAACACCACTCCCATCGGATCGCAGTTATTGCCGCAAGATCGGCTTCGGGGCTCCCAGCAAGGCGGCGCCAGACTGGGGAATTCGCGGTGAGCGCCCGATATACAGACTGAGCACGGAGACCATCCCAGCCCACGACATACGGTGAAGGAAGACGAGAGCGAGCGAATGCTAGTTGCGGAGATTCAAGAGCTTGACGAAGTGAAGACCCTCGTGGTCAAGGGTCAGCAGGACGGCGTCATCTCCTACGGCGAGGTCGCGACGGCGGTCTCCGAGGTCGATCTGGACGAATCGGACATCGAGGAGCTCTACGCCTACATCGAGCGCCAGGGAGTCGAGCTGGTGGAGGACGTCGATCCGGCTCAAACCGCGGCCGCCCCGGACCGCGAGCCGGACAAGCGCGGGAAGCGCCGCAAGGCGACGGCGCTGGACCTGAAGCCGGACATGACCACCGACTCGCTGCAGCTCTTCCTCAAGGACATCGGCAAGGTTCGGCTGCTCACGGCCCAGGAGGAGGTCGAGCTCGCGAAGCGGATCGAGCGGGGCGACCTCGACGCGAAGCAGAAGATGGTCGAGTCCAACCTCCGGCTCGTCGTATCGATCGCGAAGAACTACCGCAACCAGGGCCTCCCCTTTCTCGATCTGATCCAGGAGGGGACGCTCGGCCTGGTACGCGCCGCGGAGAAGTTCGATTACCGCAAGGGCTTCAAGTTCTCGACCTACGCGACGTGGTGGATCCGCCAGGCGATCGCCCGCGCGCTGGCCGACAAGGCCCGGACGATCCGGATTCCGGTCCACGTCGTCGAGAAGCTCAACAAGATCGGCCGCGCCGAGCGCAAGCTCGTGACGGAGCTCGGCCGCGAGCCCACCCCGGACGAGATCGCCGAGGTGACCGGCATCGATCCCGAGGAGGTCGACCAGATCAAGCGCTCCGCTCAGGCGCCCGTCTCGCTCGAGAAGCCGGTCGGCGATGAGGAGGAGTCCGAGTTCGGGCAGTTCATCGCCGACGAGAAGGCCGAGTCACCCTTCGACCGCGCCGCCGATCTCCTGACCAAGGAGGCGCTCCGCGAGGCGCTCGAGAATCTCTCCTACCGTGAGCGCCGCGTGCTGGAGCTCCGCTATGGCCTGGGCGGCGAGCATCCGCGCACCCTCGACGAGGTCGGGCGGACGTTCAACGTCACGCGCGAGCGGATCCGCCAGATCGAGAACCAGTCGCTGAAGAAACTTCAGTCGCTGGCCGAGGCGCAGAAGCTGCGCGAGGTCGCCTGAGCCGTCGGCGCACCGCCGCGGTCGTCAGCGGTTGAGACCGCTGTCAGGCGTCGCGAACAGCAACTCTTCCGGCGCTGCAGAGCCGGACGGGCGAGCGGTCCGACCGGCTCCACGAGCGATGGAGGTCGAGCCGGAGGCTTACTTCACTTCGTAAAGCATTAGCTATACTCGGCGGTGCGAGGGGAGACGGCAACTACGAATCTTCCCCGCAACCGCCGAGTCGCACATGACCCAGAATCCCTGTCCAGTCGGATGCTGTGCCGAGATCATCTCCGGCAAGTGGACTCTCCTCTTGATCAGGGACCTGGCCGAGGGCAGCCGCCGCTTCTGCGAGCTCGAGCGCTCGCTCGAGGGCATCAGCCCGCGAACCCTCTCGCTTCGGCTTCGCGCGCTCGAGGACAACGACATCGTCGAGCGCAAGACCTACCCTGAGGTGCCCCCTCGGGTCGAGTACGGCCTGACCGAGAAGGGGCGGGCGCTGGTGCCGCTGATCGAGGACATGCGCGCATACGGCCGGCGCTGGTTGCTGAAGAGCGGCCCGCGCGAGCCCGCGGTCGCCGCTTAGCGCGTCGGGATAGCCGCACCGATCCCGTCGAGTTCCGCTCGCTCCTGCAAACGGAGTTGCATTCGCAGGAGGCCTCAGTGCCCGGGCGAACCGTCCGGGCATGCACGACTTGGTGGTCCGAGAGGCGTTGACGGTCATGGCTCGCGACGCCGCCAAGCGGCTTCGAGAGCTGATCGCGCAGGGCGAGGACCTTCCCTACGACGTGCACGAAGCCGAGGCCGGGTCCCCGCTCCCGCAGTACGTTCCCCTCACCGAGCGGTTCATCCGCGGGCACGCGGGGGCGCTGTGCGCGCTGGACTCGTTCGGCGCCGCCTGCGCCGCGATCGAGTCTGTCGAACTGGCAGCGCCGTATCTCGAGAGCTTCGGGATCGCGGTGCCGGATGAGCCCCGCAAGCGGGGTGAGCTCGCCGGCGTCGTGTTCCTTTGCCGGATGTGGGCCGGCTCCACCGACTTCCCGATCGACGAGGGGCGGGTCGGTGGAGCGATCACCGAGCTGGAAGCGGGGGGCGAGCTTGCCCAGGACGAGATCGAGGTCATCGTCCCGCTTCGCGGATTCCAGATGCCGACGGCGAGGCTCGAGCTGGCGACGGCGACGATCGTCCGGTCCGACACCGTGGACGTGCCCGCCGAGGCCAGAGCCACCGAGGGCACGGGCGCCGCGGGCTGGGAGCCCACCTTCCTCGCCGCGACACGGGTCAGCGAGTCCGACGGCCCGGACGGGCCGAGCGTCGACGCGGGCGCCCGCGCTGTTGAGGCTTTCCGCCAGCTGATCACGACGCTTCGGCTGTTCGGGCCCGGAGGCGTCGCCCTCGGTCCGTACGCCTGGACCAGGGCCGGCGAGCACCGGTGGCGCAGGATCGCCACCGGTGACGGCAGGCCACGGGCCGGCGGCTACCGGCTCAGCGAGGAGGATCTCGCGGACCTGGCGATGTTCTCTCGCACGCTCGCTTATCGCTCAACCGCCTTCGGGCGCCCTGCGCAGGACCGTTCGGGTCTCGCCGGGGCATTGTCGCGGGCGATCGCACGCTTCGAGGCCGGGCTCGAGCGCGCCATCGTGATCGACGCCCTGAACGATTACCTGCTGGCCATGCGATTCGTCCTCGAGGGAGGCGGCCCGGCTCACCTCGGCCTGGCGATGCGGGTCGCGGCGCTGTGCGCCGAACCCGAGGTACGGGGTCGGACAAAGGCGATCGTCGACCGCGCCGTAAGCCTCGAGCGCGAGCTCTGGAGCGGCGAGCCGGCCCCCACGCCTGACGGGGGCCTGACCCCGGCGCAGACCGCGGCGGACATCGAGGACCTGACCCGAGCGATCTTGAGGGACGCCGCGTGCGGCCACCTGGGCGCCGACCTGCGGTCCACGGCCGACGAGATCCTGTTGGCCGACGGGCTCGCGGCGGGCGAGGGTCGCGCCGAGCAGCGCGGCGACTCGCTCGAGTGGAACGTCCCCGAGGCCGACGTCGCCTCCGCCGATACGCGGGAGATGTCCGTCCCGGAACTGGAAGCCGCGCTCGACGAGCCGGATGCTGCGTCGAGGAGCGTCAGCGACGAGACTGGCTGGTCAGGCCGCGAAGCGGCCGCATCGGATTCCGCGTCGAGGAGCGTCGGCGACGAGCCCGCCGACGACGACGGTTACACCGAGATCGGCGAGAAACAAGCCGTCGAGGCGGTGCGAGAGGAACCAAGCGCGGAGCCGCAAGGGGACGAGGTCGAACAGGGGTCGCTGTGGATGGACATCCCGGCGGAATGGGAGGGGCCCGGTGTCGAGAATGCGCCCGAGCCCGTGCAGGTGCCGGAGCCTCGAGCGCGAATCACGGTCGAGTCAGGCGCCCACGAGGAGGAGGA
>DATAOX010000172.1:0-10651 GCA_036265555.1 Solirubrobacterales bacterium
GGGCCCTCCACCTCACGGGCGATCGCCTGGACCGCCTCGAAGTCGCCGGGCGACGTGATCGGGAAGCCGGCCTCGATCACGTCCACGCCCAGCCGCGCGAGCTGCTGCGCGATCTCCACCTTCTCCTGCGTGTTCAGGGAGATCCCCGGCGACTGCTCGCCGTCCCTGAGCGTCGTGTCGAAGATGTGGACTTGCTTGTCGCCGGCTACTTGCGGGCCATTCATGGCCGTTCCTCCTTCTCTCGAAAAACTCCGATGACCTTGTCAAGTCGCGGCCGTCGCGCCGCCAGCGCTACTCCCCCCGCAGGGGGAGGAGAAGGAGAAGCGCCAGGCCTTGGAGCCGCGGTGAGATCATCGGGCTGGGACTTTAGCGCACGCCCTCAGGCGAGCCCTGCGCGGACTGACTGGATGCCGGATCGCCCTCGTGCTTCCGCCATGGCAGCCGGCGCCCGCTCGTGAAGCGCCGCTCCGCGCGAGCCTGCTTCTCCCCGCGGTAGAAGAGCCGCGCCCAGAGCGAGCCCGGCGGCGCGAGGCGGAACGCGATGACGATCCCCACCGGGAGGAGGAACAGGCCGACGACGGCGTAGACCAACCGCTCCTTCGCCAGGTTCACGAGCGCGAAGACGATGGCGACGATGCCGAAGCTCCCGACGATGGCGAAGATGGCGTCCTCGACCTGGGTCGCGACGTCGATCCAGGCGCTGAACCCGATCAGGACCATCCCGCTGATGGTCGCGGCGATGATCACCGCGTCGATCGACTTGCGCCCGTCCTGGGCCCAGTAGACGTCCTTGAGGTCCAGCCACAGGGCGAACTCGTCGAGGGTCAGGCCGGTCCCGATGCCGAAGAAGATCGCGACGACCTCCTCCCATGGCGACGGCGGCCGGATCGCCACGCCGACGTAACCCGTGATCAGCAGCAGGACGATTCCCCAGACGAGGTGGTGGATATGGGTCCCCCCCACCTGGACGTTCCCCGGCCACCAGCTGACCTGCGCGCGGATCATGTGCGCGCTGGTTCGGATGAACCCGAACGTGATCAGGAACGCGACGAAGAACAGGAACTCCGGCTGACGCCCGGTGTCGACGATGGCGCGGTCGTAGACGCTCGTGGCGCTGGCGAGGATCGGCGTCAGCACGGACGCAGGGTAACGGCGCGGTCGCGGGTTACGGAACCAGGACTACCTTGCCCACGTTGCGGCGCTCCTCGATGAAGCGATGGGCGTCGGGGGCGCGGTCGAACGGGAATGCCTCGGCGACGATCGGACGCAGGTCCCCGTTCCGCAAGGACTCGAGCAGCGGCTCGGTGAGCCTGTCGACGTCTCCCTCGCGGTCCCACCACGACAGCATGTTGAGCCCGAACACGCCCTTGTTCTCGTTGATCAGGCTCATGCTCTTCCACCACGGCATCGTCGCCACGGGCATCCGCGCGAGGCTGCGGACGGCCCCGATCAGATCGCGCTTACCGCTGCCCGTCTGAAGCTCGGATGCCCCGTACATGATCAGCCGTCCCCCCTGCCGGAGCAGGCGGTAGTCCTTGCGGAACGAGGTCGGACCGAGCGCGTCCATGATCACGTCCACGCCCTCGCCCCCGGTGAGCGCTCGGACCTCGTCCTCGAAGTCCGCCGTGCGGTAGTCGATCGGATGGTCCACACCCTGCTCGCGAACCGCGTCATGCTTGGAGGCGGAGGCCGTGCCGAAGATCTCCGCGCCGATTCCCTTCGCGATCTGCGTCGCAGCGATGCCGACACCACCGGCCGCGGCGTGGATCAGAACGCGCTCGCGCGCCTTCAGGCCTCCCATGATCACGAGCGCGGCGTAGGCGGTCCCGTAATTCACCGGGAAGGCGGCGCCCTCCTCGTAGGAGATGCCCTCCGGCAGCGGGATCACCTGGCTCGCCGGGACGGTCACGAGCTCGGCCTGGCCGTTGAAGCGGGTCGCGGCGAGCACACGGTCGCCCGCCGTGAGGCCCTCGGTCCCATTCCCCACCGATTCGACCTCGCCGGCGACCTCGTATCCGAGGACGCAGGGCAGCTTGGGGGCATCCGGGTACATGCCGATCCGAGCCATCGTGTCGGCGAAGTTGATCCCGGCGGCCTTGACCGCGATCCGAACCTCCCCGGGGCCCACCGGCGGGTCGGGTCGCTCCTGCACCCGCATCACCTCGGGTGGGCCGACCTGCGTGAGCACCACGGCGCGCATCGTCATGACCCTATCCGCAGACGCGGGCGGGCGCGCGCGTCAGAAGTCCACAGCGCGACCGGCGTGGAAGCCGTCGAGCCTCAGGATCTCCTCCAGGAGCTCCTCCGGCACGGGTGCGTCGGTGGTCAGCGCCAGGACGGCCTCGCCTCCCGACGACTCGGCGCCCACCGCGGCGGACGCGATGTTCACCCCGCGCGTGCCGAAGATCGTCCCGACGCGGCCGATCATGCCGGGCTGATCCTTGTAGCGGAAGACCACGAGGTGGTCGGCGAACGGCATGTAGAAGCTCTCTCCCCACGCCCGGACCAGGTGAGGCAGGCTCCGGGGACCGACCGCCGTCCCTGAGACCTCCACGGCGTCCTCATCGGCGCCCAGCCGCACGGTGACGAGCTCGGTGAACTCCTCGGAGAGAACGTCCTTCAGCTCCGTGAGCTCGATGCCCCGCTCCTCGGCAAGCGCCGGCGCGTTCACGAGGTTGACCTGCTCCTCGGTGTGACCGGAGAGGATTCCGACCAGGACCGCGATCCCGAGCAGCCTGGTGTCGTGCTCCGCGATGCGACCGCGGAACTCGGCCGTGATCCTGCCCACCGAGGCGTCGCCGAGCCCCTGTGCCAGCCGACCCAGGCGCTCACACAGGGGCACGAAGGGCGCGAGGGCCTCCATCTCCTCCGGCCGCACGGCGGCGATGTTCACCGCGTTCGTGACCACTCCGCCCGATAGGGCACGCCGCACCTGATCGGCGGTGATCGTCCCCGCGCGGTCCTGCGCCTCGGCCGTGGAGGCGCCGAGATGCGGGGTCACGACGACGTTGTCGCGGCCGAACAGCGGGTGCTCGGTAAACGGCTCTGTCGGGAACACGTCGAGCGCAGCGCCTCCGACCTTGCCCGAGTCCAGCGCCGCCTCGAGCGCCTCGAGATCCACGAGCTCGCCGCGAGCGCAGTTGATGATCCGCACGCCGTCCTTCATCAGCGAGATCGCCTCGGCGTCGATCCAGTTGACGGTCTCGGGGGTCTTCGGGAGGTGAATCGTCACGACGTCGGCCTCGGCGTAGAGCTCGTCGGTCGTCTCCGCATGCTCGACGCCGCGCTCGCGAAAGCGCTCGGCGGCGACGAACTTGTCGAACGCGATCACGTTCATCTCGAACGCCTGGGCGCGTTTGGCGACGAGCTGCCCGATCCTGCCGAACCCGATCACGCCGAGCGTCTTGCCGTAGAGCTCGTTGCCGGCGAATCGGGACCGTGCCCACTCTCCGTTCGCGAGCGACGCGTTGGCCCGCGGAATGTTGCGAGACAGCGCGAGCGCGAGCGCGAGCGTGTGCTCCGCCGCCGCGACCGAATTGGATTCCGGCGCGTTGACGACCACGATCCCCCGCTTCGTGGCGGCATCCACGTCGACGTTGTCGACGCCGGTACCCGCGCGGCCGATGACCTTCATCCGCTCAGCGCGGCCGATCAGGTCCGCGGTCACCTTGGTGGCCGATCGCACGACGATCGCGTCGAAGTCGGCGATTCGCTCGTTGAGCTCCGCCTCGGACATGTCGAGGCCCAGCTCGACGTCGAAGTCCTCGCGCAGGAGCGCGACCCCGGAGTCGGCGATCCTCTCCTTGACCAGGACGCTCGGCTTGCCGTCGGCGAGCGCCACTACCCGACTGGCTCGGGAGCAAGCCCCGCCTCGGCGAAGACCCGCTGCGCGCCCGCCGCGCCGGCTCCCGGCTCGACGTGGTGTCCGAGATCGCGAAGCGCCAGCTCGAGAGCGGTGAGCGCCACGACGATGTCGAACGCGCCGTAGTAGCCGCAGTGGGCGATGCGGGCGATCTTCCCCTTGAGGTGGCCCTGGCCTCCGGCGATCGTCACGCCGTACGCGTCCCGCATCAGCTTCGGGACCTTCGCGCCTTCGATGTCCTCGGGCAGCCGTGCCACCGTGACCACGTTCGCGTCCTCGTCGTCGGGGCCGAAGCGCTCCAGCCCCAGCGAGTCGATTCCTCCGCGGGCGGCCCGCGCGAGCAGCGCGTGGCGCCCGTAGACGCTCTGGAGCCCCTCCTCGAAAATCAATTCCAGCGCGACGTCGAGGGCCCGGAACAGCGTCACCGCGGGCGTGAACGCCGAGTTCGGCGGCTTCTCCTTCTGGCCGGTCGCGGTCCGCTGCCAGTCGAGGTAGTAGCGACCTCGCGGGTTTTCCGCGGCGCGCGCCATCGCGCGGTCGGATACCGAGGCGAAGGCGAGCCCGGGCGGACACATCAGCGACTTCTGTGACCCGGCGACCACCACGTCGATCCCCCACTCGTCCTGGGGCAGCTCCACGGCTCCGAGGCCCGACACCGCATCGACGCACAGGACCGAATCGTGCGCCAGCGCAACCTCGTTGAGGGCCCGGACGTCGTTCACGACGCCCGTGGACGTCTCGGATTGGGTCACATAGACCGCGCGGGCCGGGCCGCCGAGCTCCGCGAGCGCCCGATCGAGCACCCCCGGGTCGACCTTCGTGCCCCACTCGAACTCCAGATGACGTGTCCGCGCTCCGTAGGCGTCGCAGAGCTCCGCCCAGCGCTCGCCGAACTTGCCGGACGACGCGACCACCGCCGGCTCGCCGGGGATCGCCAAGTTCGCGACCGCGGACTCCATCGCCCCGGTCCCGGTCGCCGCGAAGCAGAGCACCTCGTTTTTCGTCGCGAAGATCCGGGGCAACCGTTCGAGCACCCGCGCGTAGATCTCGACGAAGGCCGGCGCCCGGTGGTAGAGAATCGGCTCGGCCATCACCTGCGAGACCCTGGGCGGGAGCGGCGTCGGGCCCGCGGTCAGCATGTACTGCTTGGCGAAGATGTCAGGGCCGTCGGCCATGGCGAAGGAGAGTGAGGATAGGCGGCGGCGCGGAAGAATAGCTCCGGCGGATCCCCGGCCCACCAGCGCCCCCAGGACCGCTGTTGTCGGCCGGCGGCGATTAGCATCACGAGCGCGTGAGGGCCCACACCGTCTACAAGACCTTCGAGACGCCGGAGCGGCGTGAGTTCGTCCGGATCACCGACGACGTCCAGGCTGCGGTCGATGACGCGGGGATCGCCGAGGGCATGGTCCTGGTGTCCGCAATGCACATCACCGCCGGCGTCTGGGTCAACGACGACGAGCCGGGCCTTCACGCCGACACGCTCGAGTGGCTGGACAAGGTCGCGCCGCCCAGCTGGACGGAGCCGTCGAACGAGGTCGCGCGCGAACTCTCGCCCGACCCCGGCGACTACCGCCACCACCGGGGCGGTGAGGACAACGGCGACGCCCACCTGAAGAACCTGCTCGTCCACCATCAGGCGATCATCCCGGTGACCGATGGCCGGCTCGACCTCGGGCCGTGGCAGCAGATCTTCTACACCGAGTTCGACGGACAGCGACCCAAGCGCCTCGTCATCAAGGTTCTTGGGGAATAGAGCCGGATTCGGCATCGCTAAGCCCTATTGCGGGGGTCGAGGGCTTCGAAGCGCCAGGGTCAGTCGGGGTCAGTCAAGCCCTGTCAGAGACACACGAACCAGATGCAGGAATTGAACTGCTGTGCGTCGGCTCCGTTTAGATCCGAGGTCAGGGTCTGCAGCTTCTCGCCAAGGCGAGTCCTAGCTTTGACGTACTCGGTATTGAACCGGGAGTTGGACCAACCCACGTGTAAGTACTGCGGGTTGGCGGGGTGAAGGTACTCCGCAAGCTGCTCGGCGGCCCGACGACGAGCGAGAAACCTACTTCTGGGGGAACTTATTTTCAGGTAGTCCTCGACCGCGTCGCTGAAGGCATTCCACCCGTTGACGATCGCCGGGGGAAACGAAGGAGCCAGTTTTCCCCCTATCGCATAGCGAGTCTTTACCCAACCCCCACGGACCCGTTGATACGCGGCATACTCGACGTGCTGCTTCTCGTCAGCCGGCAGTCCGATCTCCTCCGGCAAAACGCCGTCCACAATCTGCGCGCCCGTGGTGAGGGCGTCTGATGACGGCTCCGAGATCCGTCCTACCAGGTCGTTCTTGAACTCGACCTCAGCGCGGTGACTATCCCCGACGCTAGTGATGACGGTCCATACCAGCGTCCCGACCAGCACGACCACGCCGATGATTACTACGACCGCGTTGTCTTTCAACGACTGTTTCATCCGACGAGACGCGGTAGCGGTCCGAAAGAACGCTTTTCTCCTCGCGGCTCATGGTTCCTCCTTAGCGGGCACCAAGCGGGAACCATTCCGCCACCGCCAGCGTAGGTAGGATTTTGCCCACGCCTCGTCAAGGCGAGGCGAGGCGGAGCCGTTTGCGAGACCGATGAACCCGTCGTTCGGCCCGGCGACGTTTCTACGCGACGGCCACGACACAGGACCAGGGCCGCGTATGTGGCGGGCCCGTACTGCTTTACGGCGCGCAGTTTTCGCGTTGCTCGCCGGCGCACTTGTCTGCGCCTCGACCGCCGTGGACCTCGTCCACGCCCGCCCCTCCGACGAGTCGGTCCGGCCCGGCGTTGCCGCGCAGGTCATCGCCGCCGGACTGCCCGTAGGCCTTGTCCTGGCCCCTGCCGCCCCTCGCCCGGTCGCGCCCCAGGGAGGAGTGCATGAGATCCCCACCGGATCCACCGAGGAGGAGGTCATCGCCCAGCTCGCGATCGCCGAAGAGGAAACGGCCGGGCTTGTCGGCACCCGGCCCACCAACGAGCCGGTCGTTCCCGAGGCCACCCTGCAGCTGATCGTCGCCGCGACCTCCACGCAACCTGTCGTCACCGGCCGCGGCACCCCCGATGACGTCGTCGCCGGTGTTTCCGAGGAGTCGGTCGTGGTCCGGATCCTCAGGCGTCAGAGCCGCGCCGACGAAGTCGTTGCCCTTGCCGCCCTTTACGAGATCGGGGCCGCGCTCGCCGTTCACGGTGTCCCGCCCGGGTCCGCCATTGTCGACGTCGTGGCCATCGCCGGACTGGATGAAGTCCTTGCCGGGCCCTCCACTGATCGCATCGCCGCGGTCCGACGTCTTCTTGCCCTGCTCGGCGCGCGCGAAGATCTGATCGTCGTCGCCGCCCACGGCGTCGCCGCCGGCGCCACCCGCTTCGCGGTCGCTTCCGCCACCTCCGCAGATCGTGTCATTCCCACCGCGACCCTCGATCCGATCCTCCCCGCCGAGGGCGATGATCACGTCGTCTCCGCGGGTCCCGACGAGATGATCGTCGCCAGGGGTACCCGCGATCGTCGCGGTCTTCATGAAGCAGGTCCGCGCGTGGGGAGCGTCTTTGTGGATGGCCGCGAGAGCATGCGGTCGCAGTCGGTAGAGGTCGGGATGGCCCCCACCCGCTTGATGGAGCGCGGTCCGCGCGTCACGGCTCGAGGACGCCGGGGCTGCGTCGCCGAAGGCAAGCACAGTCAGGGCACACAGGCCAGACGAGACTCCGATGGGCCACCTCAGCCCGACTCGTGTGCGGGTCCGGCGGTGCGTCTCCATGTTTCCCACTCCTTGGGTGCGCCCCCGCGGCGCGTCCCTCCACGTCAGACAACGAACGAGACAACCCTAACCGATTCCGGGCGTAGTGGGCAGAAATCGCCATCTGCAACCGATCACGGCCTTCGGGTCACTGAATCGGCGAACGTCAGTCACCGGCGGTCGCCGACAGCCCTCGGAGGGCCAGCTTGAAGCAGTCGGGCAGGGGCCTCGGGGGCCCCTGCCCGATGCTTTCCCAGTGGCTAAGGGCGACTGCGGCCCCGAACTATGGCTTCAACCCGAACTCATGTCCGTTGCAGCCCCAGTCCCAAGCAGGGACGGAATTCGCGCCTCCGGTCACGCCCTGGGTGGGGTCTTGCTTGACGTGGCCGAAGTTCTGCGAGTGCGGCCCAACACCCTTCTCGCCCCCGGGGAGGTACTGCAGGTCCTCCTGTCCCGAATACGCGCAGGGGGAATTGCCGTTCACCCCCTTAAATGTGCCGTTGCCCGTGACCTCACCGGCGAACGCGGGGCTTGCGGTCAAAGCCGTGACCGCGGCTACACAGACGCCAACTGCGAACTTCCTTCGCATGTCGTATCTCCCTCCTTGGAGTTGTCGTGGGTTCGGGGCGTCCCGACGGGTAATCCCGAACCTCGGATTCCGGAAGCATGCATATTAACGGAGACGCTGAAAGCAAGACACAGCAAATCTACTTGCCAAGTGGTTCGCGATGCCTGGACACGGGCGATGGCCCGGCGGTAGGGTCGGCATAAGCGAAGGGCGTCCGACTCGACGGATGGCCCAACCTCAGGGAGGAACGCACATGCACCAAGGAAGGCTTGGCATTTCCGTGTCGCTGGTTGCGCTCGTCGCCACGGCGGCGCTGGTCGCTTCGGCACCGGCGAGCGCGGCCGGGGTCTCCGGCCGTCAGCTGGTCGTCAACGCGGACAAGGGCAAGTACCGGATGGCGGGAGGGCTGCGCGGCAAGTGGCGGGTCACCGCGTTCAGGACGCTCGACCAGAAGCCGGTCTTCAGAGCGAAGGGCAAGGAGCGGTTCAAGGGCTGTCTCAACCGGGACCGCGACCGTTCCTGCAAGGGCGAGCCGAGGGGGGTCTTGAAGTTCAAGTTCCACTTCTGGGCGAAGTTCGGGTCGGACGGCTCCGAGCAGCTGGGCACCTGTGCCCACCGGGTGGTCGGAGGCCGGGGCGACTTTGCCGGCGCGACCGGCTTTTTGATGTTTGTGGACACGCCGATCGGGAGGCCCCCATTCACAAAGTCTCATTACCAGGGGCGCATCGACCTGAGTCACGCAAAGGGCTCGCCGAAGCTGGCTTCCGAAACCAGGTATCCGAAGCTTTGTTGAAACCCGAAACGAGCGGCGGGCCCGGTCTGGGCCCGCCGCTGTACGTCATCAGGTTGTGATCAGGGCTCAGTCCCAGACGAACGGCGGGTACCTCGTGACCAGCCAGTACTGGTACGCGCTCGACCTCGCGCTCCAGCGCAGCCCGATCCGGGCGATGTTGAAAAGCCCCTCCGGGAAGCGCTTGGTGAACAGGATCGTGAAGAAGGCGAAGAACGCCATGAGCTCCGCCAGGTACAGGATTAGCGTCGCGACGAACTGGTACGGGATCACCAGCAGCCACGTCACGAGCGGCCGCCAGCGCTGGACGCGCTCCGGATAATCGATGTTGAAGCGCGCCGGGTAATTCGGATCGTCATCGAGCGTGAACGGCGGGTACGGATCGACCATCAGGAACACGTAGGCGGTGACCCTCAGCGCCCACCGGTGAACTCCGACCACGAAGTCGAACATCCCGCGCGGGTAACGGCCCGTGAACAGAACCGCAAAGAACGAGACGAAGACGACGAGCAACGCCCCGATTCCGAGCACGATCAACACGAGGTAATGCGGAATCGCGAGCAGCCACTTGACCAGCGGCATGAACCGGCTGTACTCCTCCTGCCGATCGACGTCCAGGTGCACGGGATAGTCAGCCGCACCAACCGCCGCCGGTGTCGCGGGTGGAGGAGGCGGGGCGGGCGGCTGAGCGCCTCCCGTCGGGCCGGTTGGCGCTTCCGGCGCTCCCGGCGTCTCAGGCGTTTCGGTCATCTGCCCTCCGTTCGGTAGTCCACTCATGGACGGCACCCCGGCCGTGAGCGGCTTGCTGGATCGCGCGCATCATCTCACGCGAATCGGCGGCGGATGTGAAATTTCATTCGTGGGTGATCGCCCTTGACCGGGGCGAGATCGCCGCGCTGGCGGTCCGCTAGCCGCCCTCCTCGATCCAGGGCATCATCTTGCGGAGGTCGTTGCCCACGTGCTCGGCTTGGTGGTCGGCCGCCTCCTCTCGCAGGCGCTGGAAGTTCTCGGCGCCGGCGCGGTTCTCGGCGATCCACTCCCGCGCAAAATCGCCCGACTGGATGTCGGCCAGGATCTGGCGCATCGCCGCCCGCGTCTCGTCCGCGATCACCCGCTTCCCGCGGGTCATGTCCCCGTACTCCGCCGTGTTGGAGATCGAGTGGCGCATCCCCTGGATCCCCTTCTCGTACATCAGGTCGACGATCAGCTTGAGCTCGTGCAGGCACTCGAAGTAGGCGAGGCGCGGGTCATACCCCGCCTCGACCAGCGTCTCGAAGCCCGCTCGCACGAGCTCTGTCGCGCCGCCGCAGAGGACCGCCTGCTCGCCGAACAGGTCCGTCTCGCACTCGTCCTTGAAGGTCGTCGCGATCACGCCGGCGCGGGTCCCGCCGATCCCCTTCGCGTATGCGAGCACGAGGCCGCGTGCGTTGCCCGTTGCGTCCTGGTGGACCGCCATCAGGCACGGGACGCCACGACCCTCGACGAACTGCCGGCGCACCAGATGCCCCGGTCCTTTGGGCGCCACCATGGCCACGTCGACCTCGGCGGGTGGCTCGATCTGCCCGAAGTGGATCGAGAAGCCGTGGGCGAACATCAGCAGGTTCCCCGGCGCGATCCCGTCGCGGATCTCCGCGTCCCAGACCTCGGCCTGCTTCTCGTCGGGCAGCAGGA
>DATAOX010000173.1:0-43815 GCA_036265555.1 Solirubrobacterales bacterium
AGGTCGGACCGCTGCTCGGCGAGCTGCTCGGCGTGCTCGAGCGCCTCGCCGTACTCGCGCTCCGCGAGCGGGTTCACCGGACCCAGCGCCTCACGTCGAGTCGCGAGCCGCTGCAGCTTTCGCTCGATCTCCTCGCGCTCCGCGGCCTCAAGCGGCGCGGCCGCCGCCTCGACCTCTCTGCCCAGAGTTCTCCCGACTCGCTCGAGCTCGGCGGCTGCCTCGTCGCGGCGGTCGCGCAGGTGGGCCGCCTTCACCTCTGCTGCCGTGAGCACCTCGCCGGTCTCGTGGAGCCGCGCCTGCAGGCCCGATTCCGCCTGCGAGCACCCCCGCAGCTTCGCGGTGAAGTCCTCCGCGTCGCCGCGACTGAGCATCCGCCTCTCGAGGGCCTGCGAGCGCTCGCCGACCGCGTCTCGAGCCGCGGCCCCGACCTCGAGCAGCGCGTCCATGCGCACGAGGATGACCGCAGCGGCGTCGATGCCGACCTCGAGCGAGTCCTGGCGGCGCCGGCCGAGCAGGCCCTCGACCCGCCGCGCGCCGCTGGCCGCGCGCTGGGCGGCATCGTGGATGCGCGCCAGCTCGTTCGCTCGGTCGCCATCGACACCGGCCTCGGTAGCCCGGCGGTGAGCCCCGGTCGCCTCCTCGAGCGCCGCGCCGATTTGGTGGAGGCCGCCCGCAACGGGGTCGTCGGAGACACCGGCCTCGGCGGCCGCCTCCTTCGCGAGGGCCCCCAACGCCGCACGCCGGCGATCGAGCTCCGCAGCAAGCTCGCCACGGCGAACCGCCAGCGCCTCCGCCCGCAAGCTCAGCCGCTCGTGCGCGGCGCGCATCGCCGTCAGCCGGCCCCACTCGGCGGTGCGCTCGCGATCGCGCTCGGCGAGCCGCTCCTCGATCTCGGTGCGCCGCGCCGCGACCTTGGCGATTTCGGCCTCGACGTCCTGGCGCGCTGCACGGGCTTTCGCGGCCCCGCGCTCCGCCCCGACGAGCTCGGTCCCATGGACGTGCAGCTCGCTGGCCAGGAGCCGGCCGCGGAGCTCGGCGGACTGGCGCTCCAGGCGAGCGTGGATGTCCGCAGCCTGGGCCTGACGCTTCAGGGGACGCAGGCGGCTGCGGGCCTCGCGTTCGATGTCGAGTGCACGATCCAGGTTGTCCCGCGTTCGCTCGAGCTTCAACTGTGCCCGGCGGCGGCGCTTGCGGTGCTTGCCGAGGCCGGCCGCCTCCTCGACCAGGAGGCGGCGCTCCCGCGGCCGGGAATGGACGATCTCCTCGACCCGGCCCTGACTGATCACCGAATGCATCTCGTGGCCGAGGTTCGCGTCCGCCAGCGCCTCGATCACGTCCACCAGCCGGCAGCGCGCGCCGTTCAGCCGGTACTCGCCGTCGCCGTTCCGCTCCAGTCGGCGCCGGATCGAAATCTCAGAAAAGCCCGCCGGCTGCTCGGCTCCCGCAGGAATCCCTTGCCCTCGCCTACGGCTCGGGCTTTCCCCATCTTCTCCCGCGTCCGCGCCGGCGGGGTCGTCGGCGGGATGATCGTTGTCCAGGACCACCTCGACCTCGGCGTAGCAGCGCGGGGCCTCGCCGTCGCCGCCGGCGAAGATCATGTCCTGCATCGTCTGGCCGCGGACCGCAAGCGGGCTTTGCTCCCCCAGCGCCCACAGCACGGCATCGGTGATGTTGGATTTCCCGCAGCCGTTGGGGCCGACGATGACGCTGACGCCGGGCGAGAACTCCAGCCGGGTGCGCTCGGGGAACGACTTGAACCCCTTGATCGTGATCGAGCTCAGATGCACGCGTTCGGAAGGCTCTCTGTCTGGTCGGACGTGATCTCCGCTGCCTGGTTGTGGGTTCGCCGTGAGAGCGGTGCTTCCTACCGCTTCATGCGGTCGAGCGCCTCGGCCGCCGCCGCCTGTTCGGCCGCCTTCTTGCTGCGACCCTCGCCCCTTCCGATCACGTCGGAATCGAGCCGGGCGGCGACCTCGAAGCGCCGGGCGTGCGGCGGCCCCGCCTCACGGATCACCTCATAGGTTACGCGGGCGCCCTCGCGCGCAAGCTGCTCCTGGAGCGCCGACTTGAAGTCGAGCATCGTCTCCAGTGCGAGCTCGATCTGCTCCGCGAAGGCCGCGACGGTGGCCTCAGACGTCGGCCTGAAACCGTAGTGGAGGTAACACGCCCCGATCGCCGCCTCGCAGACCGACGCCATCGCGCGCTCGCTCGCGAGCAGGGATTCCAGGTCGATCCCCCCGTCAGCTGACCCCGAGGCGGCCGCCGCCAGCATGGCGGGCAGCCCGAGCCTGCGCGCGACCTCAGCGCATGCGCGGCCGCTGACCGCCTGCCCGTGCACCTTCGTCAGCCGCCCGATGTCCGCGCGCGGGAAGCGCCGGAACAGGTGCTCCGCGACGGCCAAGCCGAGCACGCCGTCGCCGAGAAAGGCCAGGCGGCCGTAGGAATCCGCGCGATGGCTCGTCCATGAGGAGTGCGTGACGGCCTGGAGCCGCAGCTCCTCGGGCAACTCGGCGATCAGCTCCCCGAGATCGGCGCCGCCTCGACCGCGGCCGGTCCGCCGGCGCGAGCGGCCAAGCCTGCGGATGCCTCGTGCCACGCGCCTCGGCTACGCGGCGGCGCCGAGACGACCGGCGACGAAGTCCACGGCGTCGGCGACGGTCTCGATGCCGGCCGCCTCCTCCTCGGACACACTGATCCCGTAGGTGTCCTCGAGCTCCATGACGAGCTCGTAGAGGTCGAGCGAATCGGCGTCGAGGTCCTCGCGCAGCCTGGTCTCCTCGCTGATCTGCCCGAGGGGTATCTCGAGCTCCGTCGACAGGTGCTCGCGCACCTTCTCGAGCACGTCCGCGCGGCTCAACTCATCAGCTGTCATGGCGACTTCCTATCACGCCGGCTCCCGGCATTAACGCATGCTCCCGCGGGTCATGCCGGAGCGCTCGAGCAGCTCGGCCGTCCGATCGACCGCCCGCTCCTCGACGGCGCGGGCCGCAAGCCGCACGGCATTCGCGATCCCGTCGGGTCCTGAGCTTCCGTGGCCGACGACGGCGACCCCACGGAGGCCGAGCAGGATCGCGCCTCCCGTGGAGTCGGGGTCGAGCTGGCGGCGAAGCGAACCAAGCGCGGGGCGAAGGAGCGTGCCGCCCACTGCGGCCCGTGCTCCCGAGCGAGCCGCGGCGCGAACCGCGTCGGCCACCGCCTTGGCGGTGCCCTCGATCGTCTTCAGCACGACGTTGCCGGTGAAGCCGTCCGTGACGACCACGTCCGCTTCCCGTCTCATGAGGTCGCGGCCCTCGAGGTTGCCGATGAACTCGATCCCACCCGCGTCCGCAAGCCTCGCGTTCGCCTCCACCACGTCAGCGGATCCCTTCTTCTGCTCCTCGCCCACGGACAGCAGCGCGACGCGCGGCCGCTCGACGCCCAGGACCGCAGAGCTGAAGGCGGACCCCAGGTATGCGAATTGCACCAGGTCCACCGCCCGCGCCTCGGTGTTCGCGCCGACGTCCAGGAGCAGCAGCGGGCGGCCGCCGCCGGGGACGGGCAGCTGGAGCGCGAGCGCCGGGCGCCGCACGCCCTGCATTCGGCGAAGCGCGAACAGCGCGGCGGTCATCGTGGCGCCGGTCGAGCCCGCGCTGACGAGGGCCTCCGAGCGCCCCTCGGCGACATCGGCTGCAGCCTGGACGACGGATGCCTCCGGGCGCGAGCGAACCGCCGCGACCGGCTCGTCGGCGTTGGTGATCTCCTCGGCGGCGGGAATCAGCTCGGCGCCATCGAGCTCGCGGATCTCGGCGAGCAACTCTCGATCCCCGAAAACGCGCAGCCGGAGCCCGTTGGCGGCTGCCGCACGCGCGCCGTCGATGACCGCCCGCGCCCCTCGCTCCGCGCCACGGCCGTCGAGGGCCACGGTGACGGGCAAGGGCTACTCCTCCGAGCCCGCAGCCGTCTCCCGTGGCGGCGTCTCGCCGATCTCGTGCTCGATCACCTCGCGGCCCGCGTAGGTCCCGCACACGGGGCACACCCGGTGCGGCAGCCGCGGGCTGTGGCATCGCGGACACTCGTTGAGGCGAGGCGCGCTGACCTTGTGGGTCGCACGCCGCTTGTCGCGGCGGGTGCGGGACGTTCTCTTCTTGGGGACGGCCATGAAGGGCGTGATGCTAGCGGCCGGCCGCGCAGGTCACTGGTCGAGCTTGAGCTCGCGTAGCTTCGCCCAGCGCGGGTCGGGCTCCGCCTCATGGCGATGCTCGGCCGGGTCGGCCTCGTTCAGCGAGACGCCGCAAACCGGGCAAAGGCCGCGGCAATCAGGCCGGCAGAGCAGCTGGATCGGCAACGCGAGCGCCAGCGCGTCATGCGCCCACCGCACCAGCTCGAGCTCGTCGTCCGCAATGTAGGGGCTGGTCAGCTCCTCATCGGCGGTCCGCGGCTGGTCGACCTCCCGAGCGTCGACCTCGACCGAGACGTCGGCGTCGTCCAGGCAGCGCATGCATGGCCCGTCGACGTGCGCCACGAAGCGCATGCGGATCGCGTAGCCGGCCGCGGTCCGGGAGATGTCGAGTCGAACATCCACCGTCCGCCCGCGAACCGAGTACCGCTGGCCGCCGAGGTCGAGCTCACCCGGGTCAACCGCGAGGTCGAGTCGCCGCCCCTCACCGGAGCGGAGCGCGAACCGCGACAGATCCACGCTGTGATATCCCGTTGCCATCCGAGCCCGAGGGTAGCGGTACACCCGCCCTGCTACGGATGGACGTGAGCGCGCAATTCCACATGGATCCGGAGACCTATCTGGATGAGATCCGGGCGGAGCTACCGCGCTACGACGACATTCAAACCGCGACGATCAACGCGATCCCGTTCCCGCCCAGAAAGGTCCTCGAGTTAGGGGTCGGCACCGGCGAAACAACGCGTCGCCTGCTCGAGCGTTATCCGGACGCCGAGGTCACCGGACTCGACTCCCAGCCGGAGATGGTCTTCAAGGCGCGCGAGTACGGAATCGAGGTTCGACTCGCGAGGATGCAGGACCCGCTACCCGATGGCCCGTGGGACCTCGTCATCTCCGTCCTTTCCGTCCACCATCTCGACGAGGCCGCGAAGAGGGATCTGTTCCGGCGAGTGCGCGAGCAGTCGCGTTCCCTGGTCCTCGGAGACGTGGTCTTGGTGGATCCGCAGACGGTCGAGCTGGAGCCTGGCGTGGACCTCCCGTCGCGAGCCTCAGATCAGGCCGAGTGGTCCCGAGGCGAGATCGTTTGGGAAGAGGGAGATTTCGCGGTCATCCGCGCCGTCTACGAGTGACCCAGCTGACGGTTCGCGCTTTCAGCGAGAAAGAGCCCGCTCTTGGCGGGCTCTTTCGAGGCTGCGCGTCGGCAGCACTCGCCTGTTGACATGGAGCGTACTCCTCGCGCATACGATCCTCGCCGCCCGCAAGCTAGGAGGAGAGCCATGTCGAAGGTGCTGTACGAGAAACGCGACCGGATCGCGTACGTGACGATCAATCGTCCCGACGCACGGAACGCGATCGACCCCGACGTCCACCGGCTGATGATCGAGGCGTGGGCCGCTTTCCGCGACGACGACTCCGTCGACGTGGCGATTCTCACCGGCGCCGGAGACGCATTCTCCGCCGGTGCCGACCTCAAGACCTACATCCCGCGGTATTTCGTCGATCCGAATCCGCGCGATCTGCGGGAGACGGTCGAGCTCGGCCTGAACGGCTTCACCCGCGGGATGCATCGCATCCCGAAGCCCATCATCGCGGCCGTGAACGGCTGGGCCCTGGCCGGGGGCCTGGAGACGGCGCTCGCCTGCGATCGCATCCGAACGCGCAAAGTTCGGCTCCTTCGAGGCTCGGCGCGGCTTCCATCACGGCGATGGCGGCATCGTCCGGCTGGTCAACATCTGCGGCGTCGGCGTCGCCATGCAGATGCTCCTCACGGCAGAGCCCATCGACGCCCAGCGCGCCCTTCAATGCAACATGGTCAGCAAGGTCGTGCCGCACGACGACCTTATGGAGGAGGCCACCCTCACGGCAACACAGATCCTGCGCAACTCGCAGGCGGCGATTCGCTCCGCCAAGACGACGATCCTCGACGTGATCGGCCAGCCGCTCGACCTCCAGCTTCGCCACGAGGCCTGGAACGCGTACACGTGTGCCGACCCCGATGAGACGAAGGCGCTGCTACAGCGGTTCTACGAACGGACCGACGCCGGGCGCGCCGGAACTCACGAGACCGCCCTGGACTGAGCCAGGAGCTCGTCCAGGACGTCGCCGTACCGATGGCGCGAAACGGAGATGTGGCCCTCGTTCTTGCGACGTGGAATCGATCGATGTCGAGCGCGTCGGCGATCGCCCGCACGTCTGCCGCACAGCTCGCAACGGAACGCCCCTCATGGCGGTCGGACTCCATGTATCCGGGCCGGGCGTAGCTCACGTGCCGCACCCGCCGCTGCGCTCCAGCCGAGCGCGTGTCGGATTTCAGCCTGGCGTCGTCGGGCGTGCCCGGATGAGCCACGAAGGTCGGGCCGCCCTCCGGCCCCGCGATCCTCACCTCGAGGCGGCGACCTTCCGGGGTCGTCACCGTCTCGCGCCGCTCGTCCATCCGCCCGAACGCTATCCCGCGAACCGAGATACTGGGCGCATGGGCGACGGCACCGAGGCGCTCATCCGCAGCCTGTACGCAACGTGGAACGCCGAGGGCGTCGAGACGTTCCGGTCCCACTGCACCGAGGACGTCGCCTGGCACGACGACCCCCGGGTCCCCGATGCAACGACGAGCGAGGGAATCGAGCGGGTGGTGTCGCGGTTCCAGGGGTTGATCGACGCGATCGGGCAGTTCCAGATCGAGGTACAACAGCTCGGCGAGCTGGACGACGGCCGTCGATATTCGGTTGTCCAGGTGACGGCGCGGGGGCAGGGCAGCGGCGCGGTCGTCGAGGAGGAACATCTGCATGTGCTGCGGGTCGCGGACGGCCTCGTTGCCGAGTTCTGGCTCCACCTCGACGTCGAGCGCGCCCGCCGCGAGCTCGGCCTGGCGTCGGGCTAGCCCGCCCGCTGCGCCTCGCGCCACATGAGCCAGATCGGTGGACCGCCGGCGGGCAGGTTCAGCTCGCCGGTGACGGCGAATCCATTCCGCTCGTAGAGCGCGCGGGCACGGAGCGTGGAGGTCTCCAGATAGGCCGGGAGCCTCGCGGCGTCGATCTCCTCGAGACCGGGCCGCATGAGCGCGCTGCCCAGGCCCCGCCCCTGCCATTCGGGCACGACGCCCATCATCGCGAGGTACCAGTGCGCGGGACGCCGCGGATGGCGAGCGTCCATGCGAAGGCGTGACCACAGCGCGATGGGGAGGCGGCCTCCGAAGACCCGCGTCATCGGCCTCAGCTCGCGAAGCGTCGTGCCGACCGGAACCCGCCATTGGCCGGGCTCGGCCCAGACAGCAGCGCCGATCACCTCCTCGGTCGTCCACACGAGCCCGCGCGGCAGCGCGATCTCGCGCAGCTCGGTCTCGAAGAAGACCCGAAGGCGCTCCGTGCGGTCGGCCGAGTCGAGCAGGAGATGGGCGAAGCCGGGATCGTCGGTGAACGCGCGCGCCAGGGAGTCGGCGAGCCTCTCGGCCTCGCCCGCAACCGCGCGACGGATCTCGGGGGAGCTAACCGACCTCGGCCGGCTCTTCCTCGCGGCCCGCGAGGCGATCGCGCCCTCGGCGCACGGCAGCAAGGAACTTCTCGAGGTTCACCTCGAGCGTGGAAAGGATCTCGTCCGCGTAGTCCTCCGCTCCGAGCCGGATCTGGCGCTCCGTCTCGCGCGCGTCCTCGATGATCTCCTCGGCGGCGCGTTCAGCCTGCTTGTAGACCTCCTCGTCGGAGATCAGGCGGGCCTGCTGATCGCGAGCCTCCTTGACCACGCGCTCCGCCTCGCGCTTGGCCTCGGCGAGCATCTCCTGTCGTTCCTTGACGATCCAGCGAGCCTGCTTGATCTCCTCGGGAATGGTCGCCCGCATCTGATCGAGCAGGTCGTAGATCTCCTCGCGATCCACGCGCACCTGATCCGTGAGCGGCACCGGCCGCGCGTTGTGGATCAGATCGTCGAGCTTGTCGATTAGGACCAGAACGTCCATGAGAGTGCGGAAAGCTTACGGGGCGCGGCGGAAACCGGGACCGACGGCTCGAATTTCGCCGTCCGATTGCAAGCTCCTGCCCAGGAAACCACCCTCATCACTCCGTATGCGGGCGGGGAGCGGAGCTCACCGGCCGAGACGCTCCGTCAGGGCCCTCGCCACCCCAGCCGGCACGAGGTCGGAGACGTCGCCGCCGAACGTCGCCATCTCCTTCACCCCGGTCGAGGACAGGAAGCTGTAGTCGGGCGAGGCGATGATGTAGATCGACTCGATATCCGGGGCCAGCTTGCGATTCAGCTGGTTCATCTCGAACTCGTACTCGAAGTCCGAGATCGCGCGAAGCCCCTTCACGATCGCGCCGGCGCCGTGCTCGCGCGCGAGCTCGACCAGCAGGGTCGTGAAGATCGCGACCTCGACGTTTTCGACGCCGTTCCGGCTCAGCGCGTCCTCGATGAACGCCTTGCGCTCCTCCGCCGAGAACAACGTCTCCTGCTTGCGAACCGGCTGGTTGACCACCCCTACGACGACGCGGTCGAATACCCGGGCCGCCCGCCCGATGATGTCCAGATGGCCGTTCGTCACCGGGTCATAGGTGCCAGGACAGATCGCCACGCGGCCATCGCTCACCGGGATCCCTCCTGGTGAATCGTGATCACCGTGTCGCCGTAGCGACGCTCCGTGACGACGGGCAGGGAGAGCCTGGGCGGTCGGTGCGCCGCCCCTTCGACGATCAAGCGCCCTCCGGGCGCAAGCCGGCGCGGTATGAGTGAGTCCAGTTCCCCCTCAAGACGGTCGGCGAGTCTATAGGGCGGGTCGCAGAAGATCAGGTCGAACTCGCCCGGTATGCGGCGCAGGAGCGCGCGGGCGTCGGAGCGCACGATCTCGCAACGATCGCCGAGCCCCAGCACAGTGACGTTTCGCCGGACGAGCGCCGTGTGCTCGTCCACGAGCGTCGCATGCGCGGCGCCCCGCGAGAGCGCCTCGATGCCGAGCGCGCCCGTTCCGCAGAAGAGGTCGAGGACTCGCGCGTCACCGACCTCCCCCAGGATCGAGAAGAGCGCCTCACGAACGCGATCCGAGGTCGGTCGCACCGCCGCGGATCGGCGCGGCGGGGTCGCGAGACGGCGGCCTCCGAACTCCCCCGCGACGATTCTCAAGGGGCGATCGCCTCATCGCCGAAGCGCTCGCGGACGGCGTCCAGCAGCGGGCCCAGCTCGGAGGCATCCAGCGATCCCGTTCGCTCGAGGAGCTCGAGGACCTCGCGCCGGGCGTCGGTGAGCACGGCGACGTCGTCGGGGAGCTGCGCGACCCGGAAGCGCGGCAGGCCGTGCTGCCGCGTCCCGAGGATCTCGCCCTCGCCGCGCAGCGCCAGGTCGACCTCCGCCAGCTTGAAGCCGTCGCGCTCGGTGGCGATCGCGTCCAGGCGCCGGCGCGCGAGCTCCGACGCGGCATCGGCGAACAGAATGCAGTACGAGCGATGCTCGCCGCGGCCGACCCTCCCTCGCAGCTGGTGAAGCTGGGAGAGCCCGTAGCGCTCGGCGCCCTCGATCAGCATCACGCTGGCGTTGGCGACGTCGATCCCCACCTCGATCACGCTCGTTGCCACGAGGACGTCCGTATCCCCGGCTGCGAACCGCTCCATTGCAGCCTGTTTCTCCCGGGGCGGCATCTGACCATGAAGCAGACCAACCTGGAAGTCGGTGAGTTCGGTCGCGCGCAGCCGTTCCGCCTCGTCGGTCGCCGCCTTCGCCTCCAGGCTCTCCGAGCCCTCGACCAGCGGGCAGACGATGTAGGCCTGACGACCCTCGCGGAGCCGATCGCGGATGAAGCCATAGGCTCCGGCCCGCTTCTCATCGCCGACGACCCAGGTCTCGACCGGCTTGCGGCCCACCGGCAGCTCGCGGAGGACCGTCGCGTCGAGATCGCCGTAGGCCGTCAGTGAGAGCGTCCGCGGAATCGGCGTCGCGGTCATATGGAGGGCGTGCGGTGCCGCTCCATCCGGACCCTTCCCGTCCAGCGTCGCGCGCTGCCGCACCCCGAACCGGTGCTGCTCGTCGACGACACAGACGGCGAGGCGGCCGAACTCGACGTCCGGCTCGATCAGTGCATGGGTGCCCACCACCATCGCGAGCTCGCCGCGGGCGAGCTGGGAGAGGGCCTCCCGGCGCCGCGACGCGGGTGTCGCGCTCGTGAGCAGGGTGAACGGGACGGGCCGACCGGAAAGCAGCCGGTCGAGCGTCGTGGCGTGCTGCTCCGCCAGTGTCTCGGTCGGAGCCATCAGAGCCGCCTGATACCCCGCCTCGACCGCGCGCAGCATCGCGTAGAGGGCGAGGACCGTCTTCCCGGAGCCCACCTCACCCATCAGCAGGCGCTGCATCGGCCGCGCGGCGGCGAGATCCGTTTCCATATCGCCGATGGCCCGACGCTGGTCACCCGTGAGCTCGAAGGGCAGGGAATCGAGCCACGCGGTCGTCAGCTCCGCCGTCGCGGGGAGCGGGATCCCCGGACGTCGAGCGCGCCGCCGCGAGCGTCGGGCGGCGAGCGCGACCTGATGCAGGAAGAGCTCCTCGAAGGCGAGCCGGCGGCGCGCCTCCTCGGCCTCCTCCAGGGTCTCGGGGAACTGTGCCGCCGAGAGGGCATCGCCGGCCAGGGCCAGACGGCGGCGCGCACGAAGCCCCGCCGGCAGCGGCTCGATCGCATTGCGAGCGAGCGGGCGCACCTGCCATGCCCACTCGCGAAGCCGCTGGGCCCGCAGGCGCTCCGACGCCGGATGCACCGGGACGATCCCGGTGGTGTGGATGCCCGCCGCCCCCGAGGCGGTCCCCGCGCCAATCACCTCATGAGCCTCCACGCGAAGGCCGGAGCGGTCCAGCTTCCCGTACAGGAGCAGCCTCGTCCCCTCCGTGAGCCGGTCGGCCAGCCACGCCTGGTTGAACCAGACCGCCTTCGCGGGGCCAGAGTCATCGGCCACCTGTGCCTCCACGATCACGAGCCCGCGGCGTCGCGTGGGGCGAACCCTCGCCGAGCGGACGATCACGTCGACGGTCGCCTCCTCGCCGATGCGCAGATCCGCAAGCCGCCGCGGGGTCGCGCGGTCCCGGTAGGAGTGCGGTACGTGGGTGAGCACGTCGCCGACCGTGTCGAGGCCGATCTCCGCGGCGGCGGCAGAGAGCTTGGGCCCGGCGCCCTGGAGCGTTTCGATCCGGGCATCCAGCAGGCTCGGCCTGGGCGGGGAGCGAAGGCCGGCGCCGCGAAGGGCATCGCGGCTCTGCGCAGCTCCCGTTGCGAAGGCGACCGGCGGCGGCGGATCGCTCTCGGGCTCGCGCGCGCGCGCTGACGCGATCGTCTGGCTCGAAACCGCCCGCGCTCGTTTCCGACGGGCGCCGGGGGCGGTTTCTCGCAGCGCTCGCCTTCCCGGCTGGCTCATCGCCTCAAGGCTACGAGCCGGTCAGGCGGTGGCCGCGACAACCTCCTTCTCGTCGCTCCAGTTCGTGGGCTTGATGTTCTGGTTCAGCCGGAACAGGTTCTGCGGGTCGTAACGATCCTTGAGCGCCTGGAGGCGCGCGTAGGTCTCCGGACCGAAGGCGGCGCGGACGCGGTCCTCACCCTCCTCGCCGAGGTAGTTGAGGTAGGCCCCACCGGTCGAGTAGGGCTTCATCGCGGCGCCGAGGCCCTTCGCCCACCCGATGTTCGCCTCATCGCCGGCAGGGTCCTCCCATCCCGCGATGATGTGGATGTTGAATGGCGAGGTGCGTTGCCCGAACGCAGTGGCGTCCTCCGGCACGTCCCCAATCGCTCCACCTCCCGGGATCACCAGGAGCTGGCTCATGGGCGACGGCCGGGACAGGTGGTACTCGCACAGGGTGTCGATCGCGTCATCGGGGAGCTCGGTCAGGAAGTCGGCGGTCCAGTAGTTCCGCTTCCCCTGCGGCGCGCCCGCGTCGGTCAGCTGCTGGACCGCCACGTACGGCATCGGTTGCACCATGGCCATTGCGGGCGGACCGAATTCGCGGAGGGGACGCAGCGCCTCCTCTCCCTCCTCCGCCGGTCCGGCGTACAGGACCACCACGCCCAGAACCGGCTGACCGCGCACCGGCTCGGGGACGAACTCCTCCGGCGGCGCGGAGATCATCGCGCAGCCGGCGCAGACCTCGTTCGGCGCCTGCGCGATGACGTCGCGATAGTTCCGCAGGACGGCGCCCGCCATCGGACCCGGGTACATCAACATCCCCGCGAGAACCGTGGGCCCGAGCGGATGAAGGCCGAACTCGAACTCGGTGACGACCCCGAAGTTGCCTCCCCCGCCCCGAAGACCCCAGAAGAGCTCCGGCTCCTCGTCCTCCGAGACCGTGATCGTCTGACCGTCCGCGGTGACCAGCCGCGCCGACCGCAGGCTGTCGCAGGTGAGACCGAGCTTCCGCTCGAGCCAGCCGGACCCGCTGCCGAGCGCAAGCCCGGCGACGCCGGTCGTTGACATCCGGCCGCCGGTCATCGCGAGCCCGTGCTCCTGAGTCGCGGTGTCCACGTCGCGCCAAAGGGCGCCGCCCTGGATCCGGGCGATCCTGGCGTCCGGCTCCACGGTGACGCGGTTCATCAGCCTCATGTCGACGCAAACCCCGCCCTCGCAGATCGCGTGGCCGGGGACGCTGTGCCCGCCGCTATACACCGAAAGCGGAAGCTCGCGATCGCGCGCGAAGTCGATCGCCGCGCGCACGTCGCTCTCCCCGGTGCAGCGCGCGATCACACCGGGACAGCGGTCGATCATGCCGTTGAAGACGCTGCGCAGCGAGTCGTACCGCTCGTCCTCGCGCGTGATGAGCTCTCCCTCGAAGCCCTGCCGTAGGGCGGAGACGTCCATGGTCCTCTTCCCTCCTGGGTCGAAATCCGGTCTGCGGGCCGCGAGCCTAGCGGAGGAGTATGTTGCGGCGCCGATGGGGCGGATCGAGGACAGGCTCGCGGACCTGGGGCTCTCGCTGCCCGCGCCCTTCGCTCCGCCGCCGGGCGTGGAGTTCAACTTCGACCTCGTTCGCGTCCAGGGTGGACTTGCATACGTCTCGGGCCATCTGCCGATGGACGGAGACGAGGTGCTCGCACGAGGCAAGGTCGACCGCGATCTGTCGGTCGACGAGGGCTATCAGGCCGCGCGCCTCACTGGGCTCTCGATCCTCGCCTCGCTGAAGCAGGAGCTTGACGAGCTTGACCGGGTGCGGGGCTGGGTCAAGGCCCTCGGCCTCGTCAACTGCGCGCCCGGCTTCAGCAAGACGCCGGCGGTGGTCAATGGGTTCTCCGATCTGATCCTCGAGATCTGGGGCGAGGCGGGGCGGCATTCGCGCTCCGCGATCGGCGCCGCCGAGTTGCCGTTCGACGTGCCCGTCGAGGTCGAGGCGATCGTCGAGGTCGGCTAGGGCCGTCGGCGGCGGCGGTAGATCTCCGCCACCCATTGGTGTGCCAGAGGACCGGCAGCCCGTCGCTCATTGTGCCGCGATCAGCCACCAGTAATGGGCCTGCCCGCCGCGATGCAGCTCCAGCTCGAGGTCCTCGGAGAGCTCCAGCGGCAGCTGGTTGAGCGGGATCGGCGCGGAATCGCCCTCGATGACGATCGCGATCTCCGCACCCGCCGCGACGCGAGCGATCGTCGCCGAGAGCGTCGAGCCGGCACCACCCCACGCCACGACCTCCTCGCCGGCGAACCCCACGGCGTCACCGCGCACGAACCGCCCCTGCGGATCGTCCCGGGCGGCCGGCGCCACCGCGCCCGATCGGATCTCGGCCAGCGCCGCGCGGATGCGCTCCGCGTTGGTGTCCGCATCCTCGTCGGGCGCCAGCTCCACGAGGGCGACGAGCGCCGCCTGCTGCGATCGGCTCGCAACCACCCGCGCCGGCTTCTCCGACAGCTTCGCCGCCTCCTCCGCGGCGAGAATCACGTTCGGCGAGTTCGGCAGGACCATGACCTCCTCCGCCGGCACCTCGTGGATGCCGGCGAGGATCTCGTAGGTGGACGGGTTGAGGGTCACCCCTCCGTCCACGACGTGTGCCCCCAGGCCCTCGAACAGCGTCCTCATGCCGTCGCCCGACGCGACGGCGACCGCGCCGCTCACCGCCGGTCGCAGGCGCGCCTCTCGAGCTGCGATCTGCTCGCGCATGTCGGCGACATCGAGGCGCTGGACGTCGCCCGCCTCCTCGAACACGGCGACCGCCACCTCCGGCTCGTCCGTGTGGACATGGACCTTCAGCGTGGCCTCGTCGCCGACCACGAGCACGGAGTCGCCGATCTCCTCGAGCCGTGGGACGAACGAGCGCGACTCGAGGGCGGAGCCGGTGACGATGAAGTTGGTGCAGTAGCGGAAACGGCTGTCGAAGTGGTGTGGCCGGGTGGCGCGCGCGGGTTCGTGGTGCGGCAGCTCCGGGAGAGCGGTCGAGTCGTCCCGCAGTCCGGCGACGATCCCCGCCAAGATCACGACGAGACCGTGAGCCCCTGCATCGACGACTCCGGCCTCCGCGAGCACGTCGAGCTGATCGGTGGTCCGCTGCACGGCGCCCTCGCCCGCGCGCATGGCGACCTCCAGGACGTCGGCGAGCAGCTGGTCCTGCTGATCATCGGTGACCGGTCCGGACAGCCGCCGACGGTCCATGTGCGCAAGGTGAGTTGAGACCGCGTGGGCCATCTCGCGGATCACGGTGAGCATCGTCCCCTCGGCGGGATCGCGCACCGACTCGTACGCAGCATCCGCGGCGCGCGCGAACGCCGCCGCGACCAGCACCGCATCCACGAGCTCTCCTGGCCGGCTCGCCAGCTCCTCCGCGGCGCCACGCACGATCTGGCTCAAGATGACGCCCGAGTTCCCGCGCGCCCCCATGAGCGCGGCCCTGGCGACCGCGTGCACCAGCTCGTCGCGATCGGCCGGGACCGGCTGCCCATCAAGGCGGTCGAGCTCCTTCATCACCGCCTGCATGGTCAGCGCCATGTTGTCGCCGGTGTCGCCATCCGCGACCGGGAACACATTGAGGTCGTTCACCTCCTGCCGGCGGACCGCAAGTCCGGCGTAGGCGGCCTTGACGACCCGGCGGAAGCGCTCGATGGAGGTGTCGACCATCGCTCGGGACGGGATTATCCCGCCCGCATGGCTACGCGGCTTTGATCACCCGGTTCGACTTGAGGCAGCGCGTGCACACGTAGACGCGGCGGGGGCGGCCCCCGTCGCTGATCCTGACCTTTTGGAGGTTCGGATCGAAGCGGCGCCGCGTGGCGACCATCGAGTGGCTTCGGGAATTCCCGAATGCGGGTCCCTTGCCGCAGCTGTAGCAGACCTTGGCCATGCGGCGATCGAGGTTACTCGATGGCCCGCCGCAGAAGCGCCATGCGCATCACCGCGTGGGCCGCCCGCCTCCCCTGATCGCGATCGTCGCCTGCCGATCGCGCGAGCGCCTGATCCATGTTCTCGCAGGTCAGGACGCCGAACGCGCACGGGACGCCGGTGTCGAGCTGCGCCTGCTGGACGCCGCGCGCGGCCTCGCCGCAAACGTAGTCGTAGTGGTCCGTCTCGCCGCGGATCACCGCACCGAGGCACGCGACCCCGGCGAAGCGCCGGGACTCCGCGCACCACTTCGCGGCGAGCGGGAGCTCGAACGCACCGGGGACCTCGAACGTGGTGACCGACGCCGCGCTGACGCCGCCGTCGTCGAATCCCAGGATCGCGCCGTTCGTGAGCCGCTGCCCGAGATCCGCGTAGAAGGTCCCGACGCAGGCGGCGAATTCGAGGCCGCCGAGGACCTCGCGTTCGGGCTCGGCGAACGAATCAGCTGCGCGATCCTCAGCCATCCTCGTCGTCTGCCTCGTCAGCGCCCAGCGCCCCGCGCTCGACCTGGCGCTGCTGCTCGGAGTGGATCAGCTCCTCGTCGAGCGGGAGCCCCTGATGGTGGAGCGTGTGGCCGAGGCGCTCCCGCTTGGTCCGCAGGTACTCCTCGTTGTGCGGGTTCGGAACCGCCTGTATCGGGAGCTGGTCCGACACCGAGAGCCCGTAGCCCTCGAGGGCACGGATCTTCTTCGGGTTGTTGGTGAGGATCCGGATGCTGGTCAGACCGAGGTCGACCAGGATCTGTGCGCCGATCCCGTAGTCCCGCAGGTCCGCGGGCAGCCCGAGCTTCAGGTTCGCGTCCACGGTGTCAAGACCATCCTCCTGGAGGCGGTAGGCCCGCAGCTTGTTGAGAAGGCCGATGCCGCGGCCCTCCTGGGAGAGGTACAGGAGCACGCCGGCGCCCTCGCGCTCGATCATCGACAGCGCCGCCTCGAGCTGCTCGCCGCAATCGCAGCGCAGCGAATGGAACACGTCGCCGGTGAGGCATTCCGAGTGCACCCTCACCAGGACGTCCTCCATTCCCCGGACGTCACCCTTGACCATCGCCAGGTGATGCTTGTCATCGACGAGCGAGCGGTACCCGACCGCCGCGAACTCGCCGAACGCGGTGGGTAGGCGCACGGCGACGACTCGCTCGACCAGGCGCTCCGTCCGCCGCCGGTAGGCGATCAGATCGGCGACGGTGATCATCTTGAGGCCGTGTCGCTCGCAATACGGCACGAGATCGGGCACCCGGGCCATCGTCCCGTCCTCGTTCATGATCTCGCAGATCACGCCGGCCGGGATGAGCCCGGCGAGCCGGGCCAGGTCGATCGCCGCCTCGGTCTGACCCGCCCGCTCCAGGACGCCACCGTCCTTGGCCTTCAGCGGGAACACGTGCCCGGGCTGGACGAGGTCCTCGGGCGCGGAGTGTGGATCGATGGCGACCTGGATCGTGCGCGCGCGGTCGGCGGCCGAGATGCCGGTCGTCACGCCGTCGCGCGCCTCGATCGAGGTGGTGAAGGCCGTGTTGAAGGGCGACTCGTTCTTCGCGGCCATGAGGTCGAGCCCGAGCTCGTCGCAGCGCTCACCGGCGAGCGAGAGGCAGATCAGGCCGCGGCCGTGCTTGGCCATGAAGTTGATCGCCTCGGGTGTGGCGAACTGCGCGGCCATCGTGAGGTCACCCTCGTTCTCGCGGTTCTCGTCATCGCAGACGACCACCATCCGTCCGCGGCGGATCTCCTCGATCGCCTCCTCGATCGGGGAAAAGACGCTCGTTGTCGCTCTGCCAGTCATCCTTCCCTCCTTTCATTTAAGCCTTCCATGAGCCGCTCCGCGTAGCGGGCGACCACGTCCACCTCGACGTTCACCTCGCTCCCCGCCTCGAGCTCGCCCAAGGTGGTGCGCTCGAGCGTCTCGGGGATCAGCGACACCTCCAGCCCGTCGCGTCCGAGCGCGGAGACGGTCAGGCTGACCCCGTCCACCGCCACGGAGCCCCGCGCGGCCACGTATCGGCGGACCTCGTCCGGAACGGCGATGGCGAGGCGGCGGGCGAAGCCGTCCGCCGAGACGGACGTCACCAGGCCGGTGCCGTCGGCGTGCCCCTGGACCAGGTGCCCGCCGAGTGGATCGCCGGCTCGCAGGGCCGGCTCGAGGTTGACGTGGCCCCCCGCTCCCAGGCCACCCAGTGTGGTGACCGACAGCGTCTGGTTCATCAGGTCGGCCTCGAAGCCCCCCGCTCCCGAGGTCGCCACCGTGAGGCAGACGCCGTTCACCGAAACCGAATCGCCGTCTCGCAGCTCGTTGGCGACGGCGGCGCGCACACGGATGCGGGCTCCGTCCGCCGTCACCTCGAGGGCCTCGACCGTCCCGACCTCCTGGATGATCCCGGTGAACACGCCTCACCACTCCCCGAGGCGCGCGCGCACCAGCAGATCCTCGCCCGAGCGCTCCCAGCTCATGTCCCCGGCGACGATCGCGTCGGGAAGCATCGACGCCCCGCTGCCCGCGATGGGAGGCCGAGCCAGCGTGCCGCCCACCACGAGCGGGGCGATGAAGAGGCGGAGCTCATCGATCTCACCCGCGTCGAAGAACGAGCCGGCCAGGGTGGGCCCTCCCTCGAGCAGGACGCTCGTGATCTCACGCCGCCCCAGCTCCGCAAGCCCGGCGCGCACGCGTTCCGCCGGCGCGCCGTCGCACGACAGGACCGTCGCGCCGGCGGCCTCGAGCCCGCGTACGCGGCCCTCGGGGGCATCCCCCGACGCGACCACGATCACCGGCGCCTCGTCGATGGAAGCGAGGAGCCGGGACCTCGGCCCGAGGCGGGCCGCCGAGTCGAAGACGACGCGCACGGGCTGGCTGAGAGCATCGACATCGCGCGCGGTCAGCAGGGGATCGTCTGCCAGCGCTGTGCCGATTCCAACGCACACGGCACCGGCCTCTGCGCGCCACCGGTGCGCAAGAAGGCGACTCTCCTCGCCCGAGATCCACTTCGAGTCGCCGCCCGCGGTGGCAACGCGTCCGTCGAGCGTGAGGGCGGACTTCAGCGTGACGAGCGGGCGCCCCGTGCGCGAGTGCTTTCGAAAGGCCTGGTTCAGGAGCCTGGCGGCGTGCGCCTCGTCACCGTCGGCGAAGTCGACCGCGACGCCGGACGCGCGCAGGGCCTCGGGCCCCCGTCCGCTGGCCTTCTCGGTCGGGTCGTCGGAGGCCACCACCACGCGGCCGACTCCGGCGTCGAGGATCGCGTCGACGCAGGGTGGCTGGCGGCCGTGATGGACGCACGGCTCGACCGTCACGTACATGGTCGTCCCGGCCGGATCGATGGCTCGGGCGCGCACGTCCTCGAGCGCAGCCGCCTCCGCGTGGAGGCCGCCGAGCTCAGCGTGAAAGCCCTCGCCGACGACCCGCCCGTCACGAACGACGACGGCACCCACCATCGGGTTCGGGCTCACCCTGCCACGGCCGCCCGCCGCGAGATCCAGCGCGCGGCGGAGATGGTGCCGATCCCGGTCTGTAACCACGTTGGAGGTTCCCGATTGACTGGTCAGTCAATAAATCATACGCGGCCTGCCCCGGGCGCCGCCCGCCTCCGCCGGTTGGCGCGGGTACGGTCCCGGCGGAATGGCGCGCCGGTCAGAGGCGGCGGAGACGAGGCGCTTCGGGCGTTCGGCGGCGATGCTGTCGATCGGCGTCGGGTCCGCCGGCCTCCTGACGTACGTCTACTTCTCGCTTGCCTCGCACAATCTCGATCGGACCTCCTATGGCGAGGTCGTCGTTCTGTGGTCGGCGGTCTTCGTCACGATCTCGATCCTCTTCCGGCCCGTCGAGCAACTGTTGTCGCGGACGATCGCGGCCCGACAGGCGCACGACGAGCCGATCGGGGATGCCCTGCGGGTCGCCGCCACACTCCAGCTCGGCCTCGCCGCCGCGTTCGCCGCCGCCGCGCTGGCCCTCCGAGGTCCGCTCCAGAACGACCTGCTATCCGGCAACGACACCCTCTACTGGATCCTGGTCACCGCGGTCCTCGCCTTCGGAGCGAGCTTCTTCGCACGCGGCTTCCTGGCGGGAAGCCGTCGCTTCGTCCTCTACGGCGCGCTGCTCCTGGCCGAGTCAACGGCCCGGATGTCGTTCGCTCTCGCTGTTGCCGTCGGGATCGCGAGCGGACAGACCGCGGTCGCGCTCGGGATCGTCGCGGCGCCGGTGCTGAGCCTCGCGGTGGTACCGCTCGCCTTCGCCGGCCGCGCGGTGAGCCGTCGCGCCGTGCAGCCCGAGCCCCGGCCGGCCGAGACGCAGTTCACGCTCGCGCACGGGGGCGGCTTCGCGGCCGCGGTCCTCCTGATCATGGTGAGCGAGCAGAGCCTCCTGAACGCCGGGCCCCTCATCGTCCGCGGCGTGGAGGGTGCCGCTGCCGCCGGATTCATCTTCAACGTGCTCATGATCGCCCGCGCGCCGCTGGTGCTGTTCCAGGCCGTGGCCACCAGCCTCCTGCCGCACCTGACTCGGCTGCGGGCGAGCGGCGGGAGCGGTGAAGCCGACGCGTTCCGGATGTCGGTGCGCATGACGCTGACGGCTATCGCCGCCTTCGCGGCGCTCGTCGCCGTGATCGTCGCGGTCGCCGGCCCGGAGCTGATGCAGCTGGCGTTCGGCGAGAAGTTCACGTACGACCGCGCCGGCCTGCTGATCGTGACGGTCGGCATGGGGTTCTATCTGGCGTCGGGCACGCTGAACCAGGCGGCCCTGGCCCAGGGGCAGGTCCGCGCCGCCGCCGCCCGCTGGGTCCTCTGCGCGGCCGGCTTCGTGGCCTGGAACTTCGTTCCCGTGCTCGGGGAGTTCCGGCGGGTGGAGGTCGGGTTCGCGGGCGCGGCACTCCTGCTCTGCACTCTCCTGTACCTGCTCTACCGCAATCCGCCGCGGGTCCCGCGGCCGGAGGACACCGTCGCGCCCGGCTCGCCCGAGGAGATCGAGGCGCGCCTGGCCGCTGCCGACGAGACGACGATCTAGAGGGCGGCGGCGGCCGCGATCCGCCTGAAGGCCTCGCCGGGCTTGGGATCCCCGAAGACGGCGGAGCCGGCGACGAAGAGGGTCGCGCCCGTCTCGGCGACGCTGCCGACCGTCTCGGCGTCGATGCCGCCGTCCACCTCGATCACGGGCGACGGCGCGATCTCGCGAATCCGCCGCACCTTGCCGGGCGAGGACGAGATGAACGATTGGCCGCCCCAGCCGGGGTTGACCGACATGCACAGCACGAGGTCGGCCGGCTCGTCGAGCTCTGCCACCGCGGCGGCCGGGGTCCCGGGATTGATCGCGACTCCGGCGAGGCATCCGGCTTCCCGGATCGCCCCGAGGGTGCGGTGGATGTGCGGGTCGGCTTCGAAATGGGCGGTGATGCAGTCCGCGCCGGCGCTCGCGAACTCCGCCACGTGGTCAGCCGGGCGGTCGATCATCAGGTGAACGTCGATGGCTCCGCCGGCATCGTGCACCCGGTCCGCGATCGACGCCGCGGTCAGCGGGCCCATGGTTATCGGCGGCACGAAATGGCCGTCCATCACGTCGACGTGGATGACCCGTGCGCCCGCCGCCATCACGTCCTCCACCTGGGCCCCCAGGCGGGCGAAGTCGGCCGAGAGGATGGACGGGGCAACATGGCGCTCGCCGAAGAGGTCACGGGCCGGCATCGCTACAGGGGGCGGAGCATCGAGTTGGCGCACTGCTGGCAGCGCAGGTCCTCGGAGGTGCTCATGCGCACGATCGTCTGATGCTCGCCGCAGTTCGGGCACTGCGAGACGAGCTCGTAGCGCCGCAGGCAATACACGCACCGGTAGCGGCCCGGGAGCTGTGTCGGGCGAAGCCACGGCTCACCGCAGCCCGGGCACGAAGGCCGTTTCAGGGCAGCTTCCACCTAGGCGCGCTCCATTCGGGCGATGAAGAACCCGTCCGTTCGGTCATGGTCGGGCCGCAGCTGGACGAGCTCTGGGTCCACGGGCTTGACGCGGCCGCTCGCGACGAGCGGCTCGACGCGAGCCGGACCCTCCCGAACGGAGATGGTGCAGACCGAGTACGTGAGCGCACCATCGGCATTCAGTGCGTCCACCGCGCGGTCCAGGATCGCCGCCTGCACGCCCGCCACGCGCTCGATCAGCTCCGGCGACTTGCGCCACCTGGCGTCGGGCCGCGACGCGAGCGTTCCGAGATCCGAGCAGGGCGGGTCCACGAGGACGCGATCGTAGCCACCGCCGAGGTCGATCTCGGCGGCGTCCCCGACGATGAGCCGTACGGCAGTGGCGCCGAGGCGCTCGCAGAGCTCGCCGAGCTGCCGCGCGCGCCCGGGATCCCGGTCGACCGCGACCACCTCGCCCCGGTCGCACATTCGGGCGGCGATCGCGGTCGTCTTGATCCCCGGCGCGGCGCAGAGGTCGAGCACACGCTGGCCCGGGCGGGGATCGAGCGTGGCGACGACCGCCTGCGAGCTGCGGGCCTGGGGCACGAGCTCCCCCCGCGCGATTCGAGCTCGCAGCCCGTCACTCAGCGAGCCCTCGACGACGATCGCCTCCGGTGGCCACAGGGGCCCGCTCCCGCGGTGTACGACTGGATCTCCACTGGCACGAAGCTCCTCGGTCGCGGCTTCGGGATCGGCCTTCAACGTGTTCACGCGAAACGCGCTCTCGCGCGGCTCGTTCATCGCCGCCATCAGTGAGCGCGCGCCGTCAGGACCGAGCTCCGACCACCACATCCGGGCGAGCCAGCCCGGGTAGGAATGGCGGGCGGCCGCTCCCTCGGGGGTGTCGTCGTCGAGGGCGGCAAGCAGGTCGCCGCCCGCGGCGGCGCGCCGCAGGACGGCATTCACCAACGACGCGCCGGCGCGCCGGCGACCGCCCCCGTCGCCCTTCGCCAGCTCAACGGCCTGGTCCACGGCAGCGTGGTCGGGCGTCGCCTCGGAGAACAGCAGCTCGTAGAGACCGAGCCGCAACGCGGCGACGACCGGCGCATCGAGCCGCGTCACCGGCCGCTCGGCGAGCTCGGTGATCAGGCGGTCGCTCGTTCCTCGCCGTTGAACCGCGCCGTATGCGAGGCGCTGGGCCTGGCGACGCTCGCGCGGGTCCAGGCCGTGGCGATCGGCGGCACTGGGGAACGCGCGGTCCGCCCACGCGCCGTGCTCGAACACGCGCCGCAGGACCTCGTACGCGGCGCTGCGAGCGGGCGCGGCCTCGCCGGGATTCATGCAGCGAGCGAGGGCACCGGGTGGCCGCGGAGATACGCGTCGGCCGGCATCGGCCGCTTGCCGGGAGGCTGGAGGACGTCCAGTCGCAGTTGCCCCTGCATGCAGCCCAGCAGCAGCGAGGTCCCGGCCGCCGCCAAGCTCCCGGCTCCGGGTCCCTCCGCGCTCACGGCGGTAGCGGCGCGCACCCCCAGCCGCGCGCCTGCCTCGAGCTCGAGGTACGCGCCGATGTGGGGGTTCAGCGCGCGGACGATCCGCTCGAGCTCAATGGCCGAGCGCGCTGGATCGAGGCGCCGCTCATCCGACGAGATCTTTCGCGCGTAGGACGCACGCGAGTCGTCCTGCTCGTTGAACTCCAGGCTCCCGGCCTCGCGCAGGTCGAGGGCGCGCAGGCTGACCTCGCCGGCGAGCTCCGCGAGCCGCGCCGAGAGCCCGCCGAAGTCCTCGCGCTCGCCGACCGCGATCGCTTCCTGGAGCGACACCGGGCCTGAGTCGAGACCCGCGGTGACCCTGAGGATCGACACGCCGGTCCGCTCGTCCCCAGCCATGATCGCTCGCTCGATCGGCGCGGCCCCCCTCCACCGCGGCACGAGCGATGGATGGATGTTGAGCAGCTCGAGCTCCGACAGCAACGGGTCCTGGATGAGCTGGCCGAACGCGCAGACGACGCCGAGCTCCGCCCCCGCACCCTGAACCGCGGCGACGGTCGAGTCGAGATTCACGCTCTCGGTCTGGTGGAGGTCCAGCCCGAGCTCGGTGGCGGCCTGGGCTACCGGCGGGGACACCAGTTGGCGGCCCCTGCCGCGCGGTCTGTCGGGCGGCGTGACGACGAGAGCCGGCCGGTGGGGGGAGTCCGCCAGGCGGCGGAGAACCGGGACGGCGAACGGCGAGGTCCCGAGGTACGCGGTCCTCAACTGGTGGCGGGCGCGGAGGCGTCCTCCTCGGCGGGCTCCTCCTCCGCACTCGGGCTGTACTCGCCGCCCTCCCGCAGCGCGCGCAGCGCCGCCTTCCGCTGGTCGCGCGGCGCGCGGTCCAGCATCAGCACGCCGTCGAGGTGGTCGATCTCGTGTTGGAGCACGCGGGCCTCGAGGCCGGACGCCTCGATCTCGAGCGGCGCGCCGCTGGTGTCGACGCCGCTCACGCGGGCGAACAGCGGCCGCTCCACATCAACGGCGACCCGCGGCAGGCTGAGACACCCCTCCTCCGCGACGACCTGCTCGTCGGAGAGCCACTCGATCTGCGGGTTGGCCACAGCGGTCGGGGCCGCGTCCGGACCGGCCTGAAAGACGAGCAGGCGATGCATGACGCCGAGCTGCGTTGCCGCGAGGCCCACGCCGATCGCGTCGCGCATGATCGCGATCATCCGCTGCGCCTCGCGCACGAGCTCCGGCCCGAAGGAGGTGATCTCGGAGGCCCGCGACTTGAGCACCGGGTCGCCGAACTTGCGGATGTGCTCGAGGGCCGCCGCCCTGCGGCGAAGCGCCTCCTCGGCCAGGGCCTGAGCCCGCTCGTCGTCGGGGCCCTCCGGGTCGACGCGCTCGGGCTCGCGAACGCCCGTCTCCTGAACCGTCTCGCTCATCGCTGCGAGTCTACGCGGCTACTGTGGATCGACGTCCACGCTGATCGCCACCCCCCGGAGGCCGCGCGATCCGGCGAGGTCGTCCACCGCCCCACGCACTGCGCCCACCGCTGGCTCCCGCTCCCGGGCCTTGACCAGGAGCTGTCGCCGGTGGCGGCCGCGCACGCGAAAGCGCGGCGCCGGGCCCAGCAGCGCGGCCTCGGGCGGAAGCGCTTCCTCGACCCGTTGGTGCGCGAGCCCGGCGGCGGCCTCGGCCGCTCGAGCGTCAGGCGCGGTGAGCTGCAGGCGCACGAGGTGTGAGAACGGCGGATAGCCGAGCGCCCGGCGACGCTCGAGTTCGGCCGTCAGGAACCCCTCCGCGTCGTGCGCGGCCGCATGGCGGATCGCCGCAGCGTCCGGAGCCAGGGTCTGGACCAGTACCCGGCCTCCGCGCGGGCCGCGGCCGCTGCGACCCGCGAGCTGCGCGACGAGCGCGAACGTTCGCTCCTCGGATCGGAAGTCCGGAAACCGCAGGGTCGCGTCGGCGTCCAGCACGACGCTCAGGACGACGTCCGGGAAGTCGTGGCCCTTCCCGACCATCTGCGTCCCCACGAGGATGCCGCGATCGGCGCCGTCGAACCGACGCAGGATGTCCAGGTGCGCGCCGGCGGGCGCCGCGCTGTCGGAGTCGAGGCGGAAGACCGGCAGCGGCTCGGCGAGCTCCGCCACGAGGTCGGCCACCCGCTCGGTGCCGGTCCCACGGCGGGCGAGCGTCACGGAGCCGCAGTCCGGGCACGTCGCGGGGAGCGGCTCCGCGTGGCCGCAGTGGTGGCAGCGAAGCCGCCCCTCGCGCTTGTGCATGACCAGCGAGACGTCGCATTCGGGGCATTCCCATGCGCGCCCGCACGACCGGCACGACAGGTGCGGCGACCACCCGCGGCGGTTCAGCATCACGATGGCCTTGCCCCCGCGGGAGCGCACCTCGTCGAGGGCCTGGGCCGTTCGGCCGTGAAGCGGGCCCCGGCGGCCCGAACCGTTCCTCATGTCGAGGATCTCCACCGGGGGCAGGGGGACGCCGTCCGCGCGCTCGGGCAGGTCGGCGCGGGGCATCCGCTCCCAGCTCTCGGGCCGGGGCGTCGCGCTCCCGCAGACCAGGACCGCCCCGGACTGATCCGCGCGGCGACGCGCGACTTCCCGGGCGTCGTACCGGGGATCGCCCTCCTGCTTGTAGGAGGCGTCGTGCTCCTCGTCCACGACGATCAGCCCGGGCTCGCGCACCGGGGCGAAGACGGCGGACCGCGGCCCGACGCAGACCCGTGCCCGCCCATCGCGCACCCGTTCCCATTCGTCGCGTCGCTCCCCACCCGAGAGCCGGGAATGGAGGAGCGCGACGCGATCGCCGAACCGGGCGGCGAAGCGCGAGACCGTCTGGGGGGCGAGCGCGATCTCCGGAACCAGGACGATCGCATCGCGCCCGCGCTCGAGCGCCGCCTCCGCCGCGGCGAGATAGACCTCCGTCTTGCCCGAGCCGGTTACACCGTGGAGCAGCAACCGGCGGGATCCGTCGGAGTCCATCGATGCCACGATCCGGGAGAGGGCCGCCGACTGATCGGCCGTCAACGGCGGCCGGAGTGATTGTGCTCCCACGCGGACGATCGCCGGGCGGCGGGCGCGCTCGATCCAGCGGAGGTCGACCAGGCCGCGGGCCTCGAGCCGCCGAAGCGCCTGAGTGCCAGCGCCCGCATCCTGAAGCTCGGCGCCGGTGAGCTCGCCGCCGGACACGCCTGCGGCCGCCAGCGCCTCCAGGGCGGCTCGCTGGACGCGACCCAGGCGAGCGCCATCGCGGAGGGCGTCGCGACCCGCCGGGGTGACGCTCGCCTTCAGCTCGAGCTGCGGACTTGGGACGCGACCGGTACGCCCGGTACCCGGCGGCAGCACCAGCTCCAGGCCTCGCGCCGGAGTCGAGCAGTACTGGTGCGCGACCCACAGGCCCAGCCGCACCAGCGCGGGGGTCGCGCCGGCCTCGAGCGCCTCGAGCGGCTCCGCCAAGCGGTCCGGAGGCAGGTCGCTCGACTCACCGACATCGACAACGACCCCGATGACCCGCTGCCGCCCGAACGGGATGCGCAACAGCGACCCGATACCCACGTCGCCCAGGTGGTCGGGCAGCCGGTAGTCAAACGGGCCGCGCAGCGCCCGGGCCGTCAGGAGGGGCTCGACCTTCGCGATCGCCATGTCCGTGCGGAAGCTAGTGGTCGCCCCGGCGGCCGCCTTCGACGAGGCGCCACAACCTATGCTTCGGCAATGGCGCCTCGCCTCGCCCCTGGCGAGCAGATCATGTTCCAGGGCCATCCTTCCTGGCGCTCGATCCTCGGCTTCTACATCAAGGGCCTGCTGGCGGTGCTGGTGATCGCCTTCCTGGTCGGCCTCGGGACCAACATCGCAAATGGCGACACTGACACCGGCCTGGTGATCCTGGTCGCGGTCGTCGGAGTTGCGATCGTCATCCTCGCCGGGTTCATCAAGCGAGTCACGACGCACTACACGATCACGACGCGACGCCTCCACATCCAGCGCGGAATCATCTCGCGGGACATCCAGGAGACGCGGCTGGAGCGCGTCCAGAACGTGAACTACAACCAATCGCTGCTCGAGCGCGTCCTGCAGGTAGGTGACGTCGACTTCGACACCGCCGCGGGCGATGACTACAACTTCATCTTCGTCGGCGTCGCCGACCCGGCCGAGGTCGTGGAGAGCGTGGATCGCGCCACGCACGCGACGTCCCCGACCGGCCTCGGCGATCAGCCGGCGCAACAGCAGGCGCCACAGGGACCCGCGGGCTGAACGCCCTCCGCGAGGGCGCGTCCGCATCGGCCGCACCCGACCGAACCCCGCGGCGATGCGTCGTCCCGGGCAACGACGGAAGGACCCGGCCGGCGAGTGAGTGATTCGGGACCTGTAAGGGCCCCAATCGCTCACTCGATCGCTTTCTCCCGGCGAGAGTGGGATTTCACCACCCATAACGTGGTCAATCCTTCTCTCGGTTCGATTCGGTGCCAATGGAGCGCCGAAAGCGAGCGGAGAGTGTGTGCGCTCCCCCTACTTGCCCTTCAGCCGCCCCACCTCGTCGCAAACGCCGGGGCGATCGCCGGTGCGCTAGCCCGGCACCCCCGCCTCGACCCCGGCCTGGTTGCCCGGGGCCGCCATGCCCGCGGCGGCGCGCAGCGCGTCCGCTCGGTCGGTGCGCTCCCAGGTGAAGTCGTGGTCCTCGCGGCCGAAGTGCCCGTATGCGGCGGTCTTGTGGAAGATCGGGCGATGCAGGTCGAGGTAGCGGCGGAACGCCGCGGGGCGCAGATCGAAGACCTCGCTGATCGCGCGCACGATGTCCGCGTTCGAGACTCGGCCGGTGTCATAGGTCTCGACCATCAGCGAGACGGGATGGGCGACTCCGATCGCGTAGGCGACCTGGATCTCGCAGCGGTCGGCGAGTCCGGCGGCGACGACGTTCTTCGCGACATAGCGGGCCGCATATGCAGCTGAGCGATCGACCTTGGAGGGGTCCTTGCCGGAGAACGCGCCTCCACCATGGCGCGCAGCGCCCCCGTAGGTGTCAACGATGATCTTGCGGCCGGTGAGGCCGGCGTCGCCCATCGGCCCGCCGATCTCGAACCGGCCGGTCGGGTTGACGAGGAGGTTAGGCAGGAGGTCCCGCTCGGTGAAGAGCTCCTTGTACCCCTCGTGCAGAACGGGCTCGACGACGTGTTCCCAGAGGTCCGGCTTGATCAGCGACTCGGCGTCGAGGTCCGGGGCGTGCTGGGCCGAGATGAGGACCTTCACGACCTCCACCGGGCGGCCGTTCTCATAGCGGACCGTGACCTGGGTCTTCCCGTCGGGCCGCAGATACGGAACGACCCCCGCCTTGCGTACCTCGGCGAGGCGCTTGGCGAGGGTGTGCGCGATCTGGATCGGCATCGGCATGAGCGTCCGCGTCTCCCGCGTCGCGTAGCCGAACATCATTCCCTGGTCGCCCGCGCCCGCCCGATCGAGCTCGTCGTCATCGTTGGGGTCCGTGCGCGCCTCGTACGCCACGTTCACACCCTGCGCGATGTCCGGCGATTGCTCGTCGATCGCGGTGATCACGGCGCATGTGTCGGCGTCGAAGCCGTACTTGGCACGGTCGTAGCCGATGCGATGGAGAGTGTCCCGGACGATCGCAGGGATGTCGACGTAGGTCTCGGTCGAGATCTCTCCGGCGACGACCACGAGCCCGGTGTTGACGAGGCACTCGCACGCGACGCGACCGGCGGGATCGTCGGCCATCACGGCGTCGAGGACGCCGTCGGAGACCTGGTCGCAGATCTTGTCGGGATGCCCCTCCGTGACCGACTCGGAGGTGAACAGATGCTCGCTGTCGGAAAGCCTCTCCATGCTCGCCGCGCAACGGTACCGGACGCGCGACCGGCGGTTGATCTAATCCGTGCCGCCCTGAGGGCTGACGATCAGCCTGACGTCGGTGGCGAGCTCGGTCGAGCTCTGGCGAACCGCGACGCCGAACGCGGTGAGGTTGTGCAGCTCGGGCGCGAAGGCGGCGTACGCCGGATCCTGTGCGAGGCCCGCCCGCTCGCCCAGCGTCAGAAGGCCGGAGACGTTGAGGTACGCGAGCAGGGAGACCGAGCTCGTCAGCCCGTCGGTCGCCTCCTTGAAACCGGCGTCCTGGTCGAGCCCCCCGGCCTCTCCCGCGAGCTGCCGGACCGCGGCGGGATCGGTCGCCACCAGCAGGATCGATCCGGCGATCGCGTAGGTCAGGTCCACGGTCGGCGAGACCTGCACGCTGTGGGCGGTGACGTCGCCGACCTTGTGCTCGCTGAACGTGGGCACCTGACCGGTGGTCGGGCTCAGGGCAGCCACGATCGGGCGTTGCAGGCTGGCCAGCGCTCGCCCCGCGCGCTCCGCGTCGACTCCCGAGCTCAGGAACTCCAGGTACGGGACGCTGCTGCCGCGCGCGGCCGGCTGAAGTGCGAACGACCCTTCGGTGCCGAGCGATGGCAGCAGATCCGTCTCCAGGTCGACCTTGCCGAGCTGCTTGACGCGCTTCGTGAGCGCCGCAACCCCCGCGGCCAGACCGGGCTGGTCGGCGCTCGCCTGCTCGATCAGGGAGACGAGCGTCCTGCCCGGGTCCGCCATCCCCACATACCCCAGTGAATCCGGCGGTAACGAAGCGTTGAGCGTGGGGGTGAAGGGCGGAAACGCCGCGAAGAACCCGGGCTGTGCCCTCGCGCGAGCCTCGTTCAGTTCGGAGCGGATATCGATCTCGATGCCCGTGTCGCTCGCGACGAGCGCCAGCGCGGCCCCGTCGCTCGCTCCCGGGTCCACGACCGCGTCCAGCGTCGCCAGCGGCCCGCGAGGGTTTCCGACCAGCCTGTCGATGCCGTCGGGCGACAGGTAGGCGTCCGCCAGCCGATCGTCCGGAAGCCGGTCGAGGGCCGACGCCGCGGCGGGCTCGTCCGCGAGGGAGCCGGTGCCGTTCGCGCCGCTCTGGGCGTCGATGACGTCGCGGACGCCGCTCTCCCGCCCGATCGCCAGAAAGCCGCCGACCTCCGCCGTCGCGAGGCCGCGCCGGTCCACGGCCACGGCCACGTCGCGGTAGTCGTTCGTCTGCGGCGTTCCCGCGGCGATCGAACCAGCGAACCTCCTCGCGCCGTCGTCATCGCTGACCTGGAGCAGCTGCACCTCCTCGGCCGCCCGCTCGCCTGCCGGGATGATGGCGAGCGCGGCCTGCCCGCCGAACCATGGGCGGATGTCTCGCGCGAAGTCAGGCGGACGGCCGCCGGGACCGGGAACACGGTCAAGCAGGCGAGAGATGGCCTGCTGCGTGATCGTCGGCACGCGCCCCGCGACCTCGCTGGCCTCGTCGTACTGCTGCGTGCCGGGATCCGCGTTCACGTGCAGGTAGGCGAGCGCGTCGTCGGGGACGAGCGCGATCGCGTCGTCCGCCGGCGGGCACACGTCCCCGCCGGGCGCCCCGCACGGCAGCGCCGGCACGGCGACGAACGCGATGACCATTAGCACCCCGAGCGCCGCGATGGCGAGCCCCGCCCGCCATCGGTTTCGAACCGAGATGGTGGACCACGATCGCCGGGAGATTTGAAACCTGGCCACTAGCGAGTCTTATGGCGGCGTGAATGCGGCACGAAGTCGATCACCAGCGGGACGCCCTCGAGGCCATAGTGCTCTCGCAGGCGGTTCTCGAAGTGAAAGACCCACTCGCGAGAGAGCAGCCGGCGATCGTTGACCTGCATGGCGAAGCGCGGTGGGCGGCGCCCCACCTGGGCGGCGTAGTAGATGCGAAGCCGGCGACCCCGCTTGGCCGGCGGCGGCCGGGTCGCCATGAGATCGGTCACAAAGCGATTGAGCTCGGAGGTCGGAATCCGGGAGGAGCGCCGATCCGCGAGCCCCACCGCTTCGCGTAGGAGCTTCGCGACGTTGCGCCCCGTCCTCGCCGAGCAGGTCACGACGGGCGGGCGCTGGCGCAGGCGCTTGACGAGCCTGGCGGTCGCATCCTCGAGCTCGGTCTCGCCGACGTCCCACTTGTTGAGGGCGATGAGGGTCGCGCAGCCGGTTCGCATCGCGAGCTCGGCTATTCGGAGGTCCTCGGAGGCGACACCCTCCGAGGCGTCGCAGACCAGGAGCGCGACATCCGCCCGCTCGGCTGCGCGTTCCGAGCGGAGCTGGGCGTAGTACGCCACCGTGCCCGCCACCTTCGTCCGCCGTCGAAGCCCCGCCGTATCGACGAGGATGACGCGACGACCGGCGAACTCGAGCTCCGTGTCGATCGCGTCGCGGGTTGTGCCGGCGACATCGGTGACGATCACACGCTCGGACCCCAGGAAGCGGTTGACGAGGGACGACTTGCCGACGTTGGGACGGCCGATGACGGCGATGTGCACCACCTCCTCTTCGGTCGCGCCTTCGCCGTCCCCCGCCCCTGCCGCCCGGGCCCAGCCGGCGAGCAGGTCCAGGAGGTCACCGGAGCCGTGGCCCTGCGCCGCCGAGACGGGAAACGGATCTCCCATTCCCAGGCCGTGGAACTCAGCGGCCAGGTAATCGTCCGCCGGCTCGTCGATCTTGTTCGCGACGACCGCGACCGGGATCTCGGAGCGCCGAAGGAGATCGGCGACCTCCGCGTCGCCCTGCCGCAGCCCGGCCCGTGCGTCGACCACCAGCACGGCGGCTTCCGCATCGGCGATCGCCTCGCGGGCTTGGTGCTGGACTGCTCGCGACACCGAGTCAGCGGCCTCGAGGTCCACCCCACCGGTGTCGATCAGGCGAAACGCGACGCCGTTCCACTCGCAATCGATTGCCTTGCGGTCGCGGGTGACACCGGACTCCGGGTGAACGACCGCCTCCCGACCGCCGGCGAGGCGGTTGACCAGCGTGGACTTGCCGACGTTGGGGAAGCCGACGACCGCGATCTGCGGGATCGCCCCGTTCACGGCCCGACCAGCCCGCGCTCGCGGGCCAGCGCGACCACGCGGGCGCCTGCCTGCGCGGCATCCAGGCCTGTCGTGTCGATCTCGACGGAGTCGTCGGCGGAGCGGAGCGCGCCGTGTTCGCGGCTCCTGTCCCTGGCATCCCGGTCCGACTGCGACGCCAGAACCGCCTCCACGCGCTCTCCCGTCTCCGCGGCGCGGCGCCGAGCACGCTCGTCCGGCGAGGCGGTGAGGAAGACCTTGAGCGGTGCGTCCGGGCTGACCACGGTGCCGATGTCCCGTCCCTCCGCCACGTAGTCGCCGTTCTCGATCAGAGCTCGCTGCCTCGCGACCATCGCCTCGCGAACCGCGGGGTGGACGGAGACGCGCGACGCGGCCGCCGTGACCTCGGGCGCCCTGATCTCTCCGGTCACGTCCTCGCCGCCCAGCAGCACGCGATCGTCGGCGAACTCGATCCGGAGCTCGCCGGCGAGCCGGCCCACCGCGCGATCGTCGTCCACGTTCACGCCGCCGCGAATGGCGGCCAGGGCCACGCATCGGTACATCGCTCCGGAGTTGAGATAGGTGAAGCCGAGGGCGCTCGCGACCGCCCGCGCGACGGTCGACTTTCCGGCCCCGGCCGGGCCGTCGATCGCGATCACCATGATCGGGCGCTGAGGATAGAGTTGCGCGTCATGCGGAGCTGGGACATCTCGACGGTCGACGTGCAGGCTCATAGCCCAGCGGTTCTCGACTCCGAGCAGGAGGGTCGCGCAATCCTGATCCACCTCCCGGCCGGCGAGCGGCTCCGGGAGCACCAGGTCCACGAGCGCGCATGGCTCCTGGTCGTCAGCGGCTCGATCGAGATCGAGGACTCCGGCGGCGACTCGACCACCGGCGGCGCCGGCCTGCTCGCGGTGTTCGACCCGAACGAACGCCGCGAGGTGCGAGCCGACGAGGACTCGCGCATTCTCCTCCTGCTCTCGCCCTGGCCAGGCGAGGGGCATCCCAGCCAGCGGTAGCGCGGGCGCCGTGGGCGCGTCTGGATCGCTTGCGCTCGGCGTCGTGGCACAGTGCGGCGTGGTTTCGGGCAATAAGGGGGTGGCTCGGGGCGGTCCAGGCCGTCGAGTGAGTGATTCGGGACCTATAAGGGCCCCAATCGCTCACTCGATCGCCTTTTCGATCGAGAGTGGCATTCACCCACGCATAGCGTGGTCAATCGCTCACTCGATTGGCTCGGGCGCTCTGCCAAGCGCCCGGGGCCGCCCCTCGTTGCCCTACGTCAGCGCCGCCAGATCCGCCTCGAACCGGGGATAGCTCACGGCGGCCGCCTCCATTCCCTCGACCTCCACCCCGTCCCGCGAGGCGAGGCCGGCAATCGCGCCCAGCATTGCGAGGCGATGGTCGCCGCGGGCGTGGATGCGGCCACCGCGCAGGCCCCCGGGTCCCGTGACGGCAAAGCCGTCCTGCGTCGCCTCGATCTCGGCGCCGAGCCCTCGGAGTCCCTCGACCACGCTCGCGATCCGGTCCGATTCCTTGTGGCGCAGCTCCTCCGCACCCGAGACCACCGTGGTCCCATCGGCGAAACAGCCGAGCAGCGCGACCAGCGGGAGCTCGTCGATCGCGAGCGGCACCTCCTCGGGGTGGACGCGCGTGGCCTCGAGCGGGCCGTGTCGCGTCACGATCGCCCCCGTGGGCTCGACGGCCTCCCACCCTTCGTCGACCTCGATCGCCGCTCCCATCCGGTTCAGGATTCCCAGCAGGCCGATCCGGGTTGGGTTCAGGCCGACACCGGCGGTCCGCACGCGGCTCCCGGCGACGATCGTCGCCGCGACGATCATGAGTGCCGCGGACGAGAAATCGCCGGGAACCTCGAGCGCGGCGCCCGCGAGCCGCTCGGGCGGCCGCACCGTCACGCGCCTGGCGGGACCCCCGCCCAGGGTGGCGATCGTCCGCAGCTCCTCGGTGGAGATGTCCGCGCCCCACGCCCTGAGAAGGCGTTCGGTGTGGTCGCGAGTGGGCGCCGGCTCGGTGATCTCCGTCCGGCCGTCGGCGAGCAGGCCGGCAAGGAGCACGCACGACTTGACCTGGGCACTTGCGACCGGCAGCCGGTACCGAATGCCGTGGAGGGTCGCCGCGGACATCTCGAGCGGCGGCAAGCGTCCTTCCCGGCATCTCACCGACCCGCCCATCTGGTTCAGCGGCTCGGCGACGCGGTCCACGGGCCGGCGGCGGATCGACGCGTCGCCATCGAGGGTCCAGCTGCCCATCTCCTGCCCGGCGAGCCAACCGGGTAGCAGGCGCAATAACGTCCCCGCGTTCCCGACGTCGATCGCCACGGACGCGACCGCGGGATCGAAGTGGTCGCCGGCCCCGCGCAGCCCGATCCCGTGCACCCGCAAGTCGATCCGGCCGGGCACCTCCGACCCACCCAGCTCCTCGACCTCCGTGCCGAGCACCCGCACGGCGTCCAGCGTCCGCCTGGTGTCGGCTGAGTCGAGGTAGCCGGACACTTCGACCGAGCCGGTCGTCATTGCACCGATGAGCGCCGCGCGGTGGCTGATCGACTTGTCCGGCGGCGGCCGCAGCTCGCCGCGCAACGGCGCCGGCGCGAAGCGGGTCACGTGGAGATCGAGACCGCGTGGCCGAGCCCCCGGACGATCTCGGCCGCGCGTCGGGCCTCGGCATCTCCGGCGACCCAGAGCGAGATCGCCCCCGTCCGCATGTCCGGCGCCGGGTAGAGGGCCATGTCCTCGATGTTGACGCCGGCACGACCCAGGGCGAGGGCGATCTCGGCCACGGTCCCGGGCCGGTTCTCGACGCTCAGGCGCAGCTCGAAGAGCTCCCCGCCGATCAGGCCCGCCTCCAGCAGGCGACGGCGGTCCTCGCGCGCCGCCCCGTGCCAGGACGCAACCCGCCCGGTGTCCCCGGAGCGGATGATCTCCGCGGCCTCTCGCAGCCGCTCCGCGGCAACGTCGATCTCGCGCGCGACGGCCTCGCTGTTGGTGGCGAAGATGTCGCCCCAGATCGCGGGGTTGGCGCCCGCGACGCGCGTCGTGTCGCGAAAGCTGGGGCCGACCTCCGGGAGGCGCTCGGATTCCTCCGTCGCGGCCGCCGCGGCCTGTCGAACAAGCACGTTCGCGATCACGTGAGGCAGGTGGCTCACGGCCGCCATCAGCCGATCATGTGTCTCCGCATCGATCGCCTGCGGGCGCGCCCCGAGGTCCGCGATCGCTCGCTGCAGGCGGTCGTAGAGCATTCCGCTCGTGCGCTCGGTCGGCGTCAGGTACCAGCGCGCGCCCTCGAAGAGGTCATCGCGAGCGTTCTCCACCCCGGCGCTCTCCGCGCCCGCCACCGGATGGCCGCCGGTGAAGCGCTCCAGGCTTTCCGTGCGGGACAGGCCGGCGATCAGCTCACGCTTCGTCGAGCCGACGTCGGTGACGACGGTATCCGGGCCGCTCGCGTCGAGCGCGGCCCCTACGAGCGCCGGCAGCGCCCTCACCGGCCCCGCGCAGAAGACGATCTCCGCGCCCTCGACGGCGTCGCCGATCGTCGCGGCCGTCCCGTCGAGCGCGCCCACCTCCAGGCCGCGTGCGGCGTTCGCCTCCCGGGCGTCGAACCCCGCGACCTCGGCCCCGAGCCGGCGCTTCGCAGCCAGGCCGATCGAGCCGCCGATCAGCCCGACGCCGAGGACCGCGACGCGCATCGGCGCCTATTGCTCGCCGGCGAACACTCAGACAGCGGCGAGCTGCTTGCCGGCGACCTCGGCGACCCGGTGGACCTGGTCCGCGTAATCGGCGAATGCTTCGGTCGCGAGCGCCTGCGGCCCGTCGCAGATCGCCTCATCCGGCTCGTTGTGGACCTCGACGATGATCCCGTCCGCGCCGGCGGCCGCCGCCGCGAGCGACATCGGCCCGACCCAGTCGCGCCGCCCGGCCGCGTGGGAGGGATCGACGACGATCGGCAGGTGCGTCAGCTCCCGCAACGCCGGGACGGCGAGCAGATCGAGCGTGAACCGGTAGGTCGTCTCGAACGTCCGGATGCCCCGCTCGCACAGCATCACCTGGTCGTTCCCCTCCTTGAGGATGTACTCGGCGGCCATGAGGAGCTCCTCGAGCGTCGACGAGAGGCCGCGCTTGAGCAGCACCGGGAGCCCGGACCGGCCCACCTCGGAGAGCAGCGAGTAGTTCTGCATGTTCCGCGCACCGATCTGGATGACGTCGGCGACCTCGGCCACGTCGTTGAGGTCCCGAACATCCATCAGCTCGGTCACGATCGGGAGTCCGGTCTCCTCGCGGGCCTCCTCCAGGAGCCGTAGCCCCTCGACACCGAGGCCCTGGAACGAGTACGGCGAGGTTCGCGGCTTGTAGGCGCCGCCTCGCAGCATCGCGGCGCCGTTCTCGGCCACGACGCGCGCGACCTCGAGCGTCTGGTCGCGGCCTTCGACGGTGCACGGGCCCGCGATCATCGCGAAGTGATCGCCACCGACTCTTCGGCCGTTGACGTCGATAACCGTTCGCTCGCCCTTGCGAAACTGCGCCGAGGCGAGCTTGTACGGCTTGAGAATCGGCACCAGGTGGTCGACGCCCGGCGCGCCCTCGAGCCCGAGTGCCGCGACCCGGTCGCGGTCGCCGATCGCCCCGATCACGGTCAGGACCTCGCCCTGGGAGACATGTGCGGAGCAGCCGACCGACTCCACCCGGTCGACGACGGCGTGGATCTGCTCCTCCGTAGCCCCCTCTTTCATCACGATCATCATGGGTTCGATAAGCCTTTCAGAGTCTTGGTTCGAAGTTGTTGCGAACTCGGTTCATGGTGCACGGCGCAGGTACGGCGTCCGGCGGAGCTCTCCTGCTAGGTGGCCTGGAGCGGCCGGGCCGGACGCCTAGCTAAATCGCCAGTAATAGAACCATGCACGCGGCCGCACTCCCTGAGGAGCGATCGAGAAAGCCGACGTGCTCGCGCGGTTCACCAACCGCGTTTTGTAGCAGGTGCAGGCCGAATAGTCCAGCGGCCCGGGCGCTCACGCAACCGCGGCGGCCAGCGCGTCGAGGAAGCGCGCGTTTTCCTGCCGGGCCCCGTACGTGACGCGGAGGTGGCCCGAGTCGCCCAGGCTCGTGCCGCTGCGCACGACGACGCCGCGCTCGCCCAATCGCCTGATGACCTCGTCCTCGTCCCGATCGTCAAGCGATACCCACGAGAAGTTGGCCTGCGAGTCCGGGGCAACGAGCCCCAGTTCCCGGACTCCCTCCTCGACGAAGACCCGCTCCGCGATCGTCCGTTCGACGCGGTCCATGACGTCGTCGCCGTGGAGGATCGCCTCAGCGGCCGCGACCTGGGCGAGCTCGTTGACGCTGAACGGCTGGCGGACGGCATCGACGGCGGCGCGGAACCTCGCCGAGCCCAGCGCGTACCCGCAGCGCAGGCCGGCGAGGCCATAGACCTTGCTGAAGGTCCGCAGGAGGACGAGGTTCGGGAACTCTCGAAGCAGGTCGACGGTCTGGTCGGGATCGTCGTTCACCTGGAACTCGATGTAGGCCTCGTCGAGCGCGACCGTCACGTGGCGCGGAACCCGCTCGCAGAAGGCCCCGATACGGGCCGCCGGCAGATGCGTTCCCGTCGGGTTGTTGGGATTGTTGACGACGACGAGCTGGGTCGCGGCCGTGATCTCCTCGAGCATGGCGTCGAGGTCATGGACGTAACCGTCGGCGAGCGGAACGCGGATCTCCCGGGCTCCGGTCAGCGCCGCCAGGTGCGGGTATATGGAGAAGGAAGGCCAGGCGAAGACGATCTCCGCGCCGGGTTCGCACAAGGCCTCGGCCGCGGCCAGCAGGATCTCGCAGGACCCATTCCCGACCGCCACCTGCGCCGGCTCGAGCTCGAACCGCTCCGCGACGCGCCGGCGGAGCCGCTTCGCATGCTGATCGGGGTAGCGATTCAGCCTGGAGGCGGCCCCGGCGACCGCGTCGACCACTGCCGGATGCGGTCCCCACGGCGATTCGTTCGAGGCGAGCTTGACGATGTCCTCGGCGCCGAACGCCTCACGGGCCGCGTCCTCGTGCAGGCCCGCCTCGTACTGCGGCAGCCGCTCGAGCTTCTGGGCGAACGTGATCGTCATCCGGCCCTCATTGTGCCGGTCACATCACTGCGCGGACTGCAGGTCGGCGCGCAGCTTCTGTGCCTCGCCCAGGTATGTGTGCGAGGGCGAGTGCACCTCCGAGGCGTAGTAATGGAGCAGCACCCGGATCACGCTTCGCATCGCGCCGGGCACGTCCAGCTCCCGCATGCAGAGCAGCGGCACATGGTCGAGCCCGAGGCGGCGCGCGGCAACCGCCGGGAACTCCGCGTTGAGGTCGTCCGTCGAGGTGAACAGGCAGCTCACCATGTCCCCGCCCTCGATCCCGTTGCGGCTCATCAGCTCGCGCAGCAACTCCTCAGTCGCGTTGAGGATCGCGTCCACGTCGTTGCGCGCGACGCTCGTGGCACCGCGGACCGCGTAGAGACGCTCGCTCATGGGCGGGCATCCTTCCAGAGCCGGTTGACCTCCGGTGGCCGCAGCCTCCGTGCCTTTCCCTCAGGGAGGTTCGCGAGGTGCAGCGGACCGAATCGGATCCGCCTGAGCGCCGCCACCTCGTTGCCCACCGCCTCGACCATCCTGCGCACCTGCCTGTTCCGCCCCTCGGCGATCGTGATCTCGATGACGCGCGGCGACGTTCGGCGTACCTTCGCCGGCTGCGTCGGGCCCTCATCGAGGTCCACGCCGCGGCGGAGGCGGCGAACCTGGGACTCGGAGACGGGGCGCCGCAGCCGGACCCGATAGGTGCGCTCGATCCCGTAACGGGGGTGCGTCAGCCGGTTCGCGAGCCCGCCGTCGTTGGTGAGAAGGATGAGCCCGGTCGACTCCACGTCCAGGCGCCCCACCGGATACAGCCGGCGTCGCGAGTCCACGAGGTCAACGACGGCGCGGCGGCGTCCCGGCTCGCGCGCGGTCGAGACCACGCCCGCCGGCTTGTTGAGCATCCACACCTCGCGCGGCTCGGGGCGTACCGGACGACCGTCGACGGCTACGCCGCTCGACTCATCGACGTCGCGCGCCGGGTCGGTGACCCGATCGCCGGCGACGGTGACCCGACCCGCCGCGACGAGCTCCTCGGCACGCCGTCGCGACGCGACCCCGCAGTGGGCCAGGTACTTCGCGAGGCGCATGGTCTGAAGCTACCGAGCCGGCGGCCTGATCCGCACCCCGCTCACGATGGCCGAAAAACCGGCGTATACGTGCGGTTTTCCGACCATCGCCTCGACCGGTTGGCGCCGGGACCCGCCTAGGCAGCCCGCTGCTCGCCCGCCTTCAGCAGCCGCTCGCGGAGGTCGCGCTCGTCCTCGGGCGTCGGGTCGAACCGCGATGGGTCGGGCAGCTGCTCGAGACCCGCCAGGCCGAAGAGCTTCTCGAACAGGGGGGTCGTCCGGTAGACGATCGCGCCGAAGCGCGAGCGGCCGGATTCCTCGATCAGGCCGCGCTCAGTGAGCGTCGCCACGGCGGACTCCGACGCGACGCCGCGGATCCGGGCGATCTCCGGGCGGGAGACCGGCTGCAGATACGACACGATCGCGAGGGTCTCCGCCTGAGCCTGGGTGAGCGGAGGGGTGCGCGGAGTCGAGAGCAGGCGGCGCGCGGCGTCCTCGGCGACCGGATCGGCCGCGAGCGTGTACCCGCCCGCGACGTGGCGCAGGACGATTCCGCGAGTTCCCTCGTCCAGCGCGCCCTCCAGAGCGTCAAGAGCCCGGTCGATCTCAGCCTCGCTCGCGTCGCACGCCTCCGCGAGTTCCGCCGTCGTCACCGGCTGCGGCGAGAGGAACAGGAGCGCCTCGACGATCCGCTCCAGGTCAGTCATGCATCACCTCCACCTCGATCGGGCCGAACAGATCGCGCTGGCTCCAGGTCGCCTCGCCGCGCTTGTGCATCTCGAGCAGCGCGAACAGGGTCACGGCCTGCGTGAGGCGGTCCTCGTCGGCGAACACCTCATCGAAGTCGAAGCGCCCGCGCCGCGCCAGGAGCTCGCGTAGCACGTCGAGCCGGCGCTCCAGGGAGACCGTCGGGCGAATGTGGGTCGTGTCGGGCTCGGGCGGGACGCGGAGCAGGTCCCCCAGCGCTTCGCCGAGACGAGCCGGCTCGTACACCATCCTCGCCGCGCCCAGCGACGCGCGGCGCAGCTCCGGCGGGAGGGGCGCCACTCGATACAGGTAGCGCCGCCCGTCGGCGAACAGGCCGGACAGGTGCGCTGCCGCCTCGCGAAAGCGCCGGTACTCGAGCATCCGCGCCAGGAGCTCGTCGGCCGCCTCCTCGGGCCCGAGCTCGAGCCGCTCCTCCTCCGAGGCCGGGAGCAGCAGACGCGACTTCAGCTCGAGGAGCGATGCGATCAGGACGAGGAACTCGGTCGCGGAATCCAGATCGAGCTCGCCCGAGCGCTCGAGGTGCTCGATGTAGGCGACGACGATCTCGCCCAGGGGGACTTCGGCGAGAGAGATCTCCTCGCGCAGCACGACCGCCATCAGCAGGTCGAACGGGCCCGCGAAGACGTCGAGGTCCAAGTCGAGCTCGGAGGCTCTCATCGTCCGCAATGTAGATGGTGGTCCGGCCGCCTCAGCCGCGGGGCGGGCCGACGCCCATCGCGTCACGGACGTCGGCGAGGGTCTCGCGCGCGATCGCGCGGGCCTTCTCCGCGCCGGCGGCGAGCGTCTCCTCGATCGTCGCCTCGTCCGATCGAAGGTCCGTGTAGCGCTCGCGGACGGGCGCGAGGTATTCCACGACGGCGTCGGCTACCGCCACCTTGAAGTCCCCGTAGCCCGAGCCGTCGAACTCGCGCTCGATCTCCTCCGGACCGCGACCACGAATGACGGAGACGATCTCGATCAGGTTCGTGATCCCGGCCTTCTCCGGCCCCCGGCGCACCTCGGTCCCGGAGTCGGTGACGGCGCTCCTGACCTTCTTCCGGACGGCCTCCGGCTCGTCGAGGATGTAGACGGTGCCCTGTTCTGGGCCGTAGGTCGTCGACATCCGCGATGCCGGCTCCTGGAGGTTCATGATCCGGGCGCCGACCTCCGGGTACCGGCCGGCCGGCACCACGAGCAGGTCGCCGAACCGGGCGTTGAAGCGCTCGGCGACGTCGCGCATCAGCTCGATGTGCTGACGCTGGTCGTCGCCGACGGGGACCTCGGTGGCGCGATAGGCCAGGACGTCCGCGGCCATGAGGACGGGATAGAAGAAGAGTCCCGCCGACACCAGCTCGCGCTGCTGCTCGGATTTCTCCTTGAACTGGTGCATCCGGTTCAGATCGCCCCAGGCCGTCACCGCTGCGAGGAGCCAGCAGAGCTCGGTGTGCTCCCTGACGTCCGACTGGCGAAACAGGATGCAGCGCTCCGGGTCCAATCCGGCGGCGATCAGGATCGCGGTTGTGTCGTACAGGCGGCCGCGAAGGTCTGCCGGATCGTGTGGGACCGTGATGGCGTGCAGGTCGACGATGCAGTAGATGCCCTCGCCGCGGTCCTGCCCCTCGACGTACTGGCGGATCGCACCGATGTAGTTGCCCAGGTGCTTGCGACCCGTGGGCTGGATGCCGCTGAAGATACGTTCCCGGCCGGCCATGGCGGGCGCGGACTATAGACGCCGCCTCCCCGTATGCCGGGGGCTCAGAGCCGCTGCTCCGACGCCTTGTACGAGATCTGCAGGAAGTCCGAGATCGCGACCGTCGCCATGATCGAGGCGACGAACCGCGTCGCTCGCGGCGCGAGCACGAGCCCGGCCGCGTAGCCGGTCGCAACCCACTGGTCGAGGCAGAAGGGACAGACGAGGAGCTCGCCCACCGTGTGTCGCAGCCCCTCGCCGCGCGGGCTCTCCTCGAGCTCGCCCGGGCCGCCGTCACCCTCGTGCTCGGTGAACGGCGCCCGCAGGGGGGCCGTGACCTTGTCCTTCGCGATCGTCCGGCTCGTCTTGTGGCTCGCGACGCCGATCAGCGCCAGGTCCCGGGGGGAGATCTCCTGGGGAAGCCGGTCCCGGAAGCGCCATACGAAGGCGCCCAGGGCTGCCGCGTAGACGCCGTTGAGCAGCAGGTAGGGCGCCAGGCGCTCCCGTGGCTCGGTGCGGTCGCCGGCCCCGTTTTGCGACTGGAACCGGGGCGGCGCCTGGGCTGGCTGCGAAGGGGTCGTCATCGGATCCTCCCGCGACTTCCCGCAGGCGGCGGGTCGAAACCTCCTCGTCACGTGGGAGCCTCCGCCGCGCTCGACGCCGGCTCGAGTGCTCCCGGAATCGGCTCGGCATCTTGGAAGGGTGTGCCGCGGCCGCACTCGCCCGCGGCAGCGGCCCGCGCCGCGTGCGGCGCCACGACCGGTCGGCGCCGCGGGTTCTGGATCCCGATCGCGGAGATGAGGCCGCCAGCGAACATGAGGCAGGCTCCGAGCACTGCCGCGAGGTGGAACGCGTCTCGAGAGGATTGCTCGATCGCGCTCCCGACGGTGGCGCGCTCCGAGCCCGAGAGCCCCTGCACCTCATCACCGCCCGCGAGCGGTCGCGAGCCGGCCGACGAGACGACGTGCTGCCCCTGCGGAGACAGCTCGGCCGTCGCCAAGTGATCGCTGACGTTGGAGTCGAATTGGCTCGCGACAGCCGCGCCGAGGACCGCGATCGCGAGCAGGCCGGCAACGCGTGCGACCGCGTTGTTCGTCCCGGACGCGATCCCGGCGTTGCGCTCGTCCACGGCGTTCAGCACCGTTGTCGTGAGCGGCGCGACGGTCGCGGAGAGGCCGAGCCCGAAGAGGACGAGCGCCGGGAGGACCTCGGTCACGTAGTCGGGATGCACGCCCACGCGCACGAGGAGCAACAGGCCGAGGCCGCCGACGATGGGCCCGACCGACATCGGGAGCCGCGGGCCGACGCCGGCCGTGAACTCGCCGAACCGCGGCGACAGAAAGAACATCAACAACGACACCGGCACCGACGCGATGCCCGCGGCGAGGGGGCTGTAGCCGCCCACCTGCTGCAGGTAGAGGGTCAGGAAGAACGATGTCCCGATCAGGCCGGCGTAGGTCATGAGCGTCGCGGCATTGGCCACCGCGAAGTTCCGCACCCGGAACAGCGACAGCGGGAGCATCGGCGCCTTCGCGGTCGCCTCGCGCCAGAGGAAGGCCGCGAAGCAGAGGACGCCGGCGACGAGCGGAGCGAACACCAGCGGATCGCTCCACCCGTAGGTGGGCTCCTCGATCAGGGCGAACACAGGGCCGCCCAGCCCGAGGGCCGACAGCGCCACCCCGGGAATGTCGAACCCCCGAACGGCGTCCGGATCGCGGCTCTCGACCACCGAGTGGACCGCGAGTACCAGGGTGGCGGCGATCAGCGGCACATTGATCCAGAACACGAACCGCCATGAGAGCGCTTCGGTGAGGAAGCCGCCCGCCGCGGGCCCGGCGATCGTCGAGATCCCGCTCCAGGCGGTCCAGGTCCCGATCGCCCGACCCCTCGCCTCGCCCTGGAAGGTGGCGGTGAGGATCGCAAGCGAGCCCGGGACGAGCAGCGCACCCGCGAGCCCCTGCAGGCCGCGGAAGGCGATCAGGATCCCGGTGTTCGGCGCCAGCGCGCAGAGAATCGAGGTCACGCCGAACCCCGCGAGCCCCAGGATGAAGATGCGCCGCCGCCCGAAGTGGTCGCCGAGGGACCCGCCGACGAGCAGCAGCGACACGAGCGCCAGCAGGTAGGACTCGACGACCCACTGCTGTCCGGCGAGTCCCATGCCGAGGTCTTGCTCCATCGCGGGCAGCGCGACGTTGACGACGGTGGCGTCCAGGAAGACGACGCTCGAGGCGAGGATCGTCGCGACGAGCGTCAGGCGCTCCGCGCGGGTCATGTGCGTCATGCGATCAGGGCTCCGGCTGCTCGCGCAGCTGGTGCGCCGGCGTGAAGAAGTTGCGATAGGCGAGCGTCACGGCGATCAGCCCGGCAAGTGCGACGCTCCCCAGCAACGTCCAGAGCAGGATGAGCTGGAGGCGCACGGCGTCGGTCGGGCTCGCGCCCGCGAGGAGCATCCCGACCATCGTCCCCGGAAAGAAGATGAGGCCGGTCGTCTTCGTCGAGTCGACGAGGGCGATC
>DATAOX010000174.1:0-3493 GCA_036265555.1 Solirubrobacterales bacterium
GGCATCGCAGGCCGGTTCCGGGAACATCTCCCTTCACGCACAGCGCGTCCGCCGGGTGGAGGAGGCGTTCCGAACCCTGCCGTCCCGGTATCTGGGTGTCGCCCCCGATGTGGACGCGACTTTCCAGGTGCGGCTGGGCGATGTCGGGCGAACCTGGCAGGTCCGCGCGCGCCGCGAGCGGTGCGAGGTCCGGCCCTCACCGACGCGAGAACCCGACGTCGTGATCGGCAGCGACGCCGCCACCTGGATCGCGCTCCGCGAGGGACGGCTCTCGGGTCTGGATGCCTTCGCGCAGCGCCGGCTCTACGCCCGCGGCGATCTCGATCTCGCCCTCGGCTTCGAGGGATTGTTCCGGCTGCCGGCGATCGCCCTCCGCTGCTTCGCGTGACCGACGTCGATGTGCCCGGCGCGACGATCCGCGCCCTCATCGCCGGCCAGGGCCCCGCTCACGTGGTCTGCCTGCATGGCCTCGGATCGAACAAGGCCTCGTTCTTCGCGACGGTGTCGGCGCTGACGCCGTTGCACACCGTCCATGCGATCGACCTTCCGGGGTTCGGAGCGTCGTCGAAGCCGGCCCGGGCCCCATACGACGCCGCGTACTTCGCCCGGGCGGTGATCGGCTACATGGACGCCGCCGGGCTCGAAGAGGCGCATCTCGTGGGGAACTCCATGGGCGGTCGCATCGCCTTGGAGGTGGCGCTCGATGAGCCGGACCGCGTCCGAACCGTCACCCTGTTGTCGCCCGCGCTCGCGTTCCGGAAGCGGCGCTCGCTGGTTCCGCTGGTGAAGCTGGTCCGCCCCGAGCTCGCCGCGATCCCCCATCCGATTCGGGCGGCCCAGGTCCGGGCCCAGTTCTGGAGTCTTTTCGCCCGTCCGGAGCGCCTCGATCCCGCCGCGGCCGACATCGCGGCCGACGAGTTCTGCCGCACCTACAGGTCGCGCTCCGCCCGGATCGCGCTCTTCGCCGCCCTTCGCAACATCTATCTCGACGCGCCAGACGGCAGGCGCGGATTCTGGACCCGCCTGGTCACGCTGACGCCGCCGGCGCTCTTCGTGTGGGGCGAGAAGGACCGCCTGGTACCGGCCGCGTTCGCCCGCCACGTCGCCGAGGCGCTCCCGTCGTCGAGGCAGGTCACCCTCCCGGACTGCGGTCACGCCCCGCAGGTGGAACTGGCGGAGCGCACGAACCGGCTCATCCGCGACCACACCGCAGCGGCGGGCGAGGTCCGCCGACGGGCGGCGTAAGCGCCGAGAACCCCTCATAGAATCCGCCTGATGGCGGACGAGCGGACGATCTTCGAGCGCGCCCGGGACAACGGCGGCGGCGCTGCCGACGGCGGGCTTGGAGCCCGCCTTGGCCCGCTCGGCGACATCGGGCGAGTCAGCGGTAGCCTCGCGAGAGCGACGGCGGACTTCGCGCGGGCCGGGCGACGACTGGCCGGGGCGCTTGCGGAGACCGGGCAGGATGCGACGGCCGGTGCCAGCGCCCGGATTGCGCGCGAGCTTCGCGATCGGCTGTCGGCGGACCTCGATGATCGCGATCCCGATCACCTTCGCGAGCAGCTACCCCTGCTCTGGCTGATCTCGAGCTTCTGGTTCCGCGGCGAGGTGCGCAACCTCGGGAACATCCCCGAGGAGGGCCCGGTGCTGATGGTCGGCAACCACTCCGGCGGAAACCTGACCCCGGACACGTTCGTATTCACGCTCGCGTTCTCGACCTACTTCGGCGTCGAGCGGCCGTTCAACCAGCTCGCGCACAACCTGGTCATGGCCTCGCCGTACGCCCGCCTCCTACGCAGTGGCGGCACCGTCGCCGCATCGCACGAGAACTCGCGCCAGGCGCTCGAGTCCGGCGCGGCCCTACTCGTCTATCCGGGCGGCGACTGGGAGGTCCACCGGCCAACCTGGGAACGCAACAAGGTGGACTTCGCGGGCCGCAAAGGATTCATCCGGCTCGCGCTGGACGCCCAGGTCCCGATCGTTCCCATCGTCTCGATCGGCGGCCAGGAGACCGCGCTGTTCCTCTCCCGCGGCGCCTGGCTCGCCCAGCTCTTGCGCTTGGACAGGTACCTGCGCCTGAAGGTGTTGCCGATCTCGATCGCGCTGCCCTGGGTCCTCAACGTCGGCGACTTCCTGGGGCACTTCCCGCTCCCCGCGAAGATCACCGTCGAGGTGCTCGAGCCGATCGACGTGCGCCGGCAGTTCGGGGAGGATCCGGACCTCGACGAGGTCTACGAATACGTGACGCGGGTTATGCAGGAAACGCTCGACACTCTCGCCGCGGAGCGCAGGCTCCCGGTCATCGGCTGAGGCTTGCGATGAGGCTGAACGAGTCGATCATCATCTCCGCACCCCCGAAGCGGGTGTGGGATTACCTCGCTGACCCTTCGAACTACCTCCACTTCATGTCGGGGGTGACACGCTGGGAGGTCGCGGGAGAACCGCGCAGCGGGCTCGGCGCCCGCTATCGGATGCTGCTCCGGGTCGGGTCAGCCGAGGTCGGCGGCCTGATCGAGATCGTCGAGTGGAAGCAGGAGCGCGACATGGCGTGGAGCTCCGTCCTCGGCGTCGACCAGCGCGGCCGATGGCGACTGCGCGAGCTGCCCGACGGCCGAACCAGGGTTGAGTTCCGCTACGCATATGGCGTCGCGGGATCGGGGATCCCGGGATGGATCGCCGAGCTCTTCGCCGCCCCACAGCTGAAAGGGCACCTGAGACGGACCCTTCAGCAGCTCAAGCGCCAGGTCGAGCACGAGCAGCTACGGGCCGAGGCGGCGGCGCGCCAGCGCGAGCGCGCCGCTACCAGCCGCTGACGGACGCCGAGGGGTGCGAGATCCGCGGCACGCGCGGAGGACGCGCCGCTCGACGCAGCGTCAGCTGCCCCGCCTGCGGTTCACCGCGGCAAGCAGCTGGCGCTTGCTCATCCGCGAGCGACCGCGGATGTTGAGGCGTTTCGCGTCGTTGTAGAGCTGATCCCGGGTCCGCCCGCCGGGGCCACTTCCGGATCGCTTGCCGCCGCGCTGACCCGAGGACAGGTCGCGAACCGACGACCGGGAGCGCTGGCGCGACTCGCCGCTGCGCGCGCGTTCCTTCTGGACCGTCCGGGCCGCGATCTCCTTGGCTCGCCCCTCGGAGCGACCCTGCTGCTTCTCGCTGCGCTTCACGCGCTCGTACTGACGTGCCCTCTTCGTTCCCTTCTTCACACCACGCGGCGGCATCTCAGCACCTCCTGGTCATTTTGCTCTCCGTGCGCCGCTACCCCACGGATTGCAGGCAAAACGGCGTGAGCGGCGCTTACGCGAGCTCGCGCTTCAGGACCTTCCCGGTCGCGTTGCGCGGCAGGGAGTCGAGGAACTCAACCTCGCGCGGGACCTTGTAGCGGGCGAGGTTGGACTTGACGTAGTCCTTGATCTCGTCCTCCGAGAGCTCGGTCCCGTCGTCGGGAACGATGAAGGCCTTCAGCCGTTGGCCGAACTGCTCGTCGTCGACGCCG
>DATAOX010000175.1:0-4083 GCA_036265555.1 Solirubrobacterales bacterium
CCCCACGCTGCGGCGCGCCTCACGAGATCGCGGCCGCCGGGTGGGGATCGCGGTCGATTTCGAATCCGTGGGCGTGGATCGGCGCCTGCCGGTCGATCTCGAGAGCGGGCTCTTCCGCATGCTCGACGACGCGCTGGCGGCTCACACCGCGGCCCGGCCCGACACGGTCTCGCTGCACCTCGACTGGGGTGAGCAGCTGGTCATCGAGCTGACCGCCGGGCGCCGGCCGGTGCCCGTTCCGGATCCCGACCTCCCGCCCGAGGGCGCGGACCTTCCGCCTGCCCTCGCCGACATGGTCGCCGAGCGCCGGCGGGTCCATGCCGAGGCCGTCGAGGCCGCCCGCATCGCCGCGCTCTCGCGGCTGCCGGACCAGGCCTGGCGCGAGGTTGCGTCACGCGCCCGGATCCTCGGGATCAACGCCGAGATGCTGGACGACGGCGCACGGCTCCACCTCGAGGTCGACCTGCCGGAGGAGCCGGCCGCCGCCGGCCCCGCGGACGCGGCCGCCGACTGATCCGCCGCGACCATCGGCGGCCGCTCGCCGGGTCGCGCGAGAGGGCCCGTCGTCACCGCGCAACGGCGCCGCGAAATTAGGACCAATGGGTCATACGCCGCGATGTCACCCTGATCGTAGAGTGCGCGGCAGACCCACCGGCTCAGACGGGGGGAAGCCAACTGGGAGGCACACGGTCCATGGCTCTCATCAACCGGATCCTCGCGACGCTTCGCAGCGACGAGGATGGCCAGGGTCTCGCGGAGTACGCGCTGATCCTCGCCCTCATCGCCATCGTGGCGATCATCGCCCTGATCTTCCTGGGCACCCAGGTCTCGGGCATCCTCAGCACCGTTGGTGCGTCCGTCTAGCAACCGCTGAAGTCGCGGGACCGGCTCCTCCGATCCGACCGGACGGAGGAGCTCCCGGACTCCGGCCCTTGTTCATCCAGGGCTCCGCTGCGAAGCGTCCCTGGTTGACACGGCTCGGGGCCCTCGGCTAGGGTTCCGCACCGACTCCTCTCGGGGGCGAGGGATCTCGCCTACCGGGCTGGAGATCTCCGAGGAAAGGAGGTACCTACCAACATGCAGTTCCTTACCGCTCTCATCAATCTCGTTCGTCGTGACGAGGAGGGCCAGGGTCTCGCGGAGTACGCGCTGATCCTCGCGCTCATCGCCATCGTCGCGATCATCGCGCTGATCTTCCTCGGCACCCAGGTGTCGGGCATCCTCAGCACCGTCGGCGCCTCCGTCTAACGGAAGCTCCAACAGACGCAAACAGGACCGCCGAAACCCTCGGGTTCCGGCGGTTCGATTTCTCTCCAGGGAACAACGGACGGCCCGTCCTCGGACGGGCCGTCGGTGCGTCAGGTGCCTTGCGGGCAACCTTGCATCACGCTCGTTTTCTTCCCAAGTCTTGCCAGTCGTCCTAGCCCATTCGTATAGTCGCCCGGCACCGGCCCAATGCTAGAGTGGTGCCACCTGTCACAGCAGCTCACCGGGGAGGGTTTCATTCGTGCGACGGACCAGTCGGCTCGTCCTTCTGCTCGGCATCTTCCTGGCGGCACTGACGTTCGTCGTCGTGCTGCTCATCCGTCCGGGCACGGGGGGCCCAGGTGGCGCATCTGCCACCGCGAGCGCTCCGCCAGTGAACCTGCCCACCGTTGTCGCCGCTGCTGACATCCCACTCGGGACGGTCATCACGGCGGAGATGGTCACCACGCAGACGTTGCCCGTGACCAATCGCGACCCCAACGTCCTCGGTGACGTCTCGCAGGCGATCGGCCATACGACGCGCCGCGCGCTCGTCACCGGTGGCCAGGTCCACAGCACGGACTTCCAGAACCGCGCCGTGCCGCTGACCGTTCCCACAGGGCGCCGTGCGTTCGCGATCTCCGTCAACCAGCTCACGGGCGTCGGCAACCTGCTCGACGTCGGTGACTACCTCGATCTCGCGATCAGCCTCCGTGGCGATGCGTTCCCGGTGGTCCAGGTGCTGGCCGACGGCTCGGTGACGGTCGTCGCCGGGATCAACCCGCTCAGCGTCAAGATCCCGCTCCTGCTGCAGGACGTCCAGATCATCGGCACGATCGAGCCGCCGCCCCCGCCGGCCCCGGCACAGCAGGCCAACCAGCCTGCCCCGTCGGTCGCGCCGCAGGTCGCGCTCGATCAGACGAAGCTGATCATCCTCGCCGTCACCCCGGCGCAGGCCGAGATCCTGCTCTTCGCCCGCACGAGCGGCGTGCTCGACGCGATCCTCCGCTCGCCGGCGGACGCGGGACAGACGGTCGAGACCACGGGCGTCATCCTGAAGACCCTCGTCGACGACTACGGGATCCTGCCGCCTGAGATCGTGCAGGTCCCGATCCCGACGCCGCTCAAGCGCTAGGCCCACGGCACGCACCTCGCCAAGGAAGTATTCACGACCCCGATGAGCGATCGAATCAAGGTCCTGATCGTCGACGACATCCCGGAGACCCGGGATCACCTCTCGAAGCTGCTCGGCTTCGAGAGCGACGTCGAGGTGGTCGGGGCCGCGGCGGGCGGGCCGGAGGCCATCGAGATGGCCACCGCGCTCAAGCCCGACGTGGTCCTGATGGACATCAACATGCCCGGCATGGACGGCATCACCGCGACCGAGAAGTTGGCCTCGGATGTGCCCACCACCGCCGTGATCATGATGTCCGTCCAGGGCGAGGCGGACTATCTCCGCCGGTCGATGCTCGCCGGGGCTCGTGAGTTCCTCGTCAAGCCCTTCAGCTCCGACGAGCTGACGGCCTCGATCCGGCAGGTCTGGACACGCGAGAAGGACAAGCTCAGTCGCTACGCGCCGGTCGTGGTCGGCGCGGCCGCCGGCGGGGTGCAGCGAACCGACGACGGGAGCGGCGAACCCGCCAGCGTCGTCGCGGTCTTCAGCCCGAAGGGCGGCGTCGGCCGGACCACGATCGCGGTGAATCTCGCGGTCGCGGCGGCGCAGAGCGGCAAGAAGGTCGCGCTGATCGACGCCTCGTTCCAGTTCGGCGACGTCGGCGTGCTCCTCAACCTCAATCCGCGCAACAAGTCGATCGCCGATCTCGCAGGCGAGCTCCAGGGCGGCGGTGAGGCCGAGTCCCTTGACACCTTCATGATCAGCCACTCTTCGGGCATCCGGGTGCTGCTCGCTCCCCCGTCGCCCGAACAGGCAGAGCTCATCGGGCCGTCATCGATCAAGCGCGTCATCGAGAAGGCCCGCAGCAGCTTCGACCTGATCGTCGTGGACTGCCCGTCGAGCTTCAACGACTCGACCCTGGCCGTGCTCGACGAAGCCGATTTGATCCTGACGCTGCTCACGCTCGAAATCACGAGCGTGAAGAACATGCGCCTCTTCCTCGAGGTCTGCGAGCAGCTGGGCTACGGGCCGGACAAGATCCGCCTCGTGCTCAACCGCGCAGACTCGACGCTCGGCATCCGGGTCGCGGACGTCGAGCACTCCATCGGCCGCAAGGTGGATCACACGATCGTCAGCGACGGTCGCAGCGTGGTCTACGCGTTGAACCGCGGCGTTCCATTCTTCCTGAGCAATCGAGAGGCCCAGGTGTCGCAGGACATCTCGAGGCTCGCGGCTGCGGTCACCGGCCCGTCGCCCGTTGCGGCGGCCGCCCGCCCGAGCGAGAAGGTCGCCAAGGGTGCGGCCGCTCGCAAGTCGATCTTCTCGTTCCGATAGATAGGTAGGGGGACCGCGCGAAGATGTCACTGCTGAAGCGCATCGAGTCCGCCCGGCCGGGTGGCCCGGGCGAGAACCTGCCGGTGCCCTCGGGCCCGGCGGGCGGTCGTGACGTCCAGCCCGAGGGTGGCAACGGTGGCCCGCCCGCCGGCGCACAGCCGCGGCTGGTCACGCAGCTGCCGGCGCGCGAGTCGTTCCGGGACGTCAAGTTCCGGATCCAGAGCCGCGTCATCCAGGACCTCGATCCAAAGCTCGATCTCACCAACCAGGTCGAGGTCCGCCGCCAGATCGAGGAGATCTTCAGCCGGGTCATCGACGAGGAGGGCCTCGCCCTCACGCGAGCCGAGCGTGTCCGCATGCTCGAGCAGATCACCGACGAGATCATCGGC
>DATAOX010000176.1:0-3479 GCA_036265555.1 Solirubrobacterales bacterium
CCCTGAGCGACGAACACGAGCGTGATCGCGGCGAGCAGGGCGGCTGTCGCGATGATCCTCCTCATGGGCCCGGGGGTACGTCGCTGGGGTCACACCTGCCGCGGAGGTTGCCGCCGTCCAGGAACGGGTTCGACCCTGGGATGGGTTGCGTGGCGCCGCCCGGACAGCGGGTGAACGTGCCGAACTGCAGGTCGTTGAACTGCTGGCTCAGCGGAATCGGCTCGAGGTCCCCGGCCTGATGTCCCGCGCAGACCGGGTTGGGGTCACCGGCGCGGCAGTAGTGGAACGGGTTCGCCTCCGCGGTTGAGACGCGTACGTAGTGGCCATCGCCGTCGTAGTAGGAGGCGTCCTGATCGAACTTCGAGATCCAGGCGAACAGATCGGGCGAATACGGGCGGGCGAAGCTGATGACCGGCTGTGAGGCGTTCAGCGCCTGGATCGTGTTCGGCACCGCACGGTGCGCCGCTCGCTCGGCCCGCGGCTGAAGGCGAAGCGCGTCGGTGACGTCGTTCTTCGGCCCATTCCGGTTGAGGGCCAGGCTCAGGTCCCGGATCACGGGGACTCCCCGTTCGGAGACCAGGCGGAGTTGGCGCAGGAACGGCGTCAGGTGCTTCGTCGCCGGCTTCGCCTCGTTAACCAGCGGCGTCAGGTCGTCGAGCGTCGCGCGCAGGTTCACGAAGGTCGTATTCGCCTGCTTCAACGTGGGCGGGAGCGCCACGAGCACTCGGTCGAGCGCCTGGTTCTGGCTCGCGATCGCTCCCAGCGCCTGGTTGGCGTTCTGGGTCAGCGCCGAGAGGTCGTTGCGGCGGTCGGCGATCGCGCCCAGAGCCTTCGACCCTGTCACCAGGAACTCGGTGAAGGTCTTCTGGTCACGGGTCAGCTCGTCCAGCAGGCGGCGCGTGGTCGAGAGCCCCGGCTCGAAGTACTTGTAGCTGCGGCGGGCGCCCTCGGTATGGCCGGCGTAAAGCGTCTCCTGCCCCTTGATGACGTTCTGGATGGCGCGCCGGGTGGGCGGGCGCAGCGTGTTGAAGAGCTGGTCCAGGTCGACGATCGAGGTCGTGTTGTCGCCGGCGAGCGTCGCCCCGTCAGGGAGGTCCGAGGCATTGTTCGGTCCCGGCGTGACGGAGACGTAGCGGTTCGCGATCCCCGACAGCGAGGTCGCCCGGATCACGGCGCTCGTTCCATCGTGCAGCGTCTCGTCCACCGAGATCGTGACCTCGGCTTGCCCGTTGTCGGTCAGGTCGATGCTGTCGACCGAGCCGATCGGCTGGCCCGCCACGAGCACCTGGTTGCCGGCCACGAGCTGGCCGCCGTTCTGGAACATCAGGTGGTAGGTGCGGCCCGAGGTGCCGCCGAAGAGAATGACGAGCACGAGCACGAGCCCGACGAGGATCGCCCCGCCGGCTGCCGCTCGAGAGATCCACGCTCGGCGGCTGACTGTCAGACGCTGGGCCTCAGGCGCCACCAGTCCGGGGCGGAGTGCCCCCTCCTTCTGTTTTCGATGCTGCGAGCGTCCGGCTCATCCCGGCGGGAACGTCCTTTCGGTCCCGGGCCGGAGCCGCCTGCCCCGGCACGAACGCGGTCTCTCCTCGGCGCATCCTACTTCTATTCCTCACCCGCCTAGATCGACCTGTCGCTGCAGGACCTGTAGCGATCCACCTGCACGCGGCGCCCTGCGCCCGGCTATTGGCGCGGATCGCGGCCGGTCAGGGCGCGGTAGAGGTCGTTCGGGCGCGTACCGGTCAGGGCCGCGACGACCGACGCGGCCGCCCGGGGACGCGCGCCCGACTGCACCAGCCGGCGCAGAGCGTCGACCGCGAAGGCCAGGTCCGGGCCCTCGCTGCCGGGCGTGCGGGCGGCGGCGATCACGACCACGACCTCGCCCTTGACATCCGCTCGGAACCGGCGGGCGAGCTCGGCCAGCGTCGCGCGAGCGACCTCCTCATGCAGCTTGGTGAGCTCGCGGCAGACCGCTGCGGGGCGATTTGGCGCCAATGCAGCAAGCACGGCGAGCGACTGCGGCAGCCGCCGCGGCGATTCGAACGCGACGACCGTCTCGGCGGAGCGGAGCACGCGCTCGAGCTCCCCCTCCCGGCGCGGCAGGAACCCCTCGAAGCGCCACCGGTTCGCGGGCAGGCCGGAGGCGACCAGCGCCGTGATCACGGCCGACGGGCCCGGCAGCACCTCGACGTCCAGATCTCGCTGGATGCAGGCGCGAACCAGGCGATATCCCGGGTCGGAGATCACGGGCGTCCCCGCCTCGCTGATCAGCGCCACCTTCGCGCCCCGCTCCACGTGCTGGGCGAGTTGGACGGCGCGCTCGGCCTCGTTTCCCTCGTGGTAGGAGACGAGCCGCGGGCGGAAGATCTCGAGCCGGTCGAACAGGAGCCCGGTGCGCCGTGTGTCCTCACAGGCGACGAGATCGGCGTCGCCGAGCGCCCGCCGCACGCGGGGGGTCATGTCCTCCAGGTTCCCGATCGGCGTCGGGCAGACGATCAGCCGCCCGGCCATCAGGCCTCGGCCAGCTCGAGCAGCGCCATGGTCGCCGCTCCGATCATGCCCGCGTCGGGGCCGAGGTCGGCCGCCTTCACGGGTGTCCCGTTCATCGGGAAGAGCGCCCGGGTTGCCAGTTCCGCGCGAGCCGGCGCGAGCAGGAGCTCCCCGGCCCGGCTCACGCCGCCGCCGATCACGATCACGTCCGGCGCGAAGATGTTCGCGAGGCTCGCGAGCGCCACGCCGAGTCGCCTCCCCGCCTCGTCCAGCACGCCGATCGCGACCGGGTCTCCGGCGAGCGCGGCGTCGGTGACCTCCTTGCCGTCGAGAGCCACTCCTCGGGCCACCGCGCGCCCGAGGCCCGAGTCCGGCGCTCCCTCGGCGGCCGCGAGACCGTCCCGCGCGATCGCCGTCCCCGAGGCGAATGCCTCGACGCAACCGTGGTTCGGGCAGTTGCCCTGACAGGCCGGACCGTCCTTGTCGATCACCACATGGCCGAGCTCGGCCGCGGCGCCGGAAGACCCGCGGTACACCTCGCCGCCGATCAAGAGCCCGCCGCCGATCCCGGTGCCGATGGTCAGCATCACGGCGTTCCGGGCTCCGCGCGCCGCACCGAAGCGATGCTCGGCGAGAACCGCGGCGTTCGCGTCGTTGTCGAGCGTCACCGGGAGCCCCAGCCGCCCGTGCACGAGGTCGCGGATCGGGACGTTGGCCAGCTCGAGGTTCACCGCCATCAACGCCAGCCCCCGATCCTGGTCGATCGTGCACGGGATGCCCAGCCCGATGGCCGCGGTGTCGGGGCGCGCGTCGCGGGCCGCCTCCAGCTCACGCTCGAGCGTCGCGATCAGCTCCTCCTGCCCCAGTCCGATGCTCGGCGCGCTCGATCGATAGGCGACGTTCCGCTCGTCGTCGACGACCCCGACCAGCATCTTCGTCCCGCCGAGGTCGACGCCGATAGCTTCTACTGACACCTGTGGTGGCTCCCG
>DATAOX010000177.1:0-1666 GCA_036265555.1 Solirubrobacterales bacterium
TGCGCGAGAGATCGCGACGCAGGGCCCCATGCGCGAGATCATCGTCTCAGAGCTCAAGCCCGGGCCCGACCAGCGCGACCGCACCGATCTCGAAGCCGACCTGCGCCGGCGCCTCATGCTGATCTATCACCCCGTCGGCACCTGCCGGATGAGCGACGGGGCCGATGACGCGGTGGTCGACTCGCGACTTCGCGTGCACGGACTCGAGAACCTGCGCGTCGTGGACGCGTCGGTCATGCCCATCATCCCGGGCGGAAACACCAACGCCCCGACCATCATGATCGCCGAGCGCGCGGCGGACCTGATCCGGTCCGGCCGCTGACTCTGAGCGGCCGGCAGGCGACTCCCAAACGGCGTAGCCTGAACGCGATGGCTCGGCGACGACTGCGATATGGCGCTCGGCTGGTGGCGACGGGATGAGCGGCCTCCGGCGCGACGTGACGTCCCTGCCCGATCTGGTGCACGGGCACTCCCGCGCCGGACCGGTCCGAGAGAGTCGCCCGGTCTATGTCAGCCTCTTGCCGCCGTGCAATGCCGGTTGTCCGGCCGGGGAGAACATCCAGGCCTGGCTCGCGCATACGCAGGCGGGTCGCCACGAGGAGGCGTGGCGTGAGCTGGTGGCCGACAATCCGTTCCCGGCGATTCACGGGCGGGTCTGTTACCACCCGTGTGAGAGCGTCTGCAATCGCGCCAACCTCGACAGCGCCGTTTCGATCCACTCGGTCGAGCGGTTCCTGGGCGACCTCGCGCTGGAGCGGGGGTGGGAGTTCGACCCGCCGGCGGTCTCCAGCGGCAAGCGGGTGCTGGTCATCGGTGGCGGGCCGAGCGGGCTGTCGGCGGCCTACCACCTGGCCCGTCTCGGCCACGATGTCGAGATCCGCGACGCGGGCGCCGAGCCTGGCGGGATGATGCGCTACGGCATCCCGGCCTATCGGATGCCGCGCGAGGTGCTGGCCGGCGAGACGGGCCGGATCGAGGCGCTCGGTGTGAGGATGACCTGCGATCACCGCGTCGAGGACCTCGCGGCCGAGCGGGAGGAGGGCCGCTTCGACGCGGTCTTCGCCGCGGTGGGCGCCCACCTGTCCAAGCGCGTCGACATCCCGGCGCGGGACACCGGGCGGATCGTGGACGCGGTGTCGTTCCTGCGCAGCGTCGCCTCTGGCGAGCGGCCGGTGATCGGGCGCACCGTGGCGGTCTACGGCGGCGGCAACACGGCGATGGATGCCGCCCGGGTGGCCCGCCGGATGGGTGCGGAGGAGGCGCTGATCGTCTACCGCCGCACGCGCGAGCAGATGCCGGCGCACGAGGAGGAAGCGGAGGACGCCGAGCGCGAGGGCGTGCGGATCAACTGGCTGCGGACGATCACGGCGTTCGACGGGCCCGAGCTGCAGGTGGAGCTGATGGAGCTCGACGAGTCCGGGTACCCGCAGCCGACCGGGCGTTTTGAGACGTTGGCGGCGGACACCGTGATCCTGGCGCTCGGGCAGGAGACCGACACCGCGTTCCTGCGGGCGCTGCCGGGGGTGGAGTTCGAGCCCGACGGCACCGTGAAGGTGTCGACGTCGCTGATGACGGGATGCGCCGGCGTGTTCGCGGGCGGGGACATGGTGCCGAGCGAGCGCACGGTGACGGTCGGTGTCGGGCACGGCAAGAAGGCCGCCCGCCA
>DATAOX010000178.1:0-4182 GCA_036265555.1 Solirubrobacterales bacterium
GCCCAGCGCCATGAGCGCTGTCACTGCGCCCCGACCGGTGGCACCGAAGCTGACGACCGCTGCGCGCAGCTGGCGCCCATACTCGCCGGTGAGCCCCCGGAGCTGCAGCGCATGGAGAACTGAGCAGTAGCCGGCCAGCTCATTGTTCTCGTGGAACACGTGGACCCGGAACGATCCGTCATCGGACCATAGGTTCATCGCCTCCCAGGGGATGACCGTCAGGCGCCGCTCGATCGCAAGCTGGGTGAGGGTCGGATCCTGGACCAGGTGTACCCACCCGCACAGGATCTGCCCTTCCCGCATCGCCGCCACGTCCTCCGGGACCGGCTTCGGCAGGATGACCGCATCCACCTCTTCGAGCAGACGCCCACGCGGCAGCAGCCCGCCGACCTGAGCGGCGAGCTGCTCATCCGAGACCTCGAATGGCGCCCCGTAGCGCTCCTCGAGAAGGATCCGACTTCGCAAGTCCGGATCGATCTCACCGAGGTGCCGGGGATGCAGGGGAAGCCGCCGCTCGTGCTCCTTCCGCGAGCTCGCGACGACCCCGATCGTGAAGTCGTCCACGGTGAGGTTTCTACCGATCCACAGGTCTAGATTCTGGAACGTTAGTCCTCAAGCATGGCTGGGCCCCGGAGGCGCACCTCCAGAACACGGTGATGAGACGCCGCCAACTCGCCCTCGGCCAGGCGCCTCTCCCGTTGAAGGTTCCTAAGCGGATTCGCCATTTCGACTTTGACAATCAAGCGTCCCACGAGCGTTTCGAGCCTTTTCCGCCCCGCGACAGGATTTCGGACCTTCCGGCCCTTGCGCGGCGCATTGGATGCGGCTAGTCTCAATTCGCCTCCGTTGGGGGCTCGAGTTCATCCGCTGACCCGAGGTGTCCATGGCCCAGCCGGCGTTCATCGTGCTCTGCGCCAATGGCAACACGATCGAGGCGGAGCCGAGCGAGCACGATTTCGCGCCTGGCGATGGGATTGAGCTTGTCGACTACTCCCAGCCGGGGACCAGGCCCGTCACCGCCGCTGGGGTCACGGGTCAGCGCCTCTACAAGCCGATCGTGTTCCGCAAGCGAATCGATAAGGCTTCGCCGCTGATCGCCAAGGCGTTCACCGAGAGCCATGTCCTCGAGGCGGGCTTCCACTTCTTTCGCGAGGAGGCCGGCGGCTCCGTTAACGAGTTCTTCAAGGTCGAAATCACCCAGGGCACGATGGTCTCGTTCCGCGAGCTCCTCGACGATGCACTCGATCCCGCGCATGCGACGCGACCGCCGCTCGAGGAGGTGGGGCTGATGTTCCACCGCATCAAATGGACCTACCTCGACGGCGGCATCGAGCACGAGGACATCTGGGGCAGCACTGCCTGAGCCCATCATGGGCAAGTCCGGCACCAACGATCCCGACCCGCGTTGCCGGAAGCTGTTGGATGAGCTGCGGCGGCTCTGCCCGGAGCTCGTTCCCGGCCCGCCGCTGCCCCCGGGCCGGCTCGGCTCGCCAGTGTTGCTGAATGCCGACGTGCTACAGGCGCTCGTAGGGGTGGCGGTCGGGGCGGCCGAGGAGCCGAGGGTGGTCTGGCAGGCCGCCGGCTCCGAGGTCCTCGTCCATCTGGACGCCACCCGGGCGGTGACGCGCGAGGGATTGCTGCTCATCAACCTGGTGGTCGAGGCCGAGCAGACGGGGCGCGCCGAGGTCGTCGTGCCGTTCGCCGTCGGCTCCATCGAGCGACCCGCCGGCATGGTGGTTCTGACCGAGCCGAAGCCGCGCGGGCCGGCAGTGCTCGTCGACCGCTGGGGAGAGGCGATCGTGGCCGCCGCCTGGCAGGTCCTGCTCGATATCGCCGGCGCCGCCGCGCGCGCGTCCGGCGGCGACGTCGCCGGCCGGCAGCTTCGGCCCGGAGCGCTCGTGGCGGGGGAGGAGGGCCTCCAGGTGCTACCGCAAGCCGAGCACCCGCCCCTGAAGTCGCCAGGCCCCGGGCAGGTCGGATGACCACCGGTGTGCGCGACCTGGGCGAGGACCTGGTCGACCTCGGGCTCGCGCTCGGCATCCTCGTCCCCGGTGACGGCGGACCGGAGCTGAACGCAGCGTGGTTCGAGGACCCGGCGGCCCGCCTGACCGCCGTCCTGCGGAGCCCCGCCCAGCGCCAGGCCGCGCTCGACCTGGCGCGCCGGGCGCTGGGGGAGGCGAACGCGGAGGACCTCGACCTCCGGGACGTCCCAGCGGGCGAGAGCTGGCTTGCGCTGGCGACCTCCTCGACGGTGCCTGGCGGAATCTACGCCGTCGTCGGCGAGGACGGCGACGATGTCTGGGTGGGCCTCGGTGCGCGCATGGCGGCCCGCGACGCGCTCGATGGCACGGAGCTCAACTACTCGACGACGCTGCTCCTGCCGCTGGTGCGCTTTCCTGCCTCGGCCCCCGCGGACCTGCTCCTCGGCTCGCTCGACGGGGTGGTCCGGGTGGGCGTCGCCGTCGACGCGCCCGGCGGGCTCGCCGGGCCCGGCGCAGCCGCCGATCTCCGCGGCCTGAGCGTCGATGCCCAGCTGCCGACCAGCGACAGGGCGGCCGCCACCCTCTCGGTGGCGCTGACCGGGCTGCGGCTGCCCGGCCAGGCTGAGCGCGACCTCGTGATCTCAGATCCGTCGCAGCTGGACCGAGAGGCGGTGCAGATCGCGGTCGGACTGCTCGCGGCCCGCGCGGATGAGGCCGGCGAAACGCTGGCCCACCTGCTGGCCTTGATCGGGGTGAGCGCCGACCCGGCGAGCCCCATCCCCGCCCTGCCAGTGGATGCGCTCGTGTCCGGCGGTCTCCCAGCCCTTGAAACATGGGCTCGCACCCTCATCGCGGACCCCGCCGCGGTGCGGGCGTGGCTCGCGGAGCTCGCTGGCCTCGCCGGAGCAGCCGCCCCGCCGGTTGGTGGTGACGGCTCCGACGCCGACCCCTACGAGGTCGAGGTGCGCGCTAGCCCCCGCGTCGCGCTCAACCTCCGGGTCACCCGCGACCCTGGAACCGGGCTGACGGTGCTGCGACCGGGGGTGCGGGTCGAGGTCGACGGTGGGCTCGGTCGGGCCGTCGGCGAGGCGGAGCTCGCCGCCATTCGGCTGAGCTCTCCGCCGGCGGCGGTCGCGCTGCCGAAGCTGCTCGCATTGGTCCAGTTCGAGGGCGACCCGCTCGTCAACACGACCATCGAGGGGATCGAGGTCGACGTTTACTCGCTACACGCCGGCGTCGGGCTGGATGAGCGCCGCGCTGCGATCCCCGTGCTCGAGGCCGACGTCTCAATCGATGGAACGCGACATCGCGCGATCGACCTGACGTCGGCCGAGGCGGTGGCGGGAGCGGTGGCGGGAGCCGTCGACAAGGTCTTCGACGCCCTCACTGACGCGCTCATAACTGAGCCGGAGGGCCGGGCCCTCGCCGCACTCTCCGGCCTCGTCCGCCCCAATGGGGTCGCCGCCGCCGATCCCTGGCCGCTCCTCGTCAAGCGCGCGGATCTGCTCGCCAACCCGCTTCGCGCGGTTGCCGACTACCACACGGAGGTCCTCGGCCGGCCCGGCGCCTGGGCGCGGCTGGCCGGCGAGCTCGCCGTCCTGATCGGGACCGCGGGCCCGTCGCCGGGGATTGTGAGCGGCGCCGGAACGCCGAGCAGCCCCTGGGCGCTGACCGTCGCCGAGGACGCGAGCGGCAAGGTGGACCTCCTCGCCTGGAGCGGGCCCGGACCGATGCTCCATATAGGGGCCCGCGTAGCGTCGGCGCCCGTCGCAGTCGGCGGGAAGCAGCTCGCGTTCGACGCGCGATCGGAGCTGTTGTCGCTTCACATGCCCGCCGGTGGCCCCAACCGGGCGGAGTGGGCGCCGGAACACGCGGCGAACGCTCGGCTCGGCGACGACCTCGTCCTCGACGCGGGCCCGGTGGCGCTGCTCACCGATTCCGTCGGAGCGGGAATCACGTGGACGGCGGGGCAGGGAGTCCGTCCCGCGGTCCGGGTTAACCGGCCGAGGCTCAGGCTCGACGGCATCGAGGCAGCGCTGCCCGACGTCGACTGGGACGGGACCGGTCCGCCCGCAGAGCCCGCCGAGCTTCCATGGCACGCGCTCGAGCGCCTGGCGGGCCACGCGCTCGACGCGCTGGGCGGCCCCGCCGCACGATTGGCGGTGATCGCCGGCTGGGTACCGAGCGGCGTCATCGCGGT
>DATAOX010000179.1:0-4024 GCA_036265555.1 Solirubrobacterales bacterium
GTGAACAGGCTCGCAGCCGTCTGGGCGACGTTGCCGTCGTTCTCGAGGTAGGTCTCGACGGTGTTCACGAGATCCGTCTCGTACTGGTCGTCGTAGGCCGCGAGCGGAGCCAGCGTCTCCTGGTAGAAGCGTTCGAGCTCGCTGGGCTGCTCGCTCATCGCCGGCAGGAGGAGCCTGTAGGCGCCGGTGTCCTCGAACGCCAGCATGGTCCGTCCCTCGGCCTCGGCCACATTTGCCGCCAGCTCCGCCTCCTTCCCCGCCCGGTACAGGTCGACGGGGTCTTCCGCGAGTCGACTGTGTGCCACCGTGATGCTGAACCCGGACAGTGCCGCCTCCAGCTCGCGCTCGAGCGCCCGCGCGGCCCGCGCGAGTTGCGCATCCTCGCCCGCGGGGACGATCGAGACCACCTCCGCCGTCTCGCCGTCACCGAGCGCCCCCACCGATCCGGGGCCCACGGACCGCACCGCCCGCAGCGCGACCGTCAGCACCCGCCCGCGCCAGTCCCCCGCCTGGGTGGTGCGCGGCGCCGCCCGCGCGACGATCACGCCCGCCCCATGCTCGATCCCGGCCCCCAGCTCGGCGGCCCGCGCGACGATGTCGCCGCGGTCGGTCACATTCCGCCCCAGCAGCGCCCACACGAACGCCGCCGCCGCCTCGTCGCTCGCCCACTCCGGCGATCGCGACCGCTCGACCTCCAGCGCCAGAAGCGTGGAGACCATCCGCGTCACGGCCGCCGCCGGCGCCTCCTCGCGCGGCCGGTAGCGAAGCTCGCCGACTGCGGTGTCCGCGACCCGCAGCTCGGCCCGCACGACGTCGCCCTCGCCGGCGAGCAGCTTCCGCTCCTCCGCCTGCGAGGAAGCGGCCACCCCGAGCACCGCGCTCGAGCGGTCGATCAGCGCCACGCTGGCCCCCAGCGCCCTTGCGGCCGCCCGAGTCAGGGCCGGCAGCCCGGCGCCCGACTCGATCGCCTCGGACAGCTCGTCCAGCACGCTCTCGGCGCGCTCGCCTGCAGGAGTTCTCTCGGTGGCGCGCTCCGGCATCACCACGCCACGGCATGGTAGGTGGAACAGGACGCCCCGAAGGGAATTCTCAGCCGAGGCCCGGAATCGCCCGCGTTATTTGCGGCCAGTAGTAGACGATCAGGACGCCGATCGCGACCCCGATCAACACCAGGACCAGCAGAACGAACAGTGACAGCATCACTGCCGTCGCCTTCTCCCAGGCGCGCCCGTAGGCGCCGATCGCGGGCACCAGGATGAACGCGGTGAACGCGAGCAGGGTGATGACGCCCGCGCCGCCGAACAGCCAGTACTCATTGCCGATCGCGAGGGACAACATCACCGGCTGAATTCTGCCGTAAGTGCGTGACGATCATCGCCACCGCCGCGCACGCGCAGAAGGCGGCTGCGCCCAGCGCCCAGCCGCTCGTCACGTCGCTCAGGTAGTGGACGCGGAGGTAGACGCGCGACAGGCCCACCACGATCGCGATCGCGAAGCCGGCGACGAGGAGGGCGGTGCCGCCCACCATTCCCGGGCGCAGCCGGATTGCCAGGGTCACCGCCAGCCAGGGGTAGAGCGCCGCGTGGGCGGCATGCCCGCTCGGGAAGCCCGAGCCGCTCGTGCTCGTCAGGGGGTCGGGTGGCCGCGGTCGATCCGTCAGGCCCTTCAGCTCGGCGACGCCGATGTAGATGATCGCCGCCGCCACGACCAGGACCACGGCCTCCGTCCACCGCCGTTGCCAGGCGAGCAGAAAGGTCGCGATTGCCAGGATCGGCGCGATCACCGGGGTCGCGCCCAATTCCGTCACCACCTTGGCCACGTCCACGAGCCAGACGGCCTGCAGCTTGTCCACGAGGTCGAGCGCCGTTTGATCCCCGGCCGTCGGCCCCGGATGGTCGACCACCGTCGACGTGTACGCGACGACCACGTACACCGCGACCGCCAGCACCGCGAGCACGGTCGTGAACTCCAGGCCCAGCCCGCCGGGCGTGATCCGATCGAGGACGAAGCGCGCGTGGGGCTGCAGCGCCCGCCCTAGGACGAGCACTGGCCGCAGGTACGCCCGGCGCTCCATTCCGGCGACCAGCCGACGGCGATTTTCCCCATCGCGCAGAAAACGCGCGGCCCACACGATCGCCACGATCACGGCGATCGCGAGCCCGAAGAAGAGGGTCCCCTGCCCCGCGGCGTGGGCGGCGGCATCGAGGCTGCGCGAGGCGAAGTATCCGAGCAGCACGTAGGACGCCGACCAGAGACCCGTCCCCAGGACGCTGAACGGGAGGTAGTCCCAGTAGCGCATCCCCGACGTTCCGGCGGTGAACGGGGCGAGCGCCCGCACGAGCCCGATGAACCGCCCGACCAGGATCGTCTTGCCCCCGTGTCGGTCGAAGTAGTCCTCGACGCGCGCGAACCGCTCCTCCGTGATCCGGACCTTCGGCCCGTGCCGCATGATGAACCCGCGGCCGAGCCGGCGCCCGAGGAGGAAGCTCACCGAGTCGCCCGCGAACGCGCACGCCCACACGATTCCGATCGTGAGGATGACCGACGTCTCACCCTGCCCGGCCACCGCGCCCCCGAGAATCACGACGGTCTCCCCGGGCAGCACCAGCCCGACGAACGCCCCCGTCTCCAGGAACGCCGCCAGCCCGACGAACAGGTAGGTCAGCTTCCCCACCTTGCTGGCGACATCGTTGAGGGTGTTCTGGAGGCTGATGTCGGGCGCCAGCTGGCTGAACGCCACCAGCGCACCGACGACTGCCACGACGCCGGCGATCTGCAGGATCCGGGTCCTGCGGGTGGCCTCGTTCATCGTCCGGGGTCCGGCCCCGCGACGATCGCCCCCGCGAAGCGTGGGCCGAGTCCCGCGGCCGCCGCATCGGCCGCCGCGACGTCCGCGAACAGCCCGAACGCGGTCGGGCCCGACCCAGTCACCAACGCCACCTCGGCGCCGGCGTCGCGCAAAGCCTCCAGCACCCCGCTGATCCGAGGGCGGAGCGACACCGCCGCATGCGCGAGCTCGTTCACGAGCAGCTCCCGATAGGCGAGCGGCGACGCGCCGCCCCTCGTGGCGCGCCGCAGCTCAGCGGCGATCTCCTCGAGCTCCGCCGGTTCCCGGCCCAGCCCCAGCCGGTCCGCCTCCGCGTAGACCTCGGCGGTCGACAGCCCTTCATCGTCGGGGACGAGCACGATTCCGAAATGCGCCGGCTCGGCGAGTGGCTCGACGACCTCCCCGGCCCCGCCCACGAGCGCAAAGGCTGGATCGAGCTGCGAGGGAACGTCGGCGCCGAGCTCCGCCGCGAGGCGATCGAGGTCACCGATGTCCTCCCGCGCGAGCCGAAGCACTGCCCCTGCGTCCGCGCTGCCACCTCCGAGGCCCGCCGCCACCGGGATTCGCTTCTCGATCTCCACCCGCAACGGGTTCGCGCGCCACCCCCGATCGCGAAGCGCGGCGAGGGCCGCCTCCGCAACGTTCGGGCCGTCGACCTGCGGGCACACGACCTCGTCGCGCTCGGCGTCGCTCACAACGATGCGGTCCGACAGCGTGATCGGGCAGAACAGCGAGCGCAGCTCGTGCAACCCGTCGTCGCGACGGTGGCCGAGGTACAGGCAGAGGTTGAGCTTGGCCGGCGCCCGAAGCGTCAAGCGACCCCCAGCTCGGCCGCGAGCGTCGCGAACTGCCCCGGGGCCAGCCGCTCCGCGCGCGAGTCCGGCGGCAGCCCGAGCCGTTCGAGCGCGCCGCGCGCGTCCGCGCGCGAGGCCATCCGCGCCAGGTCGAGCGAGCTCGCGAGCGGCTTTCGCCGGTGGGCGAAAGCAGCGCGCACCAGCCCAACAACCTCCGGGCCCGGCGCAGGCCCGACGCGCCGCAGCCCCACGAGCGCCGAGTCGACCCGCGGTCGCGGGCGGAACACGGCGCGGTTCACGTTGCGGATGAGCTCGACCTGGCAGGAGAGCTGAACGACCACGCTGGGCGACCCGTAGGCGGAGGACCCCGGGCCTGCGCGCAGGCGGTCGGCGATCTCGCGCT
>DATAOX010000180.1:0-22853 GCA_036265555.1 Solirubrobacterales bacterium
CGCCGAGCAGGCTCGCCCCGTGCCCCTCCTGGAACACGAACGTCAGCACGCCGTAGGACGCACCCACCGACAGCAGGTTCATGAGCGCCGAGGTCACGGGGACGACGACCGAGCGGAAGGCGATCAACAGGAGGATCAGGCTCAGCGCGATCACGACCGCGATCACGAGTGGGAGCTTGTCGCTGATGCGTGAGGCGAGGTCGATGTAGGAGGCCGTCTGGCCGCCGACGTACGTGGTGAGCGTCGTGCCCTTGTCGGCCTTCGGGATCACGCTCGCGCGAAGGTCGTTCACCAGATCCGTGGTGGAGTCCGCGGCCGGCGCCGTGGTCGGGATGACGCTGAACGAAGCGGCACTGCCGGACTTGTCGACCACCGCCGGCGAGACGTCCTTCACCCCCTTGGTCTTGCCGATCTGATTCTGCAGGTGGACGAGGCGCGGATCGCTCTGCTTGGTCTTCAGGAACTGCTTCTGCTGCTGCGCCTGCTTCTGCTTCTTGGTCGGGGGCTGCGACTTCACCTGCTGCTCGGCCTCGGACTGCGCTTCGGCCGGCGGGACCCCCTGCGCCTCGAGCTGCGCCGTCGCCTGCTGGACCGCCTGCTGCTCCTGCTTCTGCTGCTGGGACTGAAGCTGATTCAGCTTCTTCTGGTTGTTGTGGGCCGGATCGGAGCCGAAGTCGACGGCGATCAGGAACGGGCCGTTGACCCCCGGGCCGAAGCCCTTGTTCAGCAGGTCGTACGCCTGGCGCACGGTGGTGTCCTTCGGCATCTGCCCGTTGTTCTGCTGGCCGAGCTGGAGGTTGAGCACCGGGATCGCCAGCACGAGGAGAATCGCGACCGCGACCAGCATCGCCGGAACGGGATGGCGGCCGATGAAGCGCGCCCACCGCGCCCAGCCGTGCGGGCGGTGGTCGTGAGGAGGCGGCTTCAGGAACGGCACCCGCAGCGAGTCGATCCGCTTTCCCATGATCGCCAGCAGTGCCGGGATGAGAGTGATCGCGGTCAGGATCGCGATCAGGACCACGACCGCCGCCGAGTAACCAAGCGCGCTGACGAGCGGAATCTGGGCCACGGCCAACGAGACCAGAGCGATCACCACGGTCCCTCCCGCGAACACGACCGCGCCGCCCGCCGTGGCCACCGCGCGCGCCACCGACTCCTCCACCGGGAAGCCCTGCTCCATGAATCCCTTGTGGCGGGTCACGATGAACAGCGCGTAGTCGATCCCGACCCCAAGGCCGAGCATCGTTCCGAGGGTTGGGCCCACCGTGGGCACCGAGATCCCGTGACCCAGGAGGCCGATCGTCGCGAGGCCGGTGCCGACGCCGACCAGCGCGGTGAGGATCGGCAACGACATCGCCGCCACCGTTCCGAACGTGTACAGAAGGATGAAGACAGCGGCGATCAGGCCGATCAGCTCGCTCGACTCCACGTCCGGCTTGGACACCGCGTTGCCCAGGTAGCCGCCGGTGGCGACCGCGAAGTTCGCGTCGGTGGCCGGTGACTCGTGATCGATGATGTCCTGCGCCTGGTCCTCGGTCAGGTCGCTCTGGCTCAGGCCCAAGGTCAGCGAGACGTAGCCGATCCTCTCGTTCTTGCTCAGGGCCGACGAGCCCTCCGAGCTGAGCGGGCTGACGGCCTTGGTCACGTGCGGCGCCCGCTTCAGGGACTTGACGGTGTCCGTGACGACCTTGGAGTTCGCCGCCGACGTGAGCTTGCCGTGAGGCGCCTCCATGACGACGGGATTGGTGCCGTTCGCCTGCTTGGGGAGCTTGGCGTCGAGGAGATCCTGAGCGTTGGTCGACCCGGTCCCCGGGAGCGTGAGATCGTTGCTGGTGTTTCTGCCGAAGTGGTTCGCGAGCAGAACGGTCACGATCAGCACCGCGACCCAGGCCGGGAGCACCAACCATCTGTGGCGCACGCAGGCGCGGCCGATCGCGTAGAGCGCTGCGCTCATCGCCTCCCACTCGCCGGCTGCTGGCCTTCTATCACCCGTGCTCCACTCTTATTCGACGCCTCCGTGCGCAGCGCCGCGGAGCCTACCCCGCCCCGCGGCGGGCCGGCCGGAAATTTCGCGGCCGGCGTCAGGCGAGCCAGTCGGCGATGAGCAGGCCCACCTTTTCGCCGGCGTCCTCCTGCAGGAAGTGGGAGGCGTTCTCGATCTTCGTCGGCGGCTCGACCCCCATCAGGTCCGCGAACGCCTCCCCGACCCGGAACGGCAGCACCGGGTCGGAGTCCGCCCAGAGGACCAGCATGGGCCGCTCATCGGCCTGAAGCGCCTCCTGAGCCCGCTTTCCCGCGGCCGCACCCGGCATCTCGGGCGAGGTCGCCAGGATCAGTGGGAATGCCTTGGCGCCGGCCTTCGATTCGGGGGTCGGGTACGGAGCCTCGTAGGCCGCGGCCACCCAGTCATCGATCCCGCGGGCACACGCGTTCCGTACCAACAGGTCGATCGGCAGGTCCTCCGTTCGCTCGACGAAGTCGTGGAACCTCCACCATGCCTCCGACATCGGCTGCTCGCCCGTGAACAGCCCGGCCTCCATCACGACCATCCGCGTGATCCGATCGGGGTGCTCCGCCGCCAGCCGCAGCCCGATCGGCCCTCCCCAGTCGTGGACGACGACCGTCGCCTGCCGGAGGTCGAGCTCCTCGAACAACGACGCCATGAGCTCGGTGTGACGGTCGTAGGAGTACCAGCCGACGTCCGTGGGCTTGTCGGACCGCCCGAAGCCCGCGTAGTCCGGGGCGATGCAGCGGTGCCCGGCGTCCCGTACGGGCGGGATGACCTTCCGCCACAGGAACGACCACGTGGGCTCGCCGTGAAAGAACACGACGGGCGGCCCGTCGCCCTCGTCGATGTGGCACATCCGCATGCCGTCGACCTCGCGGTAGCGCGGCTCGAACGGGAAGTCCGGAAGCCCCTCGAACCGCTCGTCGGGGGTCCGAGCGAAACTGCTCATGAAGCGGCGATCGCCGCGGCGGTGCGATGCGCGAGGGCCATGATCGTGACCATCGGGTTGACGCCCGAGGCCGTGGGGAAGGCGCTCGCGTCGCCGATCCACACACCCTGGGTGCCGTGGAGCTCGCCCAGAGGATTCGCGACGCTCGTCTCGGGATCGCCCCCCATGCGGCAGCTGCCCATCTGGTGCGCGGTGAAGACGCCGAACTCTCGCGGGGCCAGCGAGTGCGTCGTCACCGCCTCGATGTAGGCCTCGAGGTCGGCACCGCGCTCCCACGTCGGAGCGGTCCGCCCGATGCTCACGATCCGCTCGGCGCCCGCGGCGGCGTGCAGCCGGATGAGCTCCGCGAGCCCGCGGCGAAAGTTTCGGATGTCGAGCTCGTCCGACAGCGGGTAGGCGACCACCGGGTCACCCTTCCCGTCGATGGTCACGCGACCGTGGCCGCGGTCGCGCGTCAGGTTGATGAAGGGGGCGCAGCGGCTCCAGTCGAGCATCCGCTCCTTGTGGTCGCGGCCGGACCGCCACGGCGTCGCGGCGGCGAAGAGCCCGGTCGTCGCCTGAGCCGACTCGACGAGGAACCCGTAGCCCTCCTCGAGGTTCGCGAACTCGTGCGACATCGCGGCCTGCGGCGGGCCCCACCACCAGCGCTGATCATCCGCGTAGATGCCGGTGACCGCGCTCGTCGGATGCAGGCGAAGGAAGTTCCCGGCTGCGGGCCCGCCGATCCCCGACCGAAGGAGCAGGGCCGGCGCCTCGATCGAGCCGCCGGCGACAACCACGATCGGCGCCCGCACCGTGACCGGGAGCGGCGCTCCATCGGCGGCCGGCGCGTCGGGGTCGATCCAGACCCCATCGACGCCCGCGGCGCGCCCATTCTCGACGATGATCCGCTGCGCGCGGCAGTTGGGGATCAGGTCCGCATCCCGCCCGGCCGCGTCCGCCAGATAGGTCTTCTGCGTCGAGAGCTTCGCGCCCGACTGGTCGCCGAAACCCATGTAGCCGGCGCTGGCCGGGTCGTAGGTGGACCGATCGGCGTTCCGCACGATCAGCCGGAAGTCGTAGCCGAGCCTCCGGCACGCCTCCCGCAGGCGCTCGTGCGGACCGTTTAGGTCGCTGCACTCGTCGTTGGCCGCGATGCGCTCCAGCACGGCGTCGAGGTGGCGATCGAAGTCGGCTCCGTCCAAGCCCTCGAGGCCGAAGTCACGGGCCCACTCTTCCCGCACCCACGGATGGGTTCGGAGGCTGTTGGTCCAGTTGACGACGCTGCCGCCGCCGAGCGTCCCCCCCGCCTGGATCGTTATCTGCCCCTCGGCACTCGGAAACGGACCGCCGTTGAGGTAGAGCCGCTGGTAGGCGGGCAGCTCGAGCTGGTCGAAGTCCGCCTCGTTGAAGTACCCGCCCATCTCGAGCACGCAGACCTTCCTGCCGGCACCGGCGAGCTCGCCCGCGATCACGGAGCCGCCGGGCCCGGAGCCGACGACGCATACCTCCGCCTCGAGGACCTCGCCCGCGCCGCTCGGCCGGCGCGTGCGAAGCGGCTTCGAGACGGCGGGTGGGGCCGACCGCGGTCCCGGGTAGCCGATCGCGTCCCAGTTCGGGTTGTGCCCGGTGGCGAGGTCGGGGAGCGCATAGTGGAGCGTCGTCGTGAGGCCTCGAATGGCGTTGATCCCCGCCAGCGCCGCCGGCCCGGAATCGCTCGTCGCCCGCACGAGCTCCTCGCGATTCGCCAGCGGCACCTCCGGCCTCATCCCGTTCCGGGCGAGCGAGTCGAGCAGCTCGCGCAGCCCCTCGATCTGCCCGGCGGGGGCATTGGCCTGGAGACTCACCTCGATCGCCTCCGGCACGCCGATGTGAGAGGCGGCCCGGGCCCAGAAGCCGGCCGGATCGGATTCGCCCTCCGGCGGGGAGAGCGACGGGACGAACGTGTCGCAGAGCACGGCGAGAGTCCGGCGCTGCGCGTCGCTGAACAGGTCGCTCGTCACGAGCGCGCCGAGGGTGTCCGAGATCTGCCGGGTGACCACGGCCGAGTACGGGGGCATGTGCGGCTCTCGCGGCGGCGCGTATCCGGGCGTGACCAGCAGGGATTGCCGTTTCGCGTACTTGCGGATGCCGTCGGGGCCGTGGCGCGAGCCCAGGCCCGAGGCCTTCCAGCCGCCCATGGGCAGCTCGAGCGCCACGTAGTTCACCTGCGCATCGTTGACGCAGCAGACCCCGGCCTCGACCCGCCGCGCGACCGACTCCCCCCGATCGGCGTCGCGGGTCCAAACGGATGCCTGAAGCCCGTAGGGGCCGTCGTTGGCGAGGCGGATCGCCTCCTCCGTGTCGGCCACTCGCATCACGGGGAGGGTGGGCCCGAACGTCTCCTCGGACATGCACCGCATCGAGTGGTCGACCTCCGCGAGCACGGTCGGCTCGAAGAAGAGGCCCTCCTCTACCTCCACCCTCTGGCCGCCGGTGACCACCCTCGCGCCCTTGGCGACGGCGTCGTCCACATGAGCCTGGATCAGGTCGATCTGCGGCGGGAAGATGATCGCCCCGACGTCGACCGAGCCGGGCTCGCCCGGCGCTCCCTGCCGCAGCGCGCTCACCTTCTCGGTGACCCGTGCGAGGAAGTCGTCGTAGACCGGCGCCTCCACGTAAACGCGCTCCACGGAGATGCAGACCTGCCCCGCGTTGTTCATGCCGTACGCGACGGCGGCGTTCGCGGCACGCTCCAGGTCGGCGTCCGCCAGGACGATCATCGGGTCCTTGCCGCCGAGCTCGAGGCTCACCGGCGTGAGCGTCGCGGCCGCCCGCGCCATGACCTTCTTCCCCGTTTCGACCGACCCGGTGAACATCACCATGTCCACCTCGTCGACGAGTGCGGTCCCGGTCTCCCCGCGCCCGGTCGCCACCTGGAAGACCCCGGGCGGGAGCTCGCACTCGGCGAGCATCCGGGCCATCAGGAGCGACGTCAGCGGCGTCACCTCCGACGGCTTCAGCACGACGGCGTTGCCTGCCGCCAGCGCCGGGATGCAGTCCCCGAACGAGTTGTTGAGGGGGTAGTTCCACGGCCCGATCACGCCGACGACTCCGATCGGGGCGTAGCGGACGATCAGCCTTCGACCCCGCACGAACGGCGACGCCGACTCGAGCTCCTCGTCAGCCAGGTAGGTCCCTGCGGCCTTCGCCCAGAACTCCAGCGAAGAGAGGCCGTACGAGAGCTCGGCGAACTGCGTCTCGTCCACCGGCCTCCCGGTCTCCCCCACGATCGTCGCCACTACCCGCTCGGCGTTCGCGACCATCCAATCGCGCGCGGCCAGGAGGACCTCCGCGCGTCCCTCGAACCCCACCGCCGCCCAGGTGGGTTGCGCGTCGCGCGCCGCCGCGACCATCCCGTGGACCTCCTCGGCCCCCAGCTCCGGGACCGTCGCGATGATCTCCCCCGTCGCCGGGTTCGTCACCGGGACTTCCCTGGCGGGAGCCTCCGTCGCTGAGCCCACGGACATCGCACCCGGCAGCCTATAGGGGGGCACCCGTCCGCCCGGGCCGCGCGCGAGGATGTGCCGGTGTCCAGGACCGTCGTCCTCTCCGATCTGCACCTCGGCTCGAGCGGCGATATCGACCTGCTGCGGCGACAGGAGCTGCGCGAGCCCCTGTGGGCGGCGCTGGCGGAAGCGGACGAGGTCGTATTGCTGGGCGACGCCGTGGAGCTTCGCGGCCTCCCCCTGGAGGCGGCGATCGAGACGGCCCGCCCATTCTTCGAAGAACTCGGCAGCGTCATCGCGGACGGCCGGGTCACGATCGTCCCGGGAAATCACGACCACCACCTCCTCGACGGCTGGCTGGAGCGCCGCCGCCTCGACGGGGCCGGGGAGCTCGACCTCGAGCAGCGCATCCCGGTGGAGGGCGGGCCGCTCACCGAGCTCATCGAGGGCATGGGGCGAGCCCGCGTGGAGCTCGCGTATCCCGGCGTCTGGCTTCGGCCGGGCACGTACGCGACGCATGGCCATTACCTCGATCGCCATCTCACCGTCCCGAGCTTCGAGCGCTTGGCGGTTGCCGCGGTCGAGCGGGTGATCGGTGAGGCGCGCGAAGGAGGGGGCGACGAACCCGGGGAGCGCGATGCTCCCGGGTCCGCCTCACCGGCCGACTATGAGCGCGTCCAGGCGCCGCTCTACGCGTTTCTGTTCGCGCTCGCGCAGAGCGGCACGCCCGCGGAGCGGTTGGGCGGCGCCAATCCGTCTGCCCGGGTCTGGCAGGCGGTCGGGGGCCGCTACGGGCGCGCGGCGCGGATCCGGGGGCTCCTGCTCGGCTCGGTCGCCCTTCCCGGCGCAGTCGGGGTCGCCAACAGGCTCGGGCTCGGACCGGTGAAGGCCGACCTCTCGCCCGGCGCGATCACGCGCGCCGGGCTTGCCGCCATGGGGGACGTCGTAAACCGGCTCGGCATCGACGCCGACCACGTCGTCTTCGGGCACACGCACCGGCGCGGCCCGCTGCGGGCCGAGTCCGGTTGGCGCCTCGAGAACGGAACCCGCCTGTGGAACACGGGCAACTGGATCGACGCACCGTGGCTGCTCGGCAAGAAAGCCGCGGACAGCCCCTACTGGCCGGGCACGGTCATCGTCCTCGAGGACGGCCGCGACCCCCGGCCGCGGAACCTCCTCGAGGACCGGACCAGGGAGGAGCTTCGAGGGCTTAGGCGGCGGTCTTGACGTTCACCGCCTTCGGGCCCTTCGGCCCGGACTCCGACTCGAACTCCACCTTGACGCCGTCGGTCAGCCCGCGCGTGCCATCGGCCAGCGCGGTCTGGTGCACGAACAGATCCTGCCCGCCGTCGTCGGGGGTGATGAAGCCGTAGCGCTTCTCATCGTTGAACCACTTCACGGTGCCAGTTGCCATACGCCCTCCGCGTTACTCGTTCCTAGTGCCGCGGGAACTGCCTGACCTGCGAAGTCGTTCAGCTACCGCTTCAACTTTGTTCTTCGCCCAAAACGGGCGTGTAAGCAAGGTAACACCCAATGACCCGGGCGTGTGCGGATTCTGGGAGCGGATGAGACCTAGCGCGTGCCGGTGATCGCGCGGATGACCAGGAGCAGGAGCACCGAGCCCCCGACCGCGATCAGCCAGGTGCCGAGGTCGAAGAAGTCGCCGATGTGGCCGATGTCGAGCGCGCTCGCGATGAAGCCGCCGATCAGCGCACCCAGGATGCCGACGGCGAGGGTCCCGATGCAGCCGCTGGGCTCGGTGCGGCCCGGGACGATGGCCCGCGCGATCGCGCCGACCAGGAGCCCGAGGACGATCCAGCCGAGGATTCCCATCGGCGCTGCACCCTAACTGGCAGACTCACGCGAACGTGGACGGCGACGCCAAAGCCCAGGAGCGCGTGGATGCGGTGCGCGTGCTGGCGATCATTCACCAGCCCGACGCGGGGCCGGGCGTGTTCGCCGATGCGATGCGCTCGCACGGCGTCGAGCTCGACCGGTGGCTGTACCCCGAGGAGCCCGCGCCGGCGGATCCGCACTCCTACGACGCCGTCATGACCTTCGGCGGCGCGATGCACGCCGACCAGGAGCCCGAGCATCCGTGGCTCGCCGACGAGAAGTCGCTGCTCGCCGACCTGATCGAGTACGGCGTCCCGCTCCTCGGCATGTGCCTGGGCTGCCAGCTGGTGGCGGAGGCCGCCGGCGCTCCGGCGCGGCGGGCGGGCACTCCGGAGATCGGATGGCACGAGGTTGCGCTGACGGCGGAGGCCGAGGGCGACCCGGTACTGGGCGGCCTCCCGCGCAGGTTCGACGCCTTTCAGTGGCACAGCTACGAGGCGCCGCTTCCACCCGGCGCCACGGCGCTTGCGAGAAGCCCGACCTGCCTACAGGCCTACCGGCTCGAGGGTCCCGCCTGGGGGATCCAGTTTCACGCCGAGGTGAGCCGCGCCGACGTCGAGTGCTGGATCGACGAGTACTGGACCGACTCCGATGCGGTACGCATCGGCCTCGATGCGGACCAGTTGCGCGAGCGAACGCGCACCTCGATCGACGAGTGGAACGAGCTGGGTCGGGCGCTCTGCGGCCGCTTCCTTGACGCTATTCAGGCGTGAGATAGGCCGCCGAGAGGCCGCCGTCCACGAGGAACGTCGACCCGGTCACATACGACGAATCGTCGCTCGCCAGGAACAGCGCGGCCCGTGCGATCTCCTCCGGCTCCGCGAACCGGCCCATCGGCAGGTGCACGAGCCTGCGCGCGGCCTGTTCGGGATCCTTCGCGAAGAGGTCGCGAAGGAGCGGGGTGCTGACCGGGCCGGGGCACAGGGCGTTGACGCGCACCCCGCGCCGCGCGAACTCCATCCCCAGCTCACGCGAAAGCGCCAGGACCCCGCCCTTCGATGCCGTGTAGGAGATCTGTGAGACGGCCGATCCCATCGTCGCCACGAACGACGCGGTATTGATCACCGAGCCCCCATCCCCGTCGAGGAGATGCGGGATTCCGTGCTTGCAGCACAGGAAGACGCTTCGCAGGTTCACGTCCTGCACGCGCTGCCACGCATCGAGCGAGGTATCGAGGACCGAGGTGTCGTCGGGCGAGCTGATCCCGGCGTTGTTGAACAGCACGTCGATGCGCCCGAGGTCGCGCAGGACGCGTTCGTAGGCTTCCCGAACCTGGTCCTCATCGGTGACGTCCGCCTGGACGGCGAGCTCGCCCTCCGCGCCCTCGGCGAGGTCGACGCCGGCAACCCGCGCCCCCTCGGCGGTGAACAGGCGCGCCGTCGTGGCGCCGATCCCGCTCGCCGCGCCGGTGATCACGCAGACCTTGCCGTCGAGCCGGCCCATTAGTGGTGCCTCCCATGACGTGGTGCCTGAAACGGCGAGGTCCAGGAGGTGCCAGGCAAGGACGCAGGGAGCGTGGCGTGCATGACTGCACGCGAGCGACCGAGGACGCCGCCTGGCGCCGCCTGGCGCCGCCGTTTTGGGTGCCACGTTGTGGGAGGTACCACTAGTCCTAGTCGGTCGCGTAGTAGACGTTCTTGACCTCGGTGTAGTGCTCGAGCGCATCGGGCCCGAGCTCGCGGCCGACGCCCGACTGCTTGAAGCCCCCGAACGGCGTCGAGACCCGCACCGAGGTGTTCGAGTTGATCGAAAGGACGCCCGTCTCGATCGCTCTGGCGGTGCGGAGGGCCTTCCCACCATCGCGCGTCCAGATCGAGCCCGATAGACCGTAGATCGTGTCGTTGGCAATCCGGACCGCGTCGGCCTCGTCGTCGAAGGGGATGACGCATGCGACCGGCCCGAAGATCTCCTCGGCGGCCGCGCGGTCGGAGTTGGACACCGGGGCGAGCACCGTGGGTGGGAACCAGTAGCCGCGCCCGTCCGGCGCGTGCCCCCGGATCGCGACGGGGGCGTCGTCAGGGACGTAAGACGACACGGCCTCGAGCTGGTCCGCGGAGATCAGCGGGCCCATCTGGGTCGAATCGTCGAGGGGGTCGCCCACCCGCAGTGAGGCGACCTCCTCCTCCAGGTGTTCGAGGAACCGGTCGACCGCGGACCGCTCGACGAGGATCCGCGAGCGCGCGCAGCAGTCCTGGCCCGCGTTCCCGAACACCGCCGGCGGCGCGGCCGCCGCTGCCCGCTCCAGGTCGGCATCGGCGAAGATCACGTTCGCCGACTTGCCGCCGAGCTCGAGCGTGACGCGCTTGATGGTCCCCGCCGCTCCCTGAGCGATCCCTCGACCGACCTCGGTCGAGCCCGTGAACGCGATCTTCGCCACGTCGGGATGCTCCACCAGCCGCTTGCCGGCGACGCTCCCCGGCCCGGCGATGACGTTGACCACCCCCTCGGGCAGGCCCGCATCCAGGGCGATTCGCTCGAGCTCGAGCGCGGTGAGCGGGGTCAGCTCGGCGGGCTTCAGCACGACGGTGTTGCCGGCCGCGAGCGCCGGCGCCACCTTCCACGAGGCGATCGTGAGCGGGAAGTTCCACGGGACGATCAGCCCCACCACGCCGAGCGGCTCCCGGAACGTCATGTTAACGCCGCCGGCGACCGGGATCGTCTGTCCGAGCAGCCGCTCCGGCCCGGCGGCGTAATAGCGAAACGTCTGGACCACCATCTGCATCTCGCCGCGCGCGTCGGTGATCGGCTTGCCGGCGTTCCGTGACTCGAGCGTCGCCAGGTCGCCCTGGCGCTCCTCGATGGCGTCGGCCAGGCGATGCAGCATCGCCGAGCGATCTCCCGGCGCCATCGACCGCCACCCGCCGAATGCCCTCCTCGCTCGGTCGATCGCGGCGTCCGTCTCCTCGATCCCGGCTCGCGGGACCGCCGCCATGACCTGCTCGGTCGCCGGCTCGACCACCTTGAGCTCGCTGCTGCGCTCCGCCTCCTGAGTCGTCATGTCGATCCCACCTTCACGCGTGCCGCTTCGACCAGCGAGGCTATTACCCGGCTGGCCTCGTCCTGCTCCGGATGCCAGAGCACGCCGAGCACGTACGGTTCGCCCCGCAGCTCGACCGCCTCGACCAGGTCGTCGTCCGTCGACCAGCCGGTAGCGATCAGCCCGTCTCCGAGGTCCGCGAGGCCCTGGTGGTGGTGGGACTTGACGAGGGTGCGGTCCTCGCCCACCGCCCTGGCCGCCAGCGATCCCGGTTCGAGCCTCACCTCGTGATCGCCGAAGACGCCCGGCGTGTGCCGATGGACGTCCGTTCCGACGACCCCCGGCAGATCCTGGTGGAGCGTGCCGCCGAGCGCAATGTTGAGGATCTGCATACCCCGGCACGCGCCCAGCACCGGAATCCGGCGCTCGATGGCGCGGCGGGTGAGCGCGAGCTCGAAGCGATCCCGCTCGAGCCAGGTGACGCCGGTCTCCGGCTGGCGATCCGCGCCGTAGCTCTCGGGATCGACGTCGGCGCCGCCCGCGAGCAGCAGCCCGTCGATGCGGTCGAGCAGGAGATCGGGGGAATCGACCGCCGCCTCATCCGGCGGCAGGACGAGCGCGAGGGCACCCGCCCGCTGGACGGCGTCGGGATACGTCCGCTGCACCATCGTCACGACCTCGTCCCAGGGGTCCCGCCTCACCCGTTCGACCGCGGCGCAGATCCCGATCGCGCATTCGCTCACGGGAGCCGGGGTCAGCCGCGCTCGAACATGCGCCGCCGCTCGTAGTCGGTGACGACGCGCTCGTAGTCCTTCTGCTCGTACTGCCCGTAGTTCAGGTAGTGCTTGTGAACGGCGTCGCCGAAGGCGCGCTTGGCGAAGTCGCTCGACTCCCAGAGCCCGAGCGCCTCGTTGAGGCTCGACGGAAACGGCTCCGCCTCGGCCGCCTCGTACGCGTTGCCCACGAGCTCCGGGCCAGGATCCAGCTGATTCTCGACGCCGTCGAGGCCCGCGGCGAGAAGCGCCGCGTAGCCGAGATAGGGGTTGACGTCCGCGCCGGGAATGCGGCACTCGACCCGGTGCGACTGGCCGTGGCCGACGATGCGGAAGCCGGCCGTCCGGTTGTCTCGGGCCCACGCGACCGACGTCGGCGCCCAGCTCTCCGCCGCGTAGCGCTTGTACGAGTTGACGGACGGAGCGATGAAGAGCGCCAGCTCCCTGACGTGGGCCCGCAGCCCGCCGAGATAGTGACGGAACGTGTCCGTCTCCTCGTGCCCGTCAACGAAGGCGCTTCCGTCCTCGGTGAACAGGCTCGAGTGGAAGTGGCACGAGCTTCCGATGTCCTTCTCGGACGGCTTGGCCATGAATGACGCCGAGATCCCGTTCAGGAACGCGATCTCCTTGACTCCGTTCTTGTAGATCGTGTGGCGGTCGGCCGAGGTGACCGCGTCCCCATAGCGGGTGTTCACCTCATGCTGGCCGTACCACGCCTCGCCCTTGGAGAACTCGACCGGGATCCCTGCAGCCTGCATCCCGCGCCGGATCGGGCCCAGGTACGCCTCGTCCATCGTCGTGGCGAGGATGTGGTAGTCGAGGATGTACGGGATCGTCGGGGTGAGGTCGTTGTAGCCCTTCTCGTGCGCCTCGGCGTAGGTCTCCTTGTAGAGATAGAACTCGAGCTCGGACGCAAAGAACGCCGTGTAGCCCATCTCCGCGGCGCGCTCGTACTGCGCGATCAGCACCTGCCGGGGCGACGCGACGACGGGGGAGCCGTCATGGTTGACCACGTCGCACAGCACCATCGCCGTGCGATCCAGCCAGGGGATCCGACGCAGCGTCGCCATGTCGGGCGCGATGGCGAAGTCGCCGTAGCCCTTCTCCCAGTTGGCCATCTCGTACCCCGGCACCGGCTCCATCTCCATGTCGAGCGCGAGCAGGTAGTCGCAGCCCTCGATGCCGTGATCGAGCACCTCGTCGAGGAAGTACTCGATCTGGATGCGCTTGCCGAACAGGCGCCCCTGCATGTCGGTGAACGCCGCGACGACGGTGTCGATCGCGCCCGACTCGCCCTCCTTGCGCAGGTCGTCGAGCGAGAGCATGCCGACCGTGCCGCCCGGGCCGCCGGGACGCTCGGCGCTCACGCCGGCATCGCCCCGCTCCGCACGGTCCCACGCATCCCGCTAGTCACGCGTGACGACGTCATCCTCCAGGGTGCTGACGGGCCCCTGGTACTTATTCTTGGCGGAGATCAGGTACCAGATTCCGAAGATCAGCGGGATCGCGACCGCCAGCGGCACGTAGTTCACGAGGCTCGCGTCGAAGTCGCTCTTCCACGGCAGGCCCGCTGGCGTGTATGGCAGGTCGAGAGCGAACACGACCAGGATCACGAAGATGACCGCGATCGTGTTGACCCACTTGTACTTTGCCCCGAGTGTCCACGGGCCGGGCTTGAACGAGTTGCCCGCACGCAGCCGCAGATACACGGGGATCGCGTAGGCTACGTAGAGGCCGACCGTGCAGATCCCGGTCAGCGCGAAGAAGGCGAACGGCACGTTGTTCTTTCCGAACAGGGCCGGGATCGAAATGATCAGTGAGAACACGGTGACTCCGATCACTGCGTTGAACGGAACGCGGTCCCTGTTGACCCGCCCCCAGATGAACCAGCCCGGGATCGCGCGGTCGCGGGAGAACGCGTACCACGTCCGCGAGGCGCTCGTCAGTCCGGCCGCGCCGCAGAACAGCTGCCCGACCGTCGCGATGAGGATCACCAGCTTCGCGGCCCATGGGTCGAGGGCGGACGTGAAGATGGCGGTGGAGTAGCCGGCGGCGTTGTTGATCGCGCCGATGTGCGTTGCTGCGAACAGGAAGCACAGCAGCAGGACCCAGCCGATGATCGCCGAGTAGAAGACGGATCGCCAGACGCCCTGGGCCGCGGCCTTGGCGGCACCTCGGGTCTCCTCGGCCGTGTGGGCGGACGCGTCGTAGCCCGTCTCCGTGTACATGGTGAGGAGAAAGCCGATCGGAAGCACCAGGAACCAGAAGCCCAGGCTGCTGGTGGAGCCGCCGAAGAATCCCGACTCGTTGAACTTCTCGGTGAAGACGAAGCTGGCGCTCTGGTGGTGATCGGGGACGATGATCAGGATCGCGATGATCACCGCCACGCCGGCCAGGTGCCAGCCCACGGAGATGTTGTTCATCAGTGCCAGCAGCCGGTCGGCGAAGATGTTCACCAGCGTGTAGAGCGCCAGGATGATCAGGAAGAGCAGGAAGGTCTCGCTCAGGATGTGCTCGGTGTCACCGAAGTCGATGCCCAGCACGTTCAGCCCGTAGAGGCCGAGCAGGATGTTGAGGAAGATCGCGGCGCCATAGGCCACGGACGCGACGATCCCGAGCAGTCCGACGATGTTGAACCAACCGGTCATCCAGCTCCAGCCCTTGCCCCCCAGGTCGTGCGCCCACCAATAGGGGCCGCCCGCGGTCGGATAGGCCGAGGTCAGCTCGGCCATCGAGAAGGCGACGGTGAAGATGAGCAGGCAGAGCACCGGCCAGCCGATCGAGACCGCGATCGGGCCGCCGTTCAGCCAGGCGAAGGCGAACGAGGTGAAGCACCCCGCGAGGACCGAGATGATCGTGAACGAGATCGCGAAATTGGTGAAGCCGCTCCAGGCACGGGAGAGCTCCTGCTTGTAGCCGAGCTCTTGCAGCCGGCGCTCGTCCTCACTGAGCCCCTCGGTCGATCCACCGGTTCCCGACTCGCGCGTCACATCCGCCACGGGCTACCTCCCTCTGTCGATGTCATCAGCGGGCGCGTCCTGCACCTCGATCGAATTGGTGTGATGATCCGACCTATGGATGGGTTGGACCCTATGCCCGCGGCCGGACCGGTGTCAACCCCTTTTTCCCGCAACAAGCGGATTTGCATGATGATCGCGGGTGCGCCATGAGCCTCCTGCTGGGAATCGACGAGGGCACCTCGGCCGTCAAGGCGGTGCTGTTCGACACCGACCTACGGACGGTGAAGGAGGCACGGCGCGAGAAGCCGCTGGTCCATCCGAAGCCGGGTTGGGTCGAGCAGGACCCCGAGGTGATCGTCGAGGCCGTGGTCGGCGCCGTGGCGGAGCTGCTGGCCGACGAGCCGGACGTCGCCGCGTGCGGGCTCGACCATCAGGGTGAGTCGATCCTCGTGTGGGACGCCGAGACGGGGCGGGCGCTCACCCCGGTCATCACCTGGCAGGACAAGCGCTCCCAGGAGGTCCTCGATCGCCTCGAGGCCGAGGAACGCGCCGACGAGATCCGAGAGCGGAGCGGGATGCCACTCGACCCCTACTTCTCCGCCGGCAAGCTCGCCTGGCTGCTGGAGCATGACCCCGACACGGCAGCCGCCGTCGAGGCCGGGACCGCCCGGATGGGCACGGTCGACTCGTTCCTCTGCGACCGTCTCGGCGCCGGGTTCGCAACCGACTCCTCGACCGCGTCGCGGACACAGCTCGGCGCGCCCGAGTGGGATTCCGGGCTCCTCGCGATCTTCGGCGTCCCGCGCGATCCGCTACCGGAGATCATGGACACGGCGGGCGACCTGGGGACCCTTTCCCACCCCTCCTGGCCGAGCGAGCTGCCGCTTCGCGCTCGGCTCGTCGATCAGCAGGCCGCGCTCGCGGGGGCGGGCTGCGTCGAGCCGGGGCTCGTCAAGGCGACCTACGGCACGGGCGTCTTCGTCCTCGCGCACGCCGGTGACGAGCGACCGGAGCCGGAGGGAGGCCTCCTCCCCACCGTCGCCTGGCGGGTAAACGGTCGCGTCGAATGGGCGATCGACGGCGGCGTGTTCACGGCCGGCGCGCTGCTCGAGTGGCTGAGCCGCGATCTGGGCTTGGCGGACGACCCGGCCGCGCTCGCCGCGGCGGCAGCCGAGGTGCCGGACAGTGGCGGCGTGCGACTGCTCCCGGCGCTAGCCGGCGTCGGCGCGCCATGGTGGGCCTCCGAGGCGCGCGCCGTGATTGCGGGGCTGACGTCGGGCTCGCGCCCCGCACACATCGCACGGGCCGCGCTCGAGGGGATCGCTTGGCGGGTCGCGGACGTGGTGGAAGCGGTCCGCCGCACGGTGCCGGTCGATGTACTGCGGGTCGACGGCGGGCTCACCCGCGACCCCACCCTGCTCCAGCTTCAGGCCGACACGACCGGGGTGTCTGTTCAGCGCGGCGCGGTGGACGCAACCGTCGCCGGCGCCGCCGCGCTCGCGGCGGTCGGGGCCGGCATCTGGGACTCGACCAGGGAGATCGCGGAGCGCGTGCCCACGGGCGAACGGACCGAGCCCGACCGCGACGCCGAATGGCGCGAGCGGGCCCACGCGGAGTGGCGCGAGTTCGTTGAGCGCGCGATCGCCCTCTGAGGCCGGCTACGACGTTGCCATCATCGGCGCCGGGGACGTCGGCACGGCGATCGCGCGCGAGCTCGCCCGCTTCGATCTGAGCATCGCTCTGATCGAGGCGGGGCCGGACGTCGGCGCCGGGACGAGCAAGGCGAACACCGCGATTCTCCATACGGGGTTCGACGCGAAGCCCGGCACGCTCGAGTCGCGGTTGGTCGCGCGAGGCCACGACCTGCTGATCTCCTACGCGGCGGAGGCCAGGATCCCGATCGAGCCGACAGGCGCCCTGCTCATCGCCTGGAACCGTGAGGAGCTCGAGCGCTTCGGCGCGATTCGCGAGAACGCGCAGAGCTGCGGGTACGAGCGGGTGTCCGAGGTCTCACCCGAGGAGCTCTACCGGCGCGAGCCGAATATCGGTCCAGGCGCGCTCGGGGCGCTCGAGGTGCCTGATGAGCACATCGTCTGTCCGTTCACCCCGCCGCTCGCCTTCGCGACGCAGGCTGTGCTCGCCGGCGCGGAGCTCAGGCGATCCGAGACGGTCAGCCGCCTCGAGCGGCGCGACGGCGGCTGGGTCGTGCAAACCAGCACCGGTGTCCTCGGGGCCGCCTGGGTCGTCAACGCCGCCGGCCTTCGCTCTGACGAGGTGCACGCGATGGCAGGCCATGAGGGCTTCACGGTGACGCCGCGGCGCGGCGAGCTGATCGTCTACGACAAGCTCGCGCGTTCCCTGATCGGCCACATCCTGCTGCCGGTGCCAACCGCCACCACCAAAGGCGTTCTGGTCGCCCCCACCGTCTTCGGCAACGTGATGCTCGGGCCGACGGCCGTCGACATGGATCGCAAGGACGACACCAGCTCCACCCCGGAGGGGATCGCGTATCTGCGCTCACTAGCGGATCGCCTGGTGCCGGATCTCGCTCGGCAGGAGGTCACTGCGGTCTACGTCGGATTGCGCGCCGCGACCGAGCACGGCGACTACCAGATCGGCGTCGATGGGCGAGACGGATACGCCTGGGCGGGCGGAATCCGGTCGACCGGCCTGACCGCGTCGATGGCGATCGCGGAGTACGTCCGTGACGAGCTCGATCGCGCCGGTTTGGAGCTCCGCGAGCGCCCGGACGGCCTGCCGACCGTCCGGATGCCCAATATCGGCGAGGCGGCGGCGCGGCCCCATGCACGGGCAGATGCGATCGCGGCCGATCCGGAGTACGGGCGGATCGTGTGCTTCTGCGAGCGCGTCACGCGCGGCGAGATCCGCGACACCGCAAGGAGCCCGGTGCCGCCGGCCGATCTCGACGGACTGCGCCGGCGAACGCGGGCGCTGATGGGCCGCTGCCAGGGGTTCTTCTGCGCCGCCCGCCTCACCGCTCTCCTCGCGGAGCACGCGGGGCGCAGCCCCGCCGAGATCATGGAGCTGCATGAATGACGCCGGGGGAGGTGCGCCGGGAGAGCTGCGAGGTCGCGATCGTCGGCGGCGGACCGGCCGGGCTCGCCGCGGCCGCCCATCTGCGGCGAGCCGGCGCCGGTCGGGTTCTCGTGCTCGATCGCGAGCCAGAGCCCGGCGGAATCCCGCGTCACGCCAAGCACCAGGGCTTCGGCCTCCGCGATCTGCACCGGGCCATGGCGGGGCCGGACTACGCGTCGCGGCTCGCCGAGCGCGCGACTTCCGCGGGCGCGGAGATCCGCGCCGAGGCGCAGGTCACCGGCTGGGGCTCGGGGGGCGTGCTGGCCGTCACCGCCCCAGTCGGCCGCTACGAGCTCGAGGCGCCGGCGGTGGTCCTCGCGACCGGCTGCCGCGAGCGGCCCCGCTCCGCTCGGCTCGTGCCCGGGTCCCGGCCCCAGGGCGTGATGACCACGAGCACGTTGCAGCAGCTCGTCTACCTGCACGGCGCGCGGCCGGGCCGCCGCGCCGTGATCGTCGGGGCCGAGCATGTGAGCTTCTCGGCGCTGCTCACGCTGTCACACGGAGGCGCGCGGGCCGTCGCGATGGTCACCGAGCACCCGCAGCACGAGACGTTCGCCCCCTTCCGGCTCGGGGCCGCCCTCCGGTACCGATGTCCGCTGTTCGTCCGCACGCGGGTCCGCGCGATTCGCGGGCGCCGGCGAGTCGATGCGGTGGAGCTGGCGAACCTGGATGGCGGCCAGAACCGCGAGATCGCGTGCGACCTCGTCGTCTTCACCGCGGACTGGATTCCCGATCACGAGCTCGCTGCGTTGGCGGAGGTCGAACTCGATCCCCTGACTCGCGGCCCCGCCGTCGACGCGAGCCTGCGCACCAGTCGGCCCGGGGTCTTCGCCGCGGGCAACGTCCTCCACGGGGCCGAGACTGCGGACATCGCGTCGCTTTCGGGCCGGCACGCCGCGACTGCCGTGGCCCGCTACCTCGACGGCGAGCCGTGGCCCGAGTCGCGCATCCCGATCCGGTGCGAGCCGCCGCTCGGCTGGATCGTCCCGAACGCGCTCACCGCCCGGTCCGGTGCCCAGCCCCCGCCGCGGGGCCGGTTCCTGCTCCGATCGGGGAACGCGTCGAGACGCCCGCGCGTGGAGCTGACGCAGGACGGGCGACGGTTGTGGACGGGGCGGCCGCGGCGGCTGGGACCCGGGCGCTCCGGCCGGCTGCCCGCGGACTGGACCGCCGCCGTCGATCCCGACGGTGGGCTCGTGACGGCGCGGCTGACCGCCATCCCGTGAGAGGTCTTTGGGGGATTCAGGCACGTCATGACGTCCCCAGGACCCGAAAACCAGCGGATCCGAGCCGATCAGATGAGGCCGGCCAGGATGTGCTCGGTGCCGCGGATGTGCTCGCGAACGAGCTTCACGGCTGACCCGGCAGCCCCACGGCGGAGCAGCTTCACGAGCCGCTCGTGCTGTGCGTTCGAGTGGGTGAGCACCTGCTCGGGATGCGGGATGAGCGCGATGAGGTCGCTCATCTGTCCCTGTACCTCGGTCATCGCGCGCACCAGGCGCGGCGATCGAGCTGCCTCCGCGATGCCGATGTGGAGCCGGATGTCGGCGCGGCGATACTCGTCGAAGCGGTCCGCCTCGGCCATCGAGCCCACGAGCGCGACGAGTTGCTCGATGTCGCCGGATTCGGCGCGTTCGGCGGCCAGGACGGTGGCGCCGGTCTCGATCGCGACCCGGTAGTCCAAGACCGCCCACGCCTCTTCCGACAGCGGCTTTTCGTCCCCCTCCGCGAGCGGCGGGCGCTCGGCGACGAACGTTCCCCCGCTGCGCCCGCGCACCGACACGAGGTGTCCGGTCTGCGTGAGGGTGGTCAGCGCCTGGCGAAGCGTGGAGCGCGAGATCCCGAGCTGGTCTGCCAACTCGCGCTCAGCCGGGAGCCTGCTGCCCGGCCCCAGGAGCCCGATCCTGATCGCAGTGCCGAGTCGCTCGACCGTCTCCTCGAACGTCGTCGCGGGGCGAACCGGCTGGAACACGCCCGCGAGGGCGGCGTCTCGGTCCACGCGTCAAAGGTACCGCGATCAGTCCAAAAACCACCCCAAACCGCCGGTCTGTGCAAAATCCGCGCTGGGCGCGGAAAACGCGCCGTTCGAGGCCGGCCGCGCCGCCGGCACACGCTCGCTGTAAGTTGCGCGCCATGGCCAGCGCCTTCGACGCCTGGCAGGTCGAGCTCCACGGCCACCGGGTCATCTACCGCGTCGCCGGCAGCGGGCCACCGGTCGTGCTCATCCACGGCATGGTCAATTCGTCCCGCCACTGGGAGGAGGTCGCGCTGCGGCTCGCGGATCGCTACACGCTGATCGCCCCGGACCTCATCGGGCACGGCGGCTCGGCGACTCCACGCGGCGACTACTCGTTGGGGGCCCACGCGGCGAGCATCCGCGACCTGCTCGCCGTGCTCGGGGTCAACCACGCGACCGTCGTGGGGCACTCCCTCGGCGGAGGGGTGGCGATGCAGTTCTTCTACCAGTTCCCCCAGCGGACGGATCGGTTGGTGCTCGTGTCGAGCGGCGGGCTCGGCCACGAGGTGAGCCCCCTGCTGCGGGGCGCGGCGCTTCCCGGCGCAGCATCGATCCTGCGCGCGGCAGCCCATCCGCGCGTGCTCAACGGCCTGTGGCGGAGCGGCGATCGCCTGCGCGAGCGAGGCATCGGGACCGGTGTCTATCTCCAGGCCATCGCCCGAGCCCTACGTCCGCTCGAGCGGGCAGGGGCACGTACGGCGTTCGTCCAGACGCTGCGCTCGGTGATCGACGTCCACGGTCAGCGGGTGAGCGCGCGCGATCGCCTCTACCTGCTGCGGGAATTTCCGACCCTCATCGTGTGGGGCGAGCGCGACAACACGATCCCGCTCGCGCACGGCGAGGCCGCACACCACGCCATCCCAGGCAGCCAGTTCCGCACCCTGCCGCGCGCCGCTCACTTCCCGCACCTGGAGGATCCGGCGGGCCTGGCCGCGGCGCTCGATGACTTCATCGCGGCCACGGAACCGACCCGGCTGGACGACGCCGACTGGGGCGGGCTGATCAGCCCGCGCGCCCGCCGCCGTCGGCACGAAGGCCACCGCGCCGCGGCGTGACCGGCCCGGAGCGCGTAGCGTCGATCTACCTTCGCGGGGTCAGCGGTCGTCGTCCGAGCGTCCCGATAGAGACCGCGGCGCTCGAGGAGGCGGCCGAGCGGACGATGTCGCCGCAGGCCTTTGCATACGTCGCCGCGGGCGCCGGCAACGAGTCGACCAAACGGGCGAACGAGGAGTCGTTCGAGCGCTGGCGGATCGTGCCGCGCATGTTGCGCGACGTGTCCCGCCGAGACCTGAGCGTGGATCTCTTCGGCCGCCGGATCCCCGCTCCGCTGCTCCTATCGCCGGTCGGCGTGCTGGAGATGGCGCACCGCGACGCCGACACCGCGGTCGCCCGGGCCGCCGCGATGGAGGGCGTACCCATGATCTTCTCCAATCAGGGATCGGTCCCCATGGAAGCCTGCGCCGAGGCGATGGGCGACGCGCCACGGTGGTTTCAGCTGTACTGGAGCACCTCGAACGACCTCGTCGAGAGCCTCGTCGGCCGAGCGGAGGCGTGCGGTTGCGAAGCGATCGTGGTCACGCTCGACACAACGATGCTCGGCTGGCGCTCGCGCGATCTGGCGCTCGGCTACCTGCCGTTCCTGCGGGGCAAGGGGATCGCCCAGTACACGAGCGACCCGGTCTTCCAGCGCCTGATCGCCGGGGCGTCCGGCCAGCCTGCGGGCCCTACGCCGCGTCCGAACCTGGCGGCCCTCGGGACCCTGATTCAGCTCGTGCGCCGGTATCCCGATCGCTTTTGGCCCGCCCTCCGGTCGGGCAGGGCGCGGCGGGCCGTCGAGCGCTTCGTGGAGATCTATTCGCGGCCGTCGCTCACTTGGGACGACCTGCCCTTCCTTCGGGAGCGCACCCGGCTGCCGATCGTGCTCAAGGGCATCCTCCACCCCGACGACGCGCGCCGGGCGATCGATGCGGGGATGGACGGGATCCTCGTCTCGAACCACGGCGGACGGCAGGTCGACGGGGCGATCGCGACGATTGACGCGCTGCCGCCCGTCGTCGCGGCGGCCGACGACCGGGTCCCGGTGCTCCTCGATGGCGGCGTTCGCGGCGGGGCGGACATCTTCAAGGCCCTCGCGCTCGGCGCCACGGCGGTCTGCGTCGGCCGTCCCTATCTGTGGGGCCTGGCGGTGGGCGGCGAACCCGGCGTGCGTGAGGTGATCCGCAACTTCCTCGCCGACTTCGACCTGACCACCGCGCTGGCGGGATGCCGGTCCCTCGAGGAGATCGGGCCCGACGCGCTCGTCCGGGTGCCCGCTTGACGACGGGGCCGTAGGTATTCGAGGCGGCGACACCTCGCCGCGGATGCAGGTGAAGTCAGGCGGCGAAGCCGCCGCAATAGTGTGAGACTTGGAGGAGATATGCGGCAGCTCACGAGCCTCGATGCCCAGTTCCTCGCGCTCGAGACGCCGCGCCAGAGCGGTCACGTGGGCGCGCTGGCGGTCCTGGACGACTCCGAGCGTCCCGGCGGCAAGCTCGAGATCGAGGACATCTGCAGTCTCATGGACGAGCGGCTGCCGTTGCTCCCACCGCTGCATTGGCGGCTGGCTGAGGTCCCGTTTGGGCTCGACTACCCCTACTGGATCGAGGACCCCGACTTCGACATGGACTTCCACGTCCGCGAGCTCGCGCTTCCCGCGCCGGGCAGCGACACG
>DATAOX010000181.1:0-2609 GCA_036265555.1 Solirubrobacterales bacterium
GAGTCAACGGCGCGTAAACCCGCGCGCCGGCGTGACGCGAAGAGAGAGCACACCCCCAAATGACCGTCAAGACCGATATCAGCCGCTTCCACATCCACGACGAGCTCACGGCGCCCGAGGCGACCGCCCGACTGCTCCAGGGGATGTCCGACGCGGGCGGGTCGGTATCGAAGTTCGTCGGCGTTCTCGCGGGATCGCCGGCGGCGATGCGGGCGTTCGCGCGGATGAGGCATGAGCTTCGAGGTGGACTGCTGCCGCGGCCGACCGCCGAGCGCATCGCACTGGCGGTCGCCCAGAGCCGCGGCGACACCTACTCCGTCGCGCAGCACGCCCGGACCGCCCGCGCCGCGGGACTCGGCCTGGACGAGATCTCGGGAGCCCGAAGCTGGACCTCCACGGACCCGCGGGAAGCGGCGCTGCTCACCTTCCTCAAGGCGCTCTTCGACTCCGACAGCCGGCCCCCGCACCACCTGTTGGAGGAAGCACGCGAGGTCGGCTGGACCGACGAGGAGCTGCTCGAGGCGGTCGCGCACCTGGCGGTCAACGAGTTCCAGAGCCTCATCTCGAACGCCGCGGCCCTCCCCCAGGACCAGACCGACCCGGCCATCCTGCCAACCGCAGCGTAGGCGGCGACCGCGGCAGCGGTCGCGGGCGACTCGGGGAAAGTCGCCGCGCGAACCGCTTCCTTGCTGCTCCTCGCCGCCCAGCGAGGGGTATCGCCTACCCCTTGATCGGAGCGGCTCGGATGTCGTCCGTGTAGGTGAAGTGAAGCTGCGTGGCGGCGCGCATGGTCAGGTCCCAACGCACCCCCTTCGTGTATGGACCGCGGTCGATGACCCTGGCGGTCACGTAGCGGTCGCCGTACTTCAGCGTGACCCTCGTTCCGCACGGCAGGTGGCGATGCGCCACACCGACCGTGTGCCGTTTCAACGTGACGCCGCAGGCGGTCTTCTGGTTCCAGAAGCCGGGCCCGTACCAGGACGCGATGCTCTTGGGCATCGTGTGGACGAGACGCGTCCGCGTCCGCCTCCGGACGACGCCGCTCGGCTCGAGCTCTTCGCTCCTCTGGAACTCCTCGACCTGCGCCTGCGTTGCGGCGTCGAACTGCTTGCCGAGGCTCACGTCGTAGGACGCGGCCCTCATGATCCAGTGAAGGGTCTTGACGTCGGTGCCGCAGTTCCCGAGCCGCAGCACCCGCGACCCGAAGCTCGCATCCGTACAGGAGTCCGTCGTGCCCGTGCCTCCTCCTCCCGACGCGCCATGCGCACTCGCGGCCGCGGCGATCATCCCCACGACCGCGATCCCCACCGCCCAGAGCGCGATGCGGTCCGGGTGCCGCATGATCGGCCGTTCGCGACGCCGGCGGTATTCGGTTTCGGCCCCGCGCCGGGGCCAGCCCTCGTCCATGTGCTCTTTCGGTCGCTTACGGGGTTAGCTGACGGGCTCGCGCCGAAAGAGAAGGCGCTACGCAGCAAGAAGCTGCGATTCGCCCCAGAAACTGGGTCCCCCGATCCCCGCGATATGTGGCGAGGATTCAGCCGGAAGCTCGCGCGATCCTAACAAAGCGCCTGGCGCCCAATCCCGGCTCTATGCTCGGGCCGTGTCCGCGGCTCTCGTCACCGGCGCCGGTAGGGGGCTCGGCCTCGAGATCGCCCGTGCCCTCACGGCGCGGGGGCTGACCGTCCACGTCACCGACGTCGACGAGGCCGCGGCCGCGGCGGCGGCCGATGAGCTCGACGGTTCCGCCTTCTTCTCGAAGCTCGACGTGCGCGACCGCGAGGCGTGCGAGGCGGCCGCCGCGATGACGCTGCAGCGCGCCGGCTCGCTCGACGTCTGGGTGAACAACGCCGGGATCCTGGTGACGGGGCACGTTTGGGAGCACGATCCCGACACCTGCCGCCTCCTGTTCGAGGTGAACACGCTGGGGACCATCAACGGCACGCTCGCGGCGCTCGGCCCGATGCGGCAGGCGCGACGCGGACACGTGATCAACATCGTCTCGCTGGCCGGGCTCGGCGCGCCGCCTGGCGAGGCCCTCTACGGCGCAACCAAGCACGCCGCGATCGCGTTCAGCCTCGGCACGCTCGGCGATCTGCGTCGCGAGGGACTCAGGGACATCCACGTCTCGGCCGTGTGCCCCGATGGCGTCTGGACGCCGATGATCGCCGACAAGCTCGACGATCCGGATGCGGCGCCCTCCTTCTCCGGCCAGCTTCTCCGCCCGGAGCAGGTCGCCCCCAAGGTCGCCGAACTGCTCGATGGGCCGCGGCCCGTCCTCACGGTCCCGCGATGGCGCGGCGCGCTCGTCCGCATCCTGGACGCATTCCCCGGCCTGTCCGTGCGGATGATCCCGCTCTTCATGGCCGACGCGCGCCGCCGCCAGCGCCGCTGGAAAGCGCGGATCGAGGCCGGCCGCGGCCCATGACCGTGGTGGGGCCATAGAAGAGCCCCGCCGGAGCGGGGCTCTTCCGTAGCAGGCCTGTAAGCCGGATTCTGTCGTGCGCAGTCATCTGTCTCACGGGGCCTAGGCCCCCGTGGGTCCCGTTCGCCGGGATCCTGCGGCCCACCTGGACCTCGCCGGGCCGGGTCGTAGGTCCTGCTTGGCCTTG